>CAUTTP010000048.1:0-21839 GCA_963541305.1 uncultured Prevotella sp.
GGTGCTTTCGCGATGCGAAAGCTATGCTATCGCAAGACGAAATGATGAATATCTATGGCATATTCTTACTTTTCGTCCGTAACTCACTGTCTTTCTGAAACTTACGTAACCCCCTCTGATTTTCGCGTATTTCGGACAAAAGATTTTCAATTTTGCTACACGCAATTCTACAGAGGGTGTTTGTAAAGTTTTTTATATAGTGATATACGGTAAATACTCAGTCCGAACATTTACTTTATAATAAACGAAAAAGTGAGCAGGACTTTTATAATGATTTCTTTACAAATGCAACAAACCAAAAGGAAAAATATCATTTTATGATCACTGGCCTATCGATTACCGGTCGCTTGGTGATATTAACCTTTGCTTCTTCGCGAACAATAAACTTCACACGCTTACCCTTCAGCTCGTCTTTTGTGATATTCCACTTCCCGTCGACCACATACACGGTGGCATTGCCTTTAGCAGGTATGGCTTTCAAAGCTGATTGCAAAGACATATAGTTGCCCCGCCCTTTGGCAGACACCACATAGTCATAATGCACCAGATGGCGCTTCAACGCCTTCTCTTTCGACCCCAATTCACTGGCAATGAGTGCAGCAACGAGGCGTGCACCCTTCAAGTTGTAGTGGGTATTATCATGTCGCCCATCGGGAATACTGCTCACTTCACCGGGCTTATACCACATGTGAATGCTGCGCGAGCCTATCACGCCCAATCCTTGTTCAAGCTCATGGGTTAGCCGGTTGGCATCAATAAAAGTCACTCCCAAGCGTTGAGCTACGTATCGGGGCACATCCTTATATGCGCCATGGGTATCGATCAGCGTGTCAGAGTTCACTCTCTCGTCAGAATAGATGGTGTTTCGCAATGCCTCATCATCAATATCCTTGCCTACCTGCTTGAAAAAATTGCGGCGAACCACACAACTCAACAGCACCGGTATGGCGCCTTTCGAGCGTGCGTCGGTGACATAACGCTCAAGATTGGCATCGAAAGTTGTTCCCGGATCCGTATGGCGCTCAGGAGATGTCTTCTCATCATTGTGCCCAAACTGTATCAACACATAGTCTCCGGGCTTGATCCTATCCATCACCTTCTGCCACCTGCCTTCATCAAGAAAACTCTTCGATGAGCGGCCGTTCACTGCATGATTGTCTACGGTGATAGTCTTGTCGAAATAGCCTTGCAATACCATGCCCCACCCTCGCTCCGGATTAGTAGCGGGATCCGACTTTTCGGCCGCAGTGGAATCACCAATTACGAAAATAGTTGTTTGCTTTTTACCGGATGTCAGACAAAAGATTACAGTTAAAACAAATGCTAATGTCAGGATTTGCTTTAGTTTCTTCATTGTTTTCAAGTTGTTTGTCGATGATTTGAGAAAGGGGCAAAACATCAATATTAGTTGATAAAACATCCCCGACCCATGCCGAATCGGGGATGATATTGATAACATTTCCTTATATTTCCCACCCCAAGACAAGAATTATAAGAAGAAGGAGAGGGATTAGTTTTTGATTTCAGCGATCAGTTCGGCAGTGCCAACCACTTTCTGCTCACCCGTCAACATATTCTTGAGTGTCACCTTACCTTCACTGATCTCGTTCTCTCCGGCAAGTGCTACAAAACTGATGTTCTTGGCATTGGCATAGCTCATCTGCTTCTTCATCTTGGTTTTGTCGGGGTACATCTCCGTACGGATTCCTGCTTCGCGTGCCATGGCAACGATGGGGAGGCAGTAAGCGGTTTCCTGCTCACCAAAGTTGATAAAGAGAAGTTGTGTGGCACAGGCAGCCTCTTTCGGATAGAGAGCCAAAGCATTAAGCACATCGTAGATGCGGTCAGCCCCAAATGAGATACCCACTCCTGACAGGCCGGGCATACCAAAGATGCCCGTCAGATTGTCGTAACGTCCTCCACCCGTTATGCTGCCAATCTGCACATCAAGGGCTTTCACCTCGAAGATGGCACCTGTGTAATAGTTCAGGCCACGAGCCAATGTCAGATCAAGCTGGATTTCATTCTTCAGACCCGTTCTTTTCAGCGTATCGAGGATGAAACGCGTCTCCTCTACACCCTTTAAACCGACCTCGGAGGTTTGCAATACCCTTGCGATGACCGATAATTTTTCATCATTTGTTCCCTCAAGAGCAATGATGGGCTGCAACTTTCTAAGGGCTTCTTCAGAGATTCCGGCATGGCGTAGCTCCTCATTCACATTATCAAGACCTATCTTGTCGAGTTTGTCGATGGCCACAGTAATGTCCGTTATCTTCTCCGGTTGGCCGATAACCTCTGCTATACCCGACAGAATCTTGCGGTTGTTTATCTTGATTTGTACGCGGATACCAAACTTATCAAACACGGTATCCACAATCTGCATCAGTTCAACCTCATTCAACAGAGAGTCGGAGCCTACCACGTCGGCATCGCATTGATAGAACTCTCGGTAGCGACCTTTCTGTGGGCGGTCAGCTCGCCATACGGGCTGAATCTGGTAACGCTTAAAAGGCAACTGCAATTCCTCACGGTGCATCACCACGTAGCGGGCAAAAGGTACGGTAAGGTCATAGCGCAAACCTTTCTCGCAGAGCTTGGTTTGCAGCTTCAAAGTGTTGCGCTCATCCAATTCTTCGTCACTAATTCCTTTAAAATAATTACCTGAATTGAGAATCTTAAACAGCAGTTTATCACCTTCCTCACCGTATTTTCCCATCAAAGTCTGCAGGGATTCCATCGCCGGTGTCTCTATCTGCTGAAAGCCATACAAGGCGTACACATCCTTGATAGTATTGAATATATAATTTCTTTTTGCCATTTCCTCGGGTCCGAAGTCACGGGTTCCCTTTGGAATGCCGGGGTTATTTGCCATCTGTTTGATTTACTTTTGTTCTTGAATTGCCTATCCTCTAACTATCGTTTGGGCGCGATCAGGACCGATAGAAATTATCTTGATCGGAGTTTCAAGTTCTGTCTCAAGAAATTTCACATAGTCATTGAATGCCTGTGGGAACTGGTTCTCACTGGTGAAGCATGTCATATCGGTCTTCCAACCGGGGAGTTCCTTGTAGATAGGGGTAACATTATCAATATCGTAAGGGAAGTCGCGTGTCTCTGTTTCGTCAACCAGTTTATAGCCCACGCATGCTTTGATCGTATCAAAGCTATCGAGCACATCGCTTTTCATCATAATTAGCTCTGTCACACCATTCACCATGATACTGTAACGAAGTTGCACCAAGTCGACCCAACCGCAGCGACGTTCACGCCCTGTCACTGCGCCATACTCATGACCGAGGTCGCGAATCTTCGTGCCGACCTCATCAAAGAGTTCGGTGGGGAACGGACCGGCACCGACGCGGGTACAATAAGCCTTCATGATACCATATACATGCCCTATCTTGTTTGGACTGATGCCCAAACCGGTACATGCTCCGGCACATACGGTGTTACTCGATGTCACGAATGGATAGCTACCAAAATCGACATCGAGCATCGTTCCCTGCGCTCCCTCACAGAGAATACTGTTGCCTAAACGCAAGTATTTGTTGATTTCATTTTCACTGTCTACAATATGAAAACGACGTAGATACTTCACCCCTTCCATCCATACCTTCTCTGTTTCATCGAAACCTTCGAAGTTTGTCCAGCCCATACCTGCCAGCATCTTAAGATGACGCTCCTTATGAGCAGCATATTTCGTCTCGAAGTTATCCAGTATATCGCCTACGCGAAGGCCGTTACGGCTTACCTTGTCGGTATATGTCGGACCTATCCCCTTACCTGTGGTACCAACCTTGTCTTTTCCTTTTGCAGCCTCAAGCGCACAGTCAAGCACACGATGGGTAGGCATGATGAGATGAGCCTTCTTGGATATATACAGGCGGTGATGGAGTTCATGACCGCTTCTCTCCAATTCCTTAGCCTCATTCATAAACAAATCGGGCGCCAAAACCACACCATTACCAATGATGTTGACCTTGCCACCCTGAAAGATACCCGAAGGAATGCTGCGAAGCACATACTTCTGCCCCTCAAACTCCAATGTGTGTCCGGCATTAGGACCGCCTTGAAAACGGGCAACTACGTCATACTTCGGCGTCAGCACATCGACCACCTTACCTTTTCCTTCATCGCCCCACTGGAGCCCCAGCAAGACATCAACTTTACCTGTACTCATAAAATCTTATAAAGTTTATTTGTTTTCCGTTTTGTTCTTATCCTTGATGGCGCGCTGACGCGTTAGTTTCGACTGGCAAGAACTACATATTCCATAGATGTATAGCGTGAATCCTTCTCTCCTGAAACGCTTGAGATGGGCATCGGCAATAGCATGTTCGACCTGTGGAAGTTCCACTTCCTTCACCTTTCCGCACAGAGTACAGATCTGATGGCAGTGCGAATCATTGACCAATGCAGCCTCATACATCGTCTTGTCTATCTGTTTATGACGCACCACAAGATGAATCTGCAAGAAGAGGCGAAGCGTGTTGTAAAGAGTGGCACGACTGACAAAGAACTTATGATTCTCCAACACCTCGTTGAGATACTCCACCGTGAAGTGCCCATCCATATTATAGATTGCCTCCAAAATGGCATAACGCTCCGGAGTATGCCTCATACCTGTCGTGTCCAGATAGCTGTCAAGCATCTGTCGAGCCTTGTCTAACATCTTATTTTTGACCATCGCTTCTTATTGGATTGCTTAGTATTATAACGCATACCTTAGTACACCCTCGGACCGAAAATAAAAGTTCCCACCCTGACCATAGTGCTTCTGCACTTCACGGCTATGGGATAATCATCACTCATGCCCCATGAACGCTCACAAAAATAGTCAGCATTGGCAAAGTAATCGCGCTTCAACTCATCGAAGAAGTCGGCGGCTGTCATCATCTCCTTTGCAACTTGAGCATCATCATTCACATTGCTGGCCATCATCATCAAACCGCAAATGCGTACATGCCTCATCGTTTGCCATTCGCCAAACTGCAACATCTCACGACAAGCATCGAGTGTAAAGCCATACTTAGACTCCTCTTCGGCAATATGCAGTTCCAGCAGCACATTGATCACACGGTCGCATTTTGCAGCCTGCTTCTCTATTTCTTTGAGCAGCTTGAAGCTATCCACTGCCTCAATCATTGAGATGTAGGGCACAATATATTTCACCTTATTACTCTGAAGATGCCCTATGAAATGCCACTCTATATCCTTGGGCAGAGTCTCCACTTTCTTCTTCAGTTCCTGCTCATGGCTCTCGCCAAACAAGCGTTGCCCCACGGCGTAGGCTGCCTCTATATATTCATTAGGGTGATACTTGCTGATTGCAACCAAGCGCACACCCTCGGGAAGATTGCCAAGCACTTCTTGCAAGTTTTTAGCAACATCCACATTCATTACTCAGCCCCCTCTACTTCATTTCCCGCTTGCTCATACTCGGGTCTTTCGTCAGTCTCGACAGGTTTATTTCCACTTTTGATTACATGCTCAAAGACATCCATGAACATCGTTTCGGTCACGGCCGCAAACTGGCAATCAGCAATGATGCCCTTAATACCCTCTTCCATGTTCTTCACGGCACCCTGTAAGGTACCGGCCTGAACCAAATAGTTATGGGCTGTGCGCTTCTCTTTCTCGGTCTTCTCGTCAATGGTGATAAACATTAACTTCACCTTATACCACTTATCATCCTGCGGATTCTCACTGAAAAATATCTCATGATAAGCCGCAGGCTTCATGCCTGTGATCTTGAAGTCGCCGCTAATATATGAGGACATCTCCTCAATGATAGCGCCTTCGGCCTCGGTGAAACTCAACGCGTCCACCACATATTGCTCGGTGATGGGCTTGATGCTCCCATCTTCCTGTGTCTTATCGTAACGAACTTTTATCTCAAACCAATCGGATGTCCTTGATCTCATTGTTGTTGTGTATCTTTATTTAAAATTGAATACGTGTTTCTTTCCGCCTTTCCTCTTCCTCTTTTCACATCTCGCCTTATCCCTCGCTGACCACCTCACCCCCCTGTGCCCCGCGGAAGAAGTTGTCGAACACGCGATAGGTGTAAGCCGCGCGGTCGTGAATGTTCATGTCGCTACGCATGCGATTGCGCAGATCGATCAGCTTCGACACAGCGTCCTGATAATTCTCTGCTGTGATGCGCTCGCTCATCTTGCCTGCCACCGCCATCTCAATGTTGAAGTATCTGTTCAGCATATCGGTAAACTGCTGACGTTGCATGTTGGTAACATCCTTGAGTTGCTTGTTGAGTTTGTTCTTTGGGCGATAGATATGAAAGATCAGCGAGTCGGGTTCGCCACCACGCTGACCACGCTCATAACGCTTGTCGTAATCGAAATAGCAATCGCAAAAGCCATTCTCTGCCAGTTCTTCCAGTTCCTCCTTCGCCGGCTCAAGCACACGACGGGTGAAGTCGCTAAACTTTTTATAGTTGTCTTCCAAACGCAGCATCTTGCGAAAGTCAATGGTCTTAATCACTGTACCGCCCTTGTTCAGCCAGCTCTCTATAAACATATAGATGCGCTGGGTGTAGCGATTGCGGCATGCAAACACGATTTGTTTACCCAGACGATGATACCCCAAATCCATGCCCACCAATCGCTGCGCCACCGTGCGGTCAATCTTCAGCACGGCATACTTCTCGTATATGCCCGCATCTTCAGGAATATATACGTCGCAGAGGTTAGTCACCTTGAGATAGTTGCGCCCATCCTCCGTCTTATAGGGAATCTCTACGGGTATAGAAGCCAACATCTTGAGACTCTGACGAAGCTGGGGATAATGATTGGGATCCACACCAAGCGTCTTGAATAGCGTCTTGATCTCCAGACGCCCATCATTGTCGAGTTCGGCGTCCGAGAAGATTTCGGGTTCCATTTTCTCCTTATTCAGAATCTTATAAAGTTTCGATTGCATGAACTCCACAATAGAAACCAAGATGCGAATCTGAATCAGCGAATAGTCATGGCGCATCATCGTCACGGCGATGGGTTGTAACAGCCATGTCTCCTCCTCTATCGGTATAAGGTCGGTAGGGATGTTACGCTTGATGTCACGCTTCTTTCCCTTACCGGCATTTTGCTTCCGCTTGGTAGAAGTCGACCTAACAATTTTGGGTTTATGTATTGGTGTATCGCTTAGCATGCGCCTATTTTCGATTGTTATGAATTCTTTTCAGACGAGATGCCTACAAAGTTAAAACTATTTTCCGACATTGTCAAGCAATTAGTGATTTTTTAGGAAAAAACTGTTTTCCCTTGTTTCTCTTATCGCTACTACTTCTCATATGCCTTCCAAAAGTCGTCTCCGAAATCCAGTCGGCCTTGTATCCATCGGGGTTCAGCTGCCGTAATTTCATTTTCAGCATAAGGGTTGTTAACCGATAGCCCCACCAATCTGACGGGATGAGATGCAGAGAAGTCTACCTTGTTCAACAATCGCTTGGCCAAAAGGAGTATATCTTCCTTACTGACAAGGTATTCCGCAGTTGTCATACTACGCGTTATTTGCTGAAAATCGGCATATTTTACTTTCAAAGTGAGCGTCTTGCCCTTGAATTCCGACTTCCGGATACGCTCCACCAGTTCCAGCGTGATGTGATAAAGCTCTATAATCATCTGCGACGTTTGGGTCATATCTTCCGGGAACGTGCGCTCACAACCCACTGATTTTCTCACCCACGAAGGATCGACAGGTCTGTCGTCAATACCTCGGGCAAAGTCATAATAGACCGTGCCCATCTTGCCAAACATCTCCTGCAAATGTGTACGTGACACCTTGCGCAGATCGCGCCCGGTGAAGATACCCGCTTTGTACATCCGTTCACGGGTCTTCGGTCCTACGCTCCAGAATTTCCCAACCGGCAATCGAGCAATGAAGTCGAGCGCCTGCGAGGGATGAATCACAAAAATACCGTCAGGCTTACGTTCATCGCTGGCAATCTTGGCTAGAAACTTATTATAGGAAACACCTGCTGAGGCCGTGAGGTGCAACTCATCCTTGATGCGCCGGCGAATCTCATTGGCAATATCCACCGCCAATGACATATTTTTCTTGTTCTCTGTCACGTCCAGAAAGGCCTCGTCGAGCGACAGAGGTTCCACCAAGTCGGTGTAGTCGTGAAAGATACGGTGCACCTCCGCCGATACCTCACTATAGTGATGATGGTCGGAATCCACCACGATCAAGTCTGGGCATCGCCGCTTGGCCGTAGCCATCGCCATGGCAGAGCGCACACCAAACTTGCGCGCCTCATAGCTTGCCGCTGCCACCACTCCACGCGGACCGTCAAACCCCACGGCAACGGGCTTGCCGCGCAGTTCTGGCCGGTCGCGCTGCTCCACCGAGGCGAAGAAGGCATCCATGTCGATATGTATGATTTTCCTGACTTCCATGCAGACAAAGACGAGTCTACCCAAATCAAAAAACAGCTGTCGCTCCATGATGAAGCAACAGCTGTCTGTGCGGAAGATGAGGGATTCAAACCCCCGATACCCGGAAAGGGTATACCGGATTTCGAGTCCAGCGCATTCGGTCACTCTGCCAATCTTCCTTCGATTTGGTGATGCAAAAGTAGCAAAAAGATTGGTGATAGAAAAGAATGAGGTGGAGTTTTTCTGCTGATTAACATTTGTTAAGTGAGCTTTCACGCACCTGTTTGGGAGGAGAGGAGAGAGAGCACACTCCGGCGGTTGTATAGCCCAAACATCCACAAAAGTGTTCTCTCTCCTCTCTCCACTCTCCTCTCTCCCCCCAAATTTGTCAAGAATTCATTACAGTTTTTTTGTTCAGATTTTCGTTCATTCTAGAGCGGAAAATCGGGGTGGCTTGGCAAGATCCGGGTCACGGATGGTCGAAAATTTTAGGGTAGGGTTGCGATAGCATAGGTTTCGCATCGCGATAATGGCCTTATCGCAGTGCGATCTCAATGTTTTCGCATCGCGATAAGGGTGCTTTCGCGATGCGAAAGCTATGCTATCGCAAGACGAAAAGATGAATATCTATGGCATATTCTTACTTTTTGTGTATAAGCCGCTGATGCTCTGTGATTTACGTAAACCCCTCTAATTTTCGCGTATTTCGGACAAAAGATTTTCAATTTTGCTACACGCAATTCTACAGAGGGTGTTTGTTAAAACTATTCTGAATCAGGAAAGGTCTAAAAACATACAAAAAAAGGATGCAAGGATATGACCCGCCGGGCTATCGCTATCGGCTAATCATCCTTGCATCCCTGAATTATGCTGTGCCTAAAATCGCTCGATATTAGTAGAACTTGAAATATCTGCGGGCGTTGTTGTATGAAATATCCTCAACCATTCTTGCCAGAGACTCCCTGTCGTTGGGCAATAGTCCTCTCTCCACATCATTGCCAAGCAGGTTGCAAAGCAAGCGGCGGAAATACTCATGACGAGGATAGCTCAAGAAAGAACGGCTGTCGGTCAGCATACCCACGAAGCGAGAGAGCAGGCCAAGAACCGACAGGGCGTTCATCTGGCGGGTCATACCATCCAATTGGTCATTGAACCACCAGCCTGAACCAAACTGGATCTTACCGGGTTCTGAACCGTCTTGAAAATTACCGAGCATGGTGGCAATCACTTCGTTAGCACACGGATTCAGCGTATATAATATGGTACGGGTCAGCTTCTTCTGCACATTGAGTTCATTCAGGAAGTGGCTCATGGCACGCGCTGTGTTGAACTCACCGATAGAATCGAAGCCGGTATCGGCGCCAATCCGATTATACATCAAGGTATTGTTGTCGCGAATGGCTCCATAGTGATACTGCTGTGTCCAGCCGGCGGCATGATCCATCTCGGCGCAAACCTTCAGGAAGGCATGCTTGTACTGCCGAACCTCAAGTATCGAAAGCTGCAGGCCATCCAGTGCCTTAGTAAAAATAGTCTCGATCTGCGAGTCGGTGTATGCCTCATCATAGAACTCTTCTATTCCGTGGTCAGAGAGTTTGCAACCATTCTCAGAGAAGAAGTTGTGACGAACCTGCAAAGCATCCACCATCGATTGGAAACTATTCACCTCCACTCCACTTACTTCTGACAGCTTCTTCATATAGTCGGCAAAGTCGGGCTTCTCAATGTTCATCGCCCTGTCCGGACGCCATGCAGGAATCATCTTGATTTCGAAACCGCTCTCGCGGGTCTGCTTGTGGTATCTCAAATCATCGATAGGGTCATCCGTTGTGCAGACACACTCCACATGATAGTGGCGCATCAATCCGCGAGCACTGAACTCGGGCGACTTCAGCTTCTCGTTACACTCATCATAGATCTCGCGAGCCGTAGCCGGGGATAGCAACTTATCAATGCCAAAAGCAGTCTTGAGTTCAAGGTGTGTCCAATGATACAAAGGATTACGGAAGGTATAAGGTACGGTTTCCGCCCACTTCTCGAATTTCTCCCAGTCTGAAGTGTCGGTACCGGTGCAGAACTTTTCGTCTACGCCATTGGTGCGCATGGCACGCCACTTATAATGGTCGCCACCCAGCCAAAGCTCGGTGATGCTACGGAATTTATGATCATCGGCCACCATCTGGGGTATCAGATGACAATGATAATCAATAATAGGCATTTTGGCCGCATGATTGTGATAAAGGTCCTGCGCCGTATCGGTGTCGAGCAGGAAGTTCTCATCCATGAATTGTTTCATAATCTTGATTTGTTTTAATGTTTGATTTGCTTTTGCAAAAATAAAATAAAATGTTGAAAAATACCGATGCTTTTAACTATATTTGCACAAAATATTGAATGGATAAGGTAACGATGAAAGTATTGTCAGATGAATAAAGTTTTGCTGATCTATACGGGAGGAACAATTGGCATGGGGCATAATCCGGAAACCGGAGCTTTGGAGCCCTTGGATTTCAACCGCCTTGTGGAGTCCATACCCGAATTCAAACTGATCGAGGCGGAGATCAACGTGTATCAGTTTACGCCTCCTATCGACTCCAGTGACATGTCACCGGATAAATGGGCACAGCTCGTAAGTATTATTGCGGATAATTATAAGTTGTACGATGGGTTCGTCATCCTGCATGGCACCGACACTATGGCCTATACGGCATCAGCCCTGTCGTTCATGCTTGAGAACTTGACCAAACCCGTCATCCTCACCGGGTCGCAACTCCCCATCGGTCAACTTCGTACCGATGGCAAGGAAAATCTTATGACAAGCATTGAACTTGCCTCGATGAAAGATGCAGATGGGCATGCCATTGTGCCGGAGGTGTGTGTCTATTTCAGCGGTCGCCTCATCCGTGGCAATCGTTCAACCAAAATCAATGCCGACGGATTCTACGCTTTTGAGTCATTCAACTATCCGCACCTATGTGATGCTGGGGTCAACTTTACCTTTCATGACCACCATATATTAAGACCCGACTATAGGCAGGAGATGATGCCACACTTGGCCATGAACCCTAATGTCGTGGTGTTTAGTCTGTTCCCCGGTGTGCCCGATCATATCATTCGTAGTGTCCTCAATCACAAAGATGTGAAAGGAATCATCATGAGATCCTTTGGCAGCGGGAATGCGCCGCAAAGCGAATGGCTGACATCTGCTTTGAAAGAAGCAACGGAACGTGGAGTCATTGTTGTCAACATCAGTCAGTGTGTAGCCGGTGCCGTGGAGATGAATAGATACGACACAGGGTATCAACTCAAAAACATCGGTGTCGTATCGGGGTACGACTCAACCGTAGAGGCTGCTGTAACAAAGCTCATGTATCTGTTAGCCCAATATAAAGATCCTGATATCATTCGCAAACTGATGAATCAATCGATTGCCGGAGAGATTACAACTGCATAGCGCTTTGATGCATACGCCATCAGTTCGCCATATCTTTATAAAAAAAGGGTCGTAGGTTAATACCCACGACCCTTATTTTATATTAGAAAAATTATTTCTTAAAGAAGTCCTTAACAGCCTCGTTAGGAACCATCCTCTCATCAAATACGTAAGCGCCGGTCTTAGGACTCTTAACCATTTTGATTACCTTTGAATATGCACGTCCGTCTGTAGAACCTTCGTGAAGGGTAGCGACTGCTTTCTTTGCCATAGTTCAAATAACTTTATAAAGATTAAACAAAATCCGTGAATTACTTGATCTCCTTATGGACGGTCATCTTCTTCAGGATAGGATTATACTTCTTGAGCTCAAGACGCTCAGCAGTATTCTTGCGATTCTTTGTAGTAATGTAACGGCTTGTACCCGGGAGACCGGAGTTCTTCATTTCCGTACACTCCAAAATAACCTGTACTCTATTACCTTTAGCTTTCTTTGCCATGAGATTACTCTCCTATAACTTTAATGTCTTTCCAATCGCAATAGCCATTGGCAACAGCCTGCCTCAGAGCAGCGTCGAGACCTTTCTTATTGATGATACGAAGACCAGCAGCACTGATCTTGAGTGAAATCCAGCAGCCCTCCTCTACATAATAGAACTTCTTGCTGAAAAGATTAACATCAAAGCTCCTCTTTGTACGGTGCTTTGAGTGAGACACATTATTGCCTATCTGTGCCTTCTTTCCTGTGATCTGACAAATCTTAGACATTGCTATCTTTGTTTTTGATTTCGATTTTTGATACTTATTCCAAACAGGGTGCAAAATTACAAATATTTTCCAAACCAGCAAAAGAAAAACTTAAAGAATGTTTGATTTTAAGCATTTTTTTCTTTTTGAATTTTCGATCCGGCTCCATCATGTATTAAAAATTGTTATTGCCCGCTAAAAATTGAAGCCAAACGATGCAAATCCGCCCGTTAACAGTTGCTGTTTCATCTTCATGCGCAGCGGTCAGGCTGCCCGGTATCTCGGTGCATCGTAATCTTGGCGGATAACTATTTTGGATGTGAAGTTGTGCCGTCATGCCCGGGCGTACGATTCTCCAAGCGCTTAACATCTTCTCTCACTACACGTTTCGTCGCCGCTTCCCGCTCTGACGAGCACGTACGTCGTACGGTGTACGTGCATACGACGTTCGGTGTACATGCGTGCGCCGTTCGGCGTACGTGCGTACAGCGTTCGGTGTACGTCGGCATCGGAATAGGATTGAGGTGCCGTTTGGCTCATGTGCCACTTAGGCAAGCCCTTTACGGCAGAGGCGCTTATAGGTATGACGCATAAAGGATTTCCGAGCAGGCTATGTGTTTTTTACGGACAACAATAATTAAAAAAACAAAAAAATATCACTAAATGTTTGGAACTTTATTATAAATAGGTTATATTTGCAATGTGTTTTTCATGGTATTAGATTATTAAGGTTAAGTAAACCGAGCCACTCGCGAGAGTTGCTCGGTTTTTTATTTTCATTTTCTCAGATTGGATGGCAGTTACCAATCATATATGCGAAAATATCGACATTGTTGAGAATGTCATGAATATGATTCGCATGGTGGATGAAATCAGTGTAACTATGCACATTATTAAAAACGTAATAATGATAATTTCTCCTGTAGCCCGGGTATAAGGTTATCCAAATTGTCATCGTATCTTTGCACTATCAAAATATAAATTTAAACCAAAACAAAAATGGGAAAGACATTGATCGCCTATTACTCACGTCGAGGGCAAAACTACGTAAATGGCAGTATAAAGAATTTGGAGCGTGGAAACACCGAGGTCATCGTAGAAAAACTAAAGGCTTTGATCCCTGATGCAGATGTTTATCACATTGATACAACCTATTCTTATTCAGAAGATTACAACGAATGCATCGAAGAAGCCAAGCAGGAGCTTCGTGCAAAGGCACGTCCCGAGTTGAAGAATGCTATCGACAGCATTGATGAGTACGATACAATCATCTTGGGATATCCTAACTGGTGGGGTACGATGCCGATGGTTTGCTACACATTCTTGGAAAAGTTTGACTTTTCAGGAAAGTCGATCATCCCTTTCTGCACAAACGAGGGCAGTGGCATGGGGGCAAGCGAGCGCTTCATCGCGCAGTGTGCTCCCGGCGCCACAATAAAGAGAGGTGTGAGTATCCATGGCGCTGAGGCGGCACACGCAGACCGTGAAGCACAGATGATTGCTAATCAAATTTAATTCAACAAACATTATCCAATAATAACATTTTATATCTAAACTTCAGAATTATGGCAACATTAGAAGATCGTTTTGCTATTCGCGACCTGCAGGAGCGATATGCAACAGAGAGTGATTTTAACAATCAAGACTATTATGTGAATATCTTCCGCCCGGACGTGAAGCTGCGCGTGTATTTCTACGGGGAGCTTGGCATGCAGGTAGATTCTATAGATAGCATGATTAGCCAATACAAATCGTTCGGTGCAGCCAAGGCAAGTTTTCATCAGAACGGTCAGCATGTGATCGACTTTCAGGACGACACACACGCCACCGGTATTGCTTACGCTCTCGCTACCCTTGTCAACGAGAAGGATGGGGTGAACGAACTGACTTTCCATACCGTGCGCTACTTCGACAAATATGTAAAGGTTGACGGCCGCTGGTGGATTCAGGAGCGTAACCAATATTTCATCTATACTGCTTCTTCTCCCGTACTCAATACGGAGGATGCAACCAAGAAGTAATGTTGAGAACACGAATTTCTATTATCATATTGCTGCTTGCCTGCATGCTTGGCGCGTGCGGGCAGGCAACAAACCACCCCAAAGAGACGAAAAAGACAATGACTTCCACATCGGATCAAGAACAAATCAAAGCTTTATATGAACGCATGTATAAGGCAATGATAGCAAAAGACGAGACCACGCTCAATGAGGTGCATGCCGAAGACTTCGTTTTGGTGCACATGACAGGCATGAAACAGTCGAAAGAGACATATATACGTTCCATCATGAACGGTACACTTAACTATTATGAAGCAACAACCGAGCACCTCTACATTGATGTTTCGGGAAATGTTGCTACGCTTACCGGCCAGAGCAAAGTGCTGGCAGCCGTATTTGGCGGGGGAAAACACACTTGGCCTTTGCAACTTCGTTTTCAGCTTCGCAAGGACAATGGGAATTGGAAGTTTACCCATTCGGAGGCATCTACTTATTAAAGGCTGTAATTCTCTTTGTATAAATAGGTTCTATTTTTATGATTAACAATACGCTCTATCAGCTTTCCAGCTATATGGCTCACATTGACGTGTTGTCTCCCGACGATGCTCAGTTTGTGAGTAAAGCCTTGCAGTTGATTCGTCAGGCTCTCTTTTCGTCCACTCACCCACGCAAACGACGCGACTTGGAAGACTATCGTGAGATGATTTATGAGCATTTGAATCGTTTAGTTAAAGTTTCCGAAAACAGAACCGTTATACAAGAAAATATCCCTATATTTGCCCATACATCTAATGAAAATAAACAAATGATCAATTTTGAGACGATACAAGAATTCAACGATATGCTTGGTGTTCGTACGCAGCATCCACTGGTCAGTGTGGTCAATCAATACGAAGCGCATCGCATGAAGCGTCTTCGGCATACCATGAGTTTCTACGCCATCTTCCTGAAAGATGAGAAAAACTGCGAGCTAACCTATGGTCGCGGAGCGTATGATTACGACAAGGGGTCTGTCGTCTGCTTGGCGCCGGGACAAGTCGTCGGCATAGAAGGAGAAGAAATCTTCCAGCCACAGGGATACGCTTTGTTCTTCGATCCGGAGCTGATCCACGGAACAGCACTTGGAAAACATATTAAAGATTACACCTATTTCTCGTACGAGGTTAACGAGGCCTTGCATCTCTCAGATGAAGAGCGTGGACTTTTTATCAACTGCTTGAAGATGATACAGTCGGAATTGGATCATTCCATCGACCGATTCTCCAAGACGATGATCACAGGAAGCATAGAATTGCTGCTCAATTACTTGCTCCGCTTTTACGAAAGGCAGTTTAACACACGTACGAAACAGAACTCTGATTTACTAACAAAGTTTGAAAATTTACTCGACAATTACTTCAAAGGAAACAAAGCCATGCAAGATGGCCTCCCCACCGTAGCTTTCTGTGCCTCGGAGTTGTGCCTGTCTGCCAATTATTTCGGTGATTTAATCAAGAAAGAAACAGGCATAAGTGCGCAGGAACACATTAAAAACAAAATACTTGAAGAAATCAAGGAGGCACTCACGGAGAAGGAAAAAAGCATCACGGAGATCAGTTATGAATTGGGATTTCAGTATCCCCAACATCTCAGTCGCTTCTTCAAGAAAGGTACTGGCCTTACCCCGGCACAGTACCGAAACCAGCATGTGGCATAATATAAGCCAGATGTCAGGTGAAAGAAGTGTGGCGATCGGATATTTTTGCTAAGCTAAAGGCTATGCAAACGCAAGATACTGCACCATCTCAACTTGCTTATATTCAGTTTGCCTCTATCACTTTTCCATGCCCTGCATACAATTTCACAGGGCCATCCAGCAAAACAGCGAGAACCGTGATGTCAGGATCTATGACATCATCGGGAACATCAATATAAAGATTCCCTGCTACCTCACTCCAATAGGGGCGGTTATAGGTCTTATGATTCAGCGTTGTGCCATTGCCCACTACCCACACACGCTGCACATCATTTAATATCCCTTTCACTTCTACCACCTTATTCGGCTTGTAAGGAATGTAGAGATAAAGGATGTTGCCTTCCTCATTAAGAGTGGTATAGCCCTGAAAATACTGCTGGGGAATGCCTGCGCGGGTGTCATAGACAGCCTCCTTGTGCTTGTTCACCCATCGCCCGATGTCGCGCAGCGTCTGTGCCTCTATCTCGGGAATGGTGCCATCCTCACGGGGGCCAATATCAAGCAGAAGATTGCCACCCATGCTCATACAATCGACTAAGGTGCGCAGAAGCATGTAAGAGCTTTTGAAGTTGGTATCGGTTCCCTGCCACCCCCACGAATCGTTCATGGTCAGGCACAGCTCCCAATATTTGCTGTCCGGACGTGTGACGGGAATGCCTATCTCCGGCGTAGCATAGTCGCCATAGCCCTGAATGCGCGAATTGACAATGCAATTGGGGGTATATTTGTGCAAGAGCTTGATGATCTTGGGGGCACGCCAGTCTTCCGCGCTTTGTTCCCAGTCACCGTCAAACCAATACAAATCAGGATGAAAAGTCTTTGCAAGCTCTGTGAGTTGGTCGAAATTGAACTTCACGAACTTATTCCACCGTGCTGGGTCATTGGTATATCGCTTCTCCGTCTTTGTCTTGTTGGGATAGTTCTTGTGCGACCAGTCCAGCAAGGAATAGTAAAGTCCTAATTTCAAGCCCTGCTTTCTCACCTCTTTTACGAAAGGCTTGATGAGGTCACGTTTGGCCGGTGTACATTTCTTGACACTCAAGACGCCCGCTTTGGTATCCCATAAGGCCATACCGTCATGGTGCTTGGTTGTTATCACAGTGTATTGCGCCCCACTCTCCTTAATGAGATCTACCCATGCCTTAGGGTCATACTTCTTTGCCGTGAATCCCTTTTGCTGTTTCATGTAGTCGTCATACGACACATAATTATTATAAAATGACCAACTTTCCGAGATGCCATTAACGGCATAGATTCCCCAATGGATAAAGATTCCGAGTTTAGCTTTCTTAAACCATTCCATGCGCCGGGAATAAGCAGAGTCGGTTTCGCCTGCCATCTGAGCCCGGGAGCCTATTGACAGCAAAAACAATGGTAACAGAAGAATAAGTTTTCTCATAGCAAATAAATTTCTAATTGTTGGTTATACTCATATTTTTAATGGTGATATTGTTCCACATCTGCACACAATCCTGACGATTGAGGGGAGTGGTATTGTAGCTAATGCGGGTAGCTTTCAGACCGTCAATATAAAGCCCGGAGCATGTGTTATTGTCACCCATGCTGTAAACCAGCGGACTGAGCACATTGTCAACAGTCACGTTCCTGATAAGAATATTCTCCGTATGCCCGGGAGCGTCTCCCCAAGCACCGGGTTCAAGCACAATGCCATAGATAGTGCCTCTACGCTGCTGCTCCCTGCTTGTGCGATGCGGATAGATGCCCGGACCATAGATTTCACAGTTTTCGATAGTGAGATTCACACTTGGCTCTATCATTCTTATACCGTTGCAAGAGGAATTGAGCCTGCAACCCGTGATAGTCATGCCTTGCCAATAGCCACCGGCAATGGCATCATCACCTGTCTTGATGTCGCAATTGCTGATCATCACATTCGCACAACCACGGATATGTACGCCATCCCAACCTTCGTTAATGGTCAAACCGTCAATCCTGCTATCCTTGAGTTCATATCCCAGCACAGCATAGTTGGATGCACAATTGATGGTCAACCCCTTAATTGTGACGCGACTCGACTCGGCAATAAGAATAGCATGAGGCCCTCGCATCGACTCCTCGCCCTCCGGATCCTCCACATGTTGACCGTTGATAATACCACGCCCGGTGAGAATCACATCCTCCACGTTCTGCCCAAGAATCAAGGCTTTGGTCCATCGCCGGTCACCTGTCAGGTTAGCATTCACGCTTCCCACTCCCGTGTCGTAGCGCGTCATGTCTTTGGTAGGCTTGTAATGGTCGTAAGAATCAAGATCTGTAGTACCGATGATCTCTGCCTGCTCGTCTATCTGAAGGGTAATATAACTCTTCAAATGGATAGTGCCAGTGACGTACTTACCCGCGGGGATATGAACAACAGCGCCTTTCGGAGCATTCTGAATGGCTTTATTCAATGCCTTGGTGCACAGTCTCCCATCACCTTTGGCACCATAGTGGGTTACTTCTATCACTACCTGCTTAATTGCCCGTGCATGACAGCCCCACATATTGCTACATGCTACAAACAAGACAGCGATGAGCAATAATCTTTTCATGAGTCTTCAATTTAAAGTTCCGGACTGCCCTTTTGCAAAATATAGACAGCTATCCGCATGATATGTGACTTCTAAAAAGGGTGTATTCGCCTTTTGAACACACCCTTCCGACGGATTATGGAAATTAGATTTTCTCTATTCTGCGCTGATGGCGGCCGCCCTCAAACGTGGTGGCGAAGAATTCGTCCATCACTTTCTCCGCAGTCTTGTTATCGATAAAACGTCCCGGCATCACCAAGACATTGGCATCGTTGTGCTGACGGATGAGATGTGCTATCTCCGGCGACCATGCCAAACCGGCACGCACTTCCTTATGCTTATTGAGTGTCATTGTCATTCCTTCACCACTGCCACAGATTGCAATGCCGGGATAAACCTCTCCTGATGTCAAACCTTCAGCCAGAGCATGAGCAAAGTCAGGGTAATCTACAGAGGCATCGCTATATGTGCCATAATCCTTGTAAGCATAGCCGTGCTTCTCCAAATAGTCGAGAACAAACTTCTTGAGTGGGTAACCTGCATGGTCACAGGCGATGCCGATAGTCTTGATTTCCATAATTATATTATTTGGTTAAAAATGTTTTTACCTGATTATAAACATTCTCGCCGGTATAGCCGAGCTTCTCATCAAGCACCTTATAGGGCGCAGAGAACCCGAAACTTGGCATACCGAACACTTTACTGTTAGGTCCAATGCCTACCAAACCCTCAAGAGTGACAGGCAATCCGGCGGTCATACCGAATTTCTTCACATTGTAAGGCAACACCGACTCCTGATATTCAGCACTCTGGTTGCGGAACAATCCCTCCGAAGGGGCACTCACCACGCGCACTTTGATGCCATCCTTGCGCAGGGCATTGCATCCGGCTTCCAATGTAGAAACCTCCGAACCGGAAGCCACGAGAATCACATCCGGATTCTCATCGCTGCCTGCAACGATGTAGGCACCCTTAGCTGCATCGTCGTAGTTGTTGCCGGCAGGGAGCTTGGCAATGCCCTGCCGAGAGAGGATGAGGGCTGTCGGAGTATCGGTATTCTCCATGGCGAGCTTCCAGCAAACCGTTGTTTCGTCTGCGTCAGCAGGACGGAACACACGCACACTGTCTTTGCCGGCATGGTTTTTCATCTTTTCCATGAGTCGAATCTGTGCCTCCTGCTCCACAGGCTCGTGTGTAGGCCCATCTTCACCCACACGGAATGCATCATGGGTCCAGATGAACTTCACGGGAACCTGCATCAAGGCAGCCATGCGGACAGCCGGCTTCATGTAATCGGAAAATACGAAGAACGTGCCGCAGGCAGCGATGACACCACCGTGGAGCATCATGCCGATGCACATGTCTGCCATAGTCAGCTCGCTCACTCCGGCTTGGAAAAATGCGCCACTGAAATCACCTTTTACCATGTTGTGGGTCTTCTTAAGAAAGCCGTCTGTCTTGTCTGAGTTGGAAAGATCGGCCGAAGCACAAATCATATTGGGTACCTGTTCTGCCAACACCGTGAGACAGGCAGCGCTTGCGGCGCGGGTGGCGGAGCCTTCTTTCTGCTCCACCTTGCTCCAATCAATCCGCGGAGACTTTCCGGAGAACCACTCGTCCATGAGCGTCTTCTTTTCGGGGTTGGCCTTTGCCCACTCTGCCTCCTTAGCCTTGCGTGCGGCAACGATGGTCTGGAGCTCTTCACGACGTGCATCGTAGACAGCCTTCACATCATCGAAAATAACAAAGGGATTCTCAACGTCACCGCCAAGATTCCTGATGGTATTCTTATAGGCATCCCCCCCGAGAGGTGCACCGTGGGTCTTGAGGTTGGCCTCATAGCTTGACCCGTCATCTCTGAGTGCCCCTTTAGCCATGATGGTCTTACCGATGATGATGGTGGGGCGCTCGGTTTCTTTCAGAGCAGCATCGAGGGCCTGCCGAATCTGCGCCACGCTATTACCATCGATGGTGATTACATTCCACTTCCATGCTTTATATTTTGCCTCGGTATCCTCATCCATCACGTCCTTTGTCTCGGTAGAGAGCTGTATATCATTAGAATCATAGAACATGATGAGATTTGAAAGACCCAATGTGCCGGCAATACGACCGACACCCTGCGAGATTTCTTCCTCCACGGCACCATCGCTGATGTAGGCATAAATCTTATGCTGCATCATAGTCTTGCCCAGTCGAGCCTCCAAGAATTTCTCGGCGACAGCCGCACCTGCTGCCATAGCATGCCCCTGCCCGAGTGGGCCTGATGAGTTTTCAATGCCACGCTCGACATCCAGCTCGGGATGTCCGGGGGTGACGGAGCCCCACTGGCGAAACTGCTTGAGGTCTTCGATAGAGAAGAATCCGCGGAGAGCGAGCCCCGCATAGAGCATGGGGCTCATGTGGCCGGGATCGAGAAAGAAACGGTCGCGACCTGTCCATGTGGGGTTCTCTGGGTCATAAACCAGATATTCGCTAAAGAGAACATTGATGAAGTCGGCACCACCCATTGCGCCTCCCGGATGCCCGGAGTTAGCTTTCTCTACCATACTCGCAGCCAAAATACGGATATTATCGGCTGCACGGTTCATTACTTTAATATCATTCATTTGATATGACGTTTAGGAAATTACTTATTGCAAAGATAAACAAATAAATTTATTATACGGCAAAAGATGCCACTTTTTAATTCTTTCATTCTTTCATTCTGTCATCTTTTTTCGGAGGCTAAAACCTCTGAAAAAAGATGACAAACACCCTCTGGAGATTTACGCGTAGCAAAATTGAAAATCTTTTGTCCGAAATACGCGAAAATTGGAGGGGGTTACGTAAATCGCGGAGCATCAGCGAGTTATGCACGAAAAGTAAGAATATGCCATAGATATTCATCTTTTCGTCTTGCGATAGCACCCTTTTCGCATCGCGAAAGCACCGTTATCGCCATGCGAAAACATTGAGATCGCACTGCGATTAGGCCGTTATCGCAACGCGAAA
>CAUTTP010000049.1:0-21510 GCA_963541305.1 uncultured Prevotella sp.
AAGGATTATGGAACAAGAAATTATCCAACCGATTAGCAAGAAGATTCTGAAAAGTGAACTGACGCCGGAGCGCCAGCTCAGGACAACCAATAAAAGTCATAACGAGATATACATCATCTCGGCACAAGACTCTCCCAACGTGATGAAGGAGATAGGCCGTTTGCGTGAGATTGCCTTCCGTACCTCGGGTGGAGGAACAGGCAAGGCGATGGATATTGATGAGTTCGACACCATGGAGAACGGCTGCAAGCAGCTCATTGTGTGGAATCCTGACGCCGAGGAGATTATCGGCGGCTATCGCTACCTTTTTGGCGAGGACTGGAAGATGAAGGCTGACGGACAGCCCAACTTGGCCATGGGGCACATGTTTCATTTCTCCGAGAAGTTCATGAAAGAGTATGCTCCCTACACGGTGGAATTAGGTCGCTCGTTCGTTTCGCTCGAATATCAGAACGTGAGAAAGAACAGCAAGTCGATCTTTGCACTCGACAACCTGTGGGATGGTCTTGGTGCACTGACGGTGATCAACCCCAATTGCAGGTATTATTTCGGTAAGATGACGATGTACCGATCGTTTGTGCGCCGCGGCAGAGACATGATTCTCTATTTCCTGCGTAAGCATTTCGGCGATCAGGACAAGTTGGTTTTACCGATGAAACCGCTGAAAATTGAGACGTCGGAGCCCGAATTGGCTGCGATTTTCAATGAGGACGACTTCAAAAAAGATTATAAGATTCTGAATCGCGAAATTCGCGCGTTGGGTTTCAACATTCCTCCGCTGATCAATACCTATATGAATCTTAGCCCCACGATGAAGTTTTTTGGCACCGCCATCAACGATGAGTTTGGCGATGTGGAGGAGAGCGGCATCTTGATTGCGGTCGACGAGATATTTGAAGAGAAGCGTGTGCGCCATATCAACAGCTTCGTAAAGGAACATCCGGAGGCATTGAATATGCCCGATGACAAGAGTAAACTCATATTTTGAGTATTTCTTAATAGAATAAAAGTATAAAAGAATAAAGACCATTACTCGCTTGGATATGTGTTCAAACGCATGTAACGTCCAAGCGAGTAATGGTCTTTATTCTTTTATACTCTTGTTCTTTTATTCCCTCGAACTATACGATGGGCAACGATGTTCCGTTGATCTTCTGGTAAACATCGAGTGCATAGACGTCGGTCATACCGCTCACATAATCCAATACGGCCATGATGCGTGTTTCGAGATCATCGCTTTCGATGTCGTATTGGCTGCTCACACGGCTCAGCAACTGCCTGCTGTGAAACTTCTTGGGGTCTACAGCTGCACTGATGAAAGTCTGCATGAGCGTCTCGATGATTTTGTAGCCGCTGAGTTCGATGTCGAGCACAGGCTTGCTTCGGTAGATTTTTTGATAGGAGATGGCCTCGCAACGCTTGTAGGCATCACGTTGTAATGGGGAAATATGTTCGATAAGTGTTCCTTTGAACGTGCCGTTCAGAATATCTTCTTCGTATTCCACAAAGGCGTTGACGCATTCGCTCTCCAATTGTCCCACGGCGCAGGCACGCAGATATACCACCTGCTCGTTGCGGTCGGTCACCCCTTCCTCATCCAGTCGCTGTCGGATGTCGGCTTGGGTCTTTGCGTCAAAGAATCCCAAGAGCAGGTCGGTGGTTTCTTCGAACGACAGGATTTTGAGTTTATGAGAGTCCTCGATGTCCATAATCTCATAGCAGATGTCATCCGCCGCCTCCATCAAATATACCAACGGATGGCGTGCGTATCGCAGCGGTTCACCCGGTTTCGACAAGCAAATAATGCCCAATTCATCGGCAATTCTCTTGTATGTCTCCTCCTCGGAGGTGAAAAAGCCGAACTTTCCGTGGCTTCCCGCAAGGCTACTTGATATAGGATATTTCACGATGGAGCCCAGAGTGGCGTACGTCATTGCGAATCCACCCTCGCGGCGACCCGCAAAACGATGAGTCAAGAGGCGGAAAGCGTTGGCGTTTCCCTCGAAATGGGTAATGTCGTTCCAAAACTTCGCACTTACCTTTTCCTGCAGGAAGGCTCCCCTGTCTTCTGAGAAATAGGTCTGGATAGCCTTCTCGCCCGAGTGGCCGAAAGGCGGATTGCCCATGTCGTGAGCCAAACCGGCAGTCTGGACGATTGTTCCGATCTCCTCAAAGAGTGTTCCTTTCAGTTCCGGATGCCTCTCTATGAGTATTCGTGCCACGTCATCGCCCAGTGATTTGCCTAATGATGACACCTCTATCGAGTGGGTGAGACGGTTGTGCACGAATATGCTGCCCGGTAGGGGGAATACCTGCGTCTTGTTTTGCAGGCGGCGGAAAGGAGCCGAATAGATCAGTCGGTCACCGTCACGCTTAAACTCCGAGCGGTCGTCGTGGCGCAGGGGGTGACGGTTTTCCTGCCCCAAGCGCTTGCAAGATATCAGTTGAGCCCAATTCATATCGTAACTTTGATTTTGCGCAAAGATACGCTTATTTCCGCTTTTTTCTTTCTTTTTAATAATTAAAATTAAGTAATGTGGTTGGAATTACTTAATTTTGCAACCATTATGGTAGAAATTAAAGTAGTCAATATGGGTCGTCAGCCCTTGCCTGCGTATGCTACAGTTCAGAGCGCCGGCCTCGATTTACGTGCCAATATCGATACTCCCATCGTGCTTCACCCTATGGAGCGTCGTCTTGTTCCCACCGGATTGCGCATCGCATTGCCCGAGGGCTGTGAGGCACAGATACGTCCCCGTAGTGGTCTGGCGTTGAAACATGGCATCACGGTGCTCAATTCGCCCGGTACGATCGATGCCGATTATCGTGGGGAGGTGATGGTGTTGCTCATCAATTTTTCTGCGGAAGACTTTGTGATCAATGATGGTGAGCGTATCGCTCAGATGGTCATTGCACAGTATGCGCAGGCCAAATTAGACCAAGTAGAGGTTCTCGATGAGACCGAGCGTGGTGCCGGGGGGTACGGTCACACGGGTGTAAAGTGATCAGATGCCCGCTTCTGCATTGCTTGATGCGGCAACTTGTGGTGTCCGACATGCAGAAAATGGCGATTTCTTCGATGATTTCTAACACAGAAATAACTCCAAAATGAATAACAGGCAGACAAAACACTTCTTTCTTTTCGTCGTGATATTGATGGTATTCGGCATTACTTTGCCCGTTCTGGCAAAGGAAAAGAAGAAGCAAATCGTGGCGGTGAAGACGCCGCAAGCCGATACATTGAGCTATAACGACCGTCAGCGCTACAGCTATTTCTTTTTGGAGGCGGTGAAACAACAGAATAGCGGCAACTATGCGGCTGCCTTTGACCTGCTAAGCCGATGCCTGCAGATCAATCCTAATGCAGCAGAAACCTACTACATGCTGGCGCGCTATCTTTCCCAACTCAAGCAGGATTCCACGGCATTGGCCTACCTTGAGAAAGCTGCGAGCCTGCGCCCCGACAACGATACCTATCAGGAGCAGGTGGCACAATTCTATATCGGCGTGGGCGACTATGTCAAGGCGACTGACGCCTACGAGCGACTTTACAGCACAAACCGTGATCGTACCGATGTGCTGAACATCCTCCTGAAGCTTTACAAGCAGCAGAACAATCATGCGATGATGCTCAACACCATCGCCCGCATCGAGCAATTGGAGGGTGAGAGCGAACAACTCTCCCTCTCGAAGATGAATGTTTATGAGATGATGGGCGATTCTAAGAATGCCTATCAAACGCTAAAGGAGCTTGCAGCCAGCCATCCCAATGATCTGAACTATCGCATCATGTTGGGCAATTGGCTCATGCAGAACAAGCGGCAGAAGGAAGCTTGTAAACTTTTTGAGCAAGCGCTGAAGGAAGAGCCCGACAATACCTATGCTCAAAGTTCGATGTATGACTATTATCGCAGCACCGGACAGACTGAGCAGGCGCAGCAGATGATGGAGCAGATCCTACTGGGTAAGAATACGCCGAGCGACAGCCGGTTGCAGTTTCTACGCCAAGCCGTACAGGAAAACGAGCAGCAGGGCGGCGACTCGATGAATATCATCAATCTCATTCACCGCATGCAGGAAGTGGTACCAAAGGATGCCCAACTTGCCGAAATGAAAGCGGCATACTACACGTTGAAGCAGATGCCGGAGGAAGAGGTCAACCGAGCGCTGGTCGAACTGTTGGAACTTGCTCCCGATAACGCCGGTGCACGTTTCCAATTGATACAAAACAAATGGTCGAAAGAAAACTGGGAGGAGGTGGCCGAGCTCAGCGAGCCGGGCATGTTGTATAATCCTGAGGAGATGGCTTTCTATTATTTCACCGGCCTTGCCCGCTATTATCAGAAAGATGATGACCGTGCACTTGATGCTTTCCAGCGCGGAACTGCAGAGATCAACTCTAAGAGCGACCCCTCGATAGTCAGCGATTTCTATGCCATCATGGGTGAGATCTATCACCGCAAGGGCGACAGCGAGAAAGCATACGCGGCATACGACAGCTGCTTGCAGTGGAAACCCGATCAGGTGATGACCCTTAACAACTATGCATATTACCTCAGTGTGGACGGCAAAGACCTGAAGCGTGCCGAGGAAATGAGTGCCAAGACCATCAAAGCAGAACCCAAGAATGCCACGTTTCTTGATACCTACGCATGGGTGCTCTATAAGCAGGGTCGCTATGCCGAGGCTAAAATCTATATCGATCAGGCTTTGCAGAACGATACCGACAGTGTGGTGAGCGCCGAGGTGCTGGAACATGCCGGCGACATCAACCTCAAGGTGGGCAATCGTCCCGAGGCCGTGAAGTATTGGCAGCAGGCTCTTGCAGCGGGTGGCGGCAAGGACGCGTTGGAACAAAAGATCAAACAATATATCAAAGAGAAATGAGAACAGCCATAAAACTTATGCTCCTCTGCCTGCCATTGCTGTTGGCATCATGCGGAGCCAAGAAGTCATTGATACAAGATAATAGCGCTACGGGAGCATCGGGAGGTGTTGGCGGCACACAGTCGGCGGCTGCCCAAAGCCTGTCGTTCGTACAGAAAGTGAGCGACCGCAAGGTGTATTCGCAGAACATCGTTGCCGACATGACTTTCACGGCAAAGATGGGCGACAAGGATATAACGGTGCCCGGCTCGGTGCACATGCGTAAGGATAAGGTGATACGCCTGCAGCTTTTCATCCCTATATTGGGCAGCGAGGTGGGTCGACTGGAGTTTACGCCCGACTATGTGCTGGTTGTCGACCGCATGCACAAGCAGTATATCAAGGCCGATTACAATCAGCTCGACTTCCTAAAGAATAACGGTCTGACTTTCTATTCGCTCCAAGCCCTGTTCTGGAATCAGCTTTTGCTTCCCGGAGTCAAATCTGTCAGTGAATCCGATTTGCGTAAATTTACAGTAAATCTCGATGAAATGGGCTCAAATTTGCCCATCAGCCTCACACAGGGCAATATGAGTTACTTATGGCAGGCAGACCGTACGAGTGGGCAGATCAATAAGGCAGAGGTGACCTACAGCTCTGCCGAGCATGGCAGTTCCAACCTTTTGTGGAACTATTCTAACTTCAAAGCACTCGGCTCCAAGCAGTATCCGGCTAACCACGAGATTACTTTCACCACCACGGCTACCGAGAAGAGACAGACAGGCACCATCATCTTAGAGATGAAAGACCTCACGATGGCAAGCGACTGGGAGGAGCAGACCACTGTGTCGGACAGATACAAGCAGATGGATGCACAGGATGTCCTTGGCAAATTACTTAAATTTTGATGAAAAAACTTATTGTCATATTGCTGGCGATGATTGTGGTCGTTGCTTCCGAGGCACAGACGAGGAAGAGAACGACCACCAGCAAGCCGCGCACCGCACAGACTACGAGGAAGAAAACAACAGGCACTGCAGCAAAGAAAACTACCGCCGCTAAGCCGGCTACCACGAAAAAGGCATCTTCGACAGCAAAGAAAACGACAACTCCATCGGCCAAGAAGGATATTACCTACAGCAATGCCTCCATCCGCGGTTTGCAGAACGAGCGTTCCGCCGTGCAGAAGCGCATCAAGGAGCAGCAGATGGCTCTACAGGCCAACAAGGCTGATGTGGAGCAACGCCTAAAGACATTGATGGCGCTCAGCGGTGAGATTGACGAGCGACAGAAAAACATTGAGGTGATACAGAAGGATATCCGCCAGCTTGATGGCAATATCGGCATCCTCAACACCCAACTTGAAACGCTTGAGGCGCAACTCAAAGACCGACAGGCCAAGTACGTCAAGTCGATGCGATACATGGCTCGTCACCGCTCCGTGCAGGATAAGATGATGTTCGTCTTCTCTGCCAAGAACTTCTATCAGATGTACCGACGCCTGCGCTTCGTGCGCGAATATGCGCAGTATCAGCGTGCGCAGGGTGAGGAAGTGAAGGCCAAACAGGAGCAGGTGAACAACAAACATAAGCAGCTGCAGCAGGCTAAGGGGCAGAAAAACACCCTTCTTGCCAAAGGGCAGCAGGAGAAAACCAAGCTCGAAGGCAGCAAGAACGAGCAGCAAGAGATAGTTCAAGGTCTGCAGAAACAGCAGAAGACCATACAGTCGGTCATCACCGAACAGCAGAAGAAGGATGCAGCGCTCAATGCTCAGATCGATCGGTTGGTCGAGATAGAGGTGCAGAAAGCTCGCGCCCGTGCAGAGGCTGAGGCCAAGCGAAGGGCTGCTGCAGCCGAAGCGGCCAAGCGGCGCGAAGCCGAGCTGGCACGCCGAAAGGCGGAGGCAGAGGCTGCTGCCCGTGAGAATGCCCGACGCATTGCCGAGGCAAAGGCGCGTGAGGAGCGTGCCAAAGAGGAAGCCCGATTGGCCGCCGAAGCTGAGGCCGCTGCCCGGAAAGCACGTGAGGCCGCTGCTGCCGCCGATGCCCGTAGGGGTGCCGAGCGCCGTAAGGCAGAGCTGTCGGAGGCTGCTGCCCGTGATGCTGCGATGAAGAAGGCGGCAGCCGATCAGGCGGCACGCGAGGCCGAGGCACAGCGCATGGCGGCCGAACGCAAGGAGGCGGCCGACGCTGCACGTGCCAAGAGAGAGATAGCAGAGGCAGAAACCAGTGCCGAGGAGACGCGGAAGTTCTCATCTGTCGATCGTATGATGAACAGCGGATTCGAGGCCAACCGCGGCCGTTTGCCCATGCCGATTACCGGAAATTATAAGATTGTGAGCCACTTCGGGCAATATAATGTGGAAGGTCTCAAGGGTGTGACCCTCGACAATAAGGGTATCAACATTCAGGGCACAGCCGGCTGTCAGGCACGCGCGGTGTATGACGGTGAGGTGAGTGCCGTGCTTGGCTACGGCGGAACCAACGTCGTGATGGTGCGCCACGGTGTCTACATTTCCGTATATTGCAACCTCAGCTCCGTGAGTGTGCGACAAGGCCAGAAGGTGAGCACGCGGCAGACACTGGGTACCGTAGGTGCAGACCGCATCCTTCAGTTCCAGTTGCGCAAGGAGCGCACAAAGCTCAACCCCGAGGCATGGCTCGGACGTTAGGCTGTTCTCATGGAATAATCGCTTCGCTCAGAATAAAAGTATAATCATTTGGCTTTTAGTCTGAGTGAAGCGATTATTCTTTTATACTCTCATTCCATTCTGACGCTTCCTCTTTCGGTATATGCCGGCGGCACGAGACGGGTGCGTCGCTGTCGTACGGCGTTCGGTGTACGTGCGTACGGCGTCCGGTGTAAGCACGTACGACGTTCGGCGTACATGCGTATGGCGTTCGGCGTACGTGACCGACACATTGTTTTTATGGTATGAGGACGATGAAATGGAGATGTCGGTTCATGCTTTCAGCAACGTGATATACTTGTCGAAAGCGTCTCTTATCTCACTGATTTTGACGAATTCATCGGCGCTGTGCGAACGCGCCGACTCGCCGGGGCCGAGTTTGAACGATGGCCACGACATGAGAGCTTGGTCGCTTAGGGTGGGCGAGCCGTAGGGTGTCATGCCCATCCGGAGACAGCGTTGTACCAACGGATGGGCAATGTCGATGTGCGAAGAGTGCAGGCGGAAGGAGTGAGCTTTCACCTCACTCTTAACGTGCCGGCGAATGATGTCGAACGCCTCCTCATTGGTATAATGCTCATTGGTGCGCACATCTACCAGCATGGTGCATAGGTCGGGCACCACGTTGTGCTGTGTGCCGGCATTGACGACGGTGAGCGTCATCTTCACCGGGCCGAGTAACGGGCTCACTTTTGCAAACTTGTAGTCACGAATCCATTGCATGTCGTCGAGAGCTTCGTAGATGGCATTCACCCCTTCGTCGCGGGCGGCGTGACCACTCTTGCCATGAGCGATGAGATCGAGCACCATCAGACCTTTCTCGGCAATGGCGGGCTGCATGCCGGTAGGTTCGCCCACGATGGCCACGTCGATCTTGGGGAGCAGCGGGATGGCACGGCTGATACCGTCTTTGCCCGACACTTCCTCTTCTGCCGATGCTAAATAAATAAGGTTATAGGCACGGGGCATCTCGGGATGATCCATGCAAAAATAGCGGAACACCTGCAAGAGTGTGACCAATCCGCCGCCGCAGTCGTTGCTGCCTAAGCCGTAGAGCGTATCTTCCTCGATGGCGGGCAGGAAAGGATCACGGGTCCACGAATCCACCGGTTTCACCGTATCGATGTGGGCATTGAGCAGCAGGGTTGGGCGAAGTAAGTCGAACTGCGGGTCGACAGCCCAGACATTGTTGGCCTCGCGGTGCGCCGCGAAGCCGTAACGGCGGATGACGTCCTCCATAATGTCGGCAGCAACGGTCTCGTTGCGGCTCATGGAGGGTGTGGCGATAAGCCGGCTGAGTAGGGCAACGGCCTCTTGGATGTAATGATTAGTCTGTTCCATACTGCAAAAGTAAGTAAATTTAGCGATGGGGGGTATGCCGTTACATTAAAAAAGTAATGATATTTTTGTTTTCTTTCTTAATTAACCTTATCTTTGCATATTGTAAAACCACTAATTTTATATGCAGAATAGAAGTCACTTCTCGGTACTCATTCATGAGCAGGCAAAAAAGTATGGCTCGCGTGCTGCCATCACTTTCCGCAACTTTGGAAGCCTGAAATGGCGCACCGTTTCATGGAATCAGTTTTCGCTGCGAGTGAAGCAGGTGAGCAACGCTATGCTGAATTTGGGTATCAAGCCACAAGAAAACATCGCGGTTTTTTCACAAAACTGTATTCATTATTTATATACAGACTTCGGTGCTTACGGCATCCGCGTTTGTTCGGTGCCTTTCTATGCAACGAGTTCTGAACAGCAGATCCAGTTTGTCATCAACGATGCGCAGGTGCGATTCCTGTTTGTAGGTGAGCAGGAGCAGTATGATAAGGCGCACCGCATCTTTGCTTTGTGTCCCTCGTTGGAGCGTATCATCGTGTTTGATGATAGTGTGCGCATCAGCAGCCACGACCCCAATGCTTTGTATTTTGAAGATTTCCTCAAGCTGGGAGAGGATTTCCCTCGGCAGAGTGAGGTGGAGAGTTTGTGGGCGCAGGCCAATGACGATGACCTTTGCAACATTCTCTATACCAGTGGCACCACGGGCGAGAGCAAGGGTGTGATGCTGACCTACGCCCAATATGCGGCTGCGCTGAAAGCCAATAACGAGTGTGTGTCGGTGACAGATAAAGACAGGGTGATCAATTTTCTGCCTTTCACCCACATCTTTGAGCGCGCATGGAGCTACCTGTGCATAAGCGTAGGCGCAGAGCTGATAGTGAATACCTACCCTAAGGAGATACAGGATTCGATGCGCGAGACACATCCGACATGTATGTCGAGCGTGCCCCGATTCTGGGAAAAGGTGTATCAGGCAGTCGAAGACAGGATAGACCGCTCTAGTGCCATGCAGCAGAAGTTGTTCCATCATGCGTTGAATGTGGGCAGAAAGCATAACATCGAATACTTGGCCACCGGCAGGCGCCCGCCGCTTCCGTTGGCTTTGGAGTATAAAGTGCTCAATAAGTCGATACTCGGTTTGGTGCGTAAACAGCTGGGTTTGGAGAATGCCAATATCTTTCCTACGGCAGGCGCATACGTCTCGCCGGAAGTGGAAGAATTCGTCCATTCCATCGGGATTTCGATGCTGGTGGGCTATGGGTTGACCGAGAGTTTGGCCACAGTGTCGTGCGATCATAAGGACAAGCCCTATACAGTGGGGTCTGTGGGTCGTATCATCAATGGCTTGGAGGTGAAAATCGGCGAAAACAACGAGATTCTGCTCAAGGGGCCGACCATAACCAAAGGATATTATAAGCGTGAGGCATTGAATGCCGAGGTGTTTGACAAGGACGGCTTCTTCCATACTGGTGATGCCGGATATATAAAAGATGGCGAATTGTATCTCACCGATCGCATCAAAGACCTGTTTAAGACCAGTAATGGCAAGTATATAGCACCCCAGATGGTGGAGTCGCTGCTGTTGGTGGATAAGTATGTAGATCAGGTTGTGATCATCGCAGACCAGCGCAAGTTCGTGTCTGCACTCGTTGTGCCGGAGTTCCGGCTGATTGAGGAGTGGGCGAAAGATAATGGTGTGAAGTTCAACACTCGTGAAGACTTGTGCGCAAACCAGAAAGTACACGACATGATGAAGGATCGCATCGATACGTTGCAGCAGGGATTGGCACACTATGAGCAGATCAAGCGTGTGACACTTTTGCCTCATCATTTTTCGATGGAATCGGGAGAATTGACCAATACGCTGAAAATACGCCGCCCCGTAATCTATAAGAATTATAAGGAAGAGATAGAAAAGATGTACGCAGAATAAAAGGCAGGCTAAAAGTAAAACGAACAATGATAACAGCAGAGCAGTTGAAAGATGTGATGGAGCGCGTGGAAAAGCTCCATCATTATCTTGATATCGACCGGAAAAAAGTGGAATTGGAGGAGGAGCAGCTACGCACACAGGCGCCCGATTTTTGGGATGACCCGAAGCGGGCAGAGGCTCAGATGAAGAAAGTGAAGGGCATAGAGAAATGGGTCACGGGCTATAATGCCGTGAAACTTTATGCTGAAGAACTGCAGTTGGCCTTCGATTTCTATAAGGAAGAGATGGTGACGGAGGAGGAGGTAGATGCCGACTATGCCAAAGCCATTGCCGCAATAGAAGACTTGGAGCTGAAAAACATGTTGCGCCAGCCGGAGGATCCGATGGAGGCGGTGCTGAAAATCAACTCGGGTGCGGGCGGTACGGAGAGCCAAGATTGGGCTCAGATGCTGATGCGCATGTATATGCGATGGTGCGAAGCGCATGGTTACAAGGTGACCGTTACCGATCTTCAGGAAGGCGATGAGGCCGGAATCAAGAGCGTGACGATGACCATTGAGGGCGGAGAGTTTGCCTATGGCTATCTGAAAAGCGAGAATGGCGTGCACCGTCTGGTACGTGTGTCACCCTATAATGCACAGGGCAAGCGCATGACGAGTTTCGCCAGTGTGTTTGTGTCGCCGCTGGTCGATGATACCATCGAGGTGTATGTCGATCCGGCTAAGGTGAGTTGGGACACGTTTCGCTCCAGTGGCGCCGGCGGACAAAATGTGAATAAGGTAGAGTCGGGCGTGCGTCTGCGCTATCAGTATGAAGACCCCGATACCGGTGAAAAGGAGGAGATTCTCATTGAGAACACCGAGACACGCGACCAGCCCAAGAATAAGGCGAAGGCTATGCTGCTGCTCAAGAGTCAGCTCTACGACCGCGAGATGAAGAAGCGCATGGAGGCGCAGGCGAAGATCGAGGCCGGGAAGAAGAAGATAGAGTGGGGAAGTCAGATCAGGAGCTACGTGTTTGACGACCGGCGTGTGAAAGATCATCGTACGGGTTTCCAGACTTCAGATGTCGATGCTGTGATGGACGGCAAGCTCGACGGCTTTATTAAGGCATATCTGATGGAGTTTCCATCCTCTGATGAAGAAGATAACTAAAAGAAAAATCAACCTAAAGTACAACCTACTAAATTGAAATGTCATGACCAATAACAAGAAAGCGAAACGTCAAATCGTGCATGAGATCAATGCAACGAGTAAAGAAGTGAAGCGCGAAAATCGTCTAATCAAGCAGAAAACCACGGGTGACAAGGTGGTCAAATGGATTTTTGCTATATTGATTCTCTTAGCTATCGCATATATGATCTGGGCAACTCAATTCGTGTCATGAGCGGATTGGAGATAGAAAGGAAGTTCTTGGTGAAGAAAGGCGATGCGTTTAAGCGTGCCGCCTTTTCGTCTGTCCATATCCGGCAGGGCTATATTCCTGCCGACGGTGCGACGGTGCGCATTCGCATTCGTGATGACAAGGGTTATCTTACCATCAAGGGAAGGAGTGTGAACGGGGGCTTGACGCGTTATGAGTTTGAGAAAGAGATAGACATGGAAGAGGCGCAACAGCTCATCAAACTGTGTAAAGGCGGCCTTGTGGACAAGCATCGCTACCTCGTGAAATGTGGTGTTCATACCTTCGAGGTAGACGAATTTCATGGCGAGAACGAAGGGCTTGTTATCGCGGAAGTAGAGTTAGGTAGTGAGAATGAAACCTACGAAAAGCCCGATTTCATCGGTCCGGAAGTGACGGGCGACAAGCATTTCCGCAATTCTTACCTGCTTTCTAATCCTTATTCCGCTTGGAAAGCATTAGTGCCAGAGGAATACCGATAATCTGTCCGAGCACCACGCCCAGACTGTTGGCAAGGAAGTCGAATATGTCTCCACTTCTTTGCCCGCCCGTACAGGTGGCTTGTAAAAACTCGATGAAGCCTCCCATGAGGATGGGAGCGATGAAAGCGAAGAGCAATACCTTTCTCTTGTCGATCGTCCGATGCCTATAGCCGTATTCTGCCCATATCATCGTGCACAGTCCGCCATACATTACGAGATGCGTCCACTTGTCTATCATATTCACCTGACTAAGCGGGGTCTCGGGGATGGGCATCAGGCAGAGTACGAAGATAGCGAAGATGTACAGACAGGCAAATGGATATTTCCTTATGATATTATTCATATTCATCTATTTTACTTTCATTTTATATGCAAAAGTAGATAATTTTTCATACTTTTGCAACCGCAAGCGAAATTATGTAAACTATGTCGGAAGATAGAAGTAACTTTGGTAGCAGGGTGGGAATGATACTTGCCACAGCGGGCAGTGCCGTGGGATTGGGTAACGTCTGGCGCTTCCCCTATATGACGGGAGGGAATGGCGGTGCTGCTTTCATCATGATTTATTTTGCCTGCGTGCTTGTGTTGGGCATTCCATGTATGGTATCAGAGTTTATCATCGGCCGTCACGGAGCCTCCAATACCTATCGCGCTTATTCCAAATTGGCACATGGGAACGCATGGAAATACGTCGGCTTCTTAGGCGTTCTCACCGGTTATCTCATTACGGGATATTATGCCGTGGTGTCGGGTTGGTGCTTGCAATACATCTATGCCAGTATCATGGGCGAGCTGCATGGCAATCCACAGTTCGTGCAGGAGTATTTCGTGCGTTTCTCCACCGATCCCATCCGCCCCCAGTTTTGGTTAGTTGCAATCCTCCTCATCGCTCATTGGGTAATTATCCACGGTGTGCGCGGAGGCATAGAGAAGGCTTCCAAGATTCTGATGCCCACCTTATTTATATTGCTACTTATCCTTGTGGTGGCTTCATGTCTGCTTCCCGATGCAAACAAAGGTATCGAATTCTTGTTCAAACCTGATTTCGGCAAAGTAGACAAGGGTGTTTTCCTCAATGCGTTAGGGCAGTCTTTCTATTCTTTGAGCCTTGCAATGGGGTGTATTTGCACGTATGCTTCCTATTTCAGCAGACAAACCAATCTGCTCCATTCTGCCTTGCAGGTGGCACTACTCGACTCTTTTGTCTCCATCATGGCAGGTCTGATGATTTTCCCTGCAGCTTTTTCGGTGGGTGTAAATCCTGATAGCGGCCCTTCGCTCATCTTCATCACACTGCCCAATGTGTTCAATTCGGCGTTTGCGGGTATGCCGGCAGTGGGATGGATTATTTCTTTGTTGTTCTATGCACTGCTTTCTCTGGCAGCTCTTACATCACTCATGTCGCTCCATGAGGTGAGCACATCGTTCTTTTATGAAGAGCTTCACATTTCGCGGAAAAAGGGAGCAATGATAGTCACGATGTCGACAATCATTATTGGTATCATCTGTTCTTTATCGTTAAACACATCGAACGGATTGCAGCTTTCCGGCAAACCTTTGTTCGATGTCTTCGATTTCACCACCGGTCAGATATTGCTTCCCGTAGGCGGATTTCTCACCTGCCTGTTCCTCGGATGGTATATGCCCAAGAAAATAGTCAAGGATGAGTTTACCAACTGGGGTACCTTGAGCTCCCGATTCTTCAGCATCTATATGTTTTTGGTGCGTTATGTCTGTCCGATAGCTATTCTCTGCATCTTCCTGCATCAGTTTAATTTGATATAGGGCGCAAAGAATGAGACCAGCGATTTGATGCTCGGAACACAGAAAATGACAGAATATCCATGAGCGAAAGAGGAAATTTCGGTACAAAGATAGGCGTGATTCTTGCCACGGCGGGTTCTGCGGTGGGTTTGGGCAATGTCTGGCGATTCCCCTATATGACAGGGCAGGATGGCGGAGCAGCCTTTATCCTTATCTATTTGGTCTGTATTTTCCTTCTCGGCATGCCCGGTATGGTGGCAGAGTTTGTGGTGGGACGTCATGGTGCATCCAACTCTGCGCGGGCTTATCATCAGATGGGTGGCAAGTGGTGGTCTGTCTTAGGCTATGTCGGAGCCATCACTTCCGTCATCATCTTAGGTTTCTATTCCGTCATTGCAGGTTGGTGTCTGCAGTATCTCTATGCCAGCATTTTCGGTCATCTGGCCGGTGATTCCAATTATGTTTTGTCGTATTTCGAGACCTTTTCGTCCGATCCCGTCAAGCCGTTGACATGGACAGTGGCGTTCATCCTCATCACCCAGTTTGTCGTGACGCGCGGTGTGCGTAAGGGAATAGAGAGATTCAGCAACGTCCTCATGCCCATCCTCTTGGTGCTGTTCATCATTATTGTTATTGCGTCGTGCTCGCTTCCCGGTGCGATGAAAGGCGTAGAGTTTCTGCTCAAGCCCGATTTTTCGAAAGTCAACCATAATGTTATCCTCGATTCCATGGGGCAGGCATTCTTCTCCTTGTCATTGGGCACCGCCTGTCTCTGTACCTATGCTTCTTACTTCAGCAGGCAGACTAATCTCGTGAAGTCTGCCGGGCAGATAGCATTGATTGATACGGGTATTGCCATTTTGGCCGGATTGATGATTTTTCCGGCGGCATTCTCTGTGGGTGTGAATCCTGATAGCGGCCCCTCACTCATCTTTATCACTCTGCCCAACGTCTTCCAGCAGGCCTTTACTCCTACGCTGGGCTATGTCATCGGCATACTTTTCTATGCCCTCTTGGCGTTGGCGGCGCTCACATCCACCATCTCCATGCACGAGATAGGTACCGCCCTTTTCTATGAGGAGCTGCACGTGTCGCGCAGGAGCGGCGCCATGCTCGAATCGTTGTGTGCCATCATCATCGGCATGCCCTGCTCCTTATCGTGCGGGGCGGCCGACATCACCCTTTTTGGCAAGAGTTTTCTCGACTGCTGCGACTATCTCACGTCCAATATTCTCCTGCCCACGGGGGCGTTCTTCACTTGCATCCTGCTGGGCTGGGTGGCTCCCCGACATATCGTCAAGGCTGAGGTGACCAATTGGGGAACGCTTGGCACTGCGACATATCACGTGTGGCTGTTTCTTGTGAGATACGTTTCGCCCGTGTGCATAGCTGCTGTTTTCTTGCATCAATTGGGTGTCATCTGATGCAATATGCGGTGCCCATGCCCGTTAGGAGGGCATCAGACAATCATAACCGACCATCATGAAACTCAAGGATTTCTTCTATTTTAACCGATCCGACCGTAGTGTGTTGCTCTTCTTTCTGTTGTTGGGCATCATAGCTTTAGCGCTCATTTTCTTTGTAGGAGGGCAAGAAACCGCTACGGTTGCCACACAGAAAGACACTGTCTTTGTGCAAAAACAGCCGATTTCATCGTATAATGAACCATCCTACGAACCTTATTTCCAGACCGAGACACGGCAAAAACAGCTCTTCCCCTTTGATCCCAATACAGCCGACAGCACCCAACTGCTGCTGCTCGGGCTACAGCCGTGGCAGGTACGCAATGTCTACAAGTATCGTGCGGCGGGCGGAGTTTATCGCAGGGCGAGCGATTTCGCACGACTTTACGGTCTTACCCAAAAGCAATATCGAGAACTTGAGCCTTATATCCGTATCAGCAGCGACTACGCGCCAGCTGCCGGCCTCTTTCCGAAGGCATCACAGACGTTACGCGACACCACCTATTCTTACCCGCACAAGCTCAAAAAAGGCGAATCCATCGATGTCAACACTGCTGACACCTCGCTGTTGCAGCGCGTGCCGGGCATCGGCAGCTATTATGCCCGACGCATCGTGGTCTACCGCGAGAAACTGGGCGGGTTCCACTCCGTGCGGCAATTGTTAGAGATAGAAGATATTCCCGAAGCAGCGTTAAATTATCTCACAGCGAGTAACAATATACGGCGGATAGCCGTCAATCAGCTAAAGCTCAACGAACTCAAGCGTCATCCCTACATCAATTATTATCAGGCGAAGGCGATTGTCGATTACCGCCGGCTGCGCGGGCCGCTGACAAGTTTGGCCGACCTTCGGCTGATAAAGGATTTTACACAGCAAGATATCGAGCGTTTGAGCCCATACGTAGAATTTTAAAAATAAATAATGATAAGGCAATGAAGAAGTTATTATTATCCCTGATTCTCATGCTGGCATGTCAGTGGGTGTCAGCCCAGACGGCCGATGCCGTCTTCAGCGATTACAGAAGTCAGAAGAAAGCCGAATATGTCAGTGTGCCTCGCGCCGTGATGTCGATAGCTGCGGCCAAGATGAAGAGCGGCAACGTGCAGGCGCTGCTGCAACAAGTGAGGTCGGCTAAGGTGCTCCGGTTGGACGGTTGCAAGAAGAGTGTGCGCAAGAAGTTTGCTAAGAAGATTAACGCTCTCACCTCGCAAGGCTACGAGGAATATTCGCACGTGAAGAACGACGAACACAATGTGCTCATCCTCGTGAAGCAGGACAGCAATAGCGTGAACGAAATAGTGGGACTGATGAACGACCGTTACAAGTGCACCGCAGTGCTGATTACAGGTGACATCAATCGTGAGGATATTGAGGCCGTGGTGGATATGATTGATATGTAGCGTTTCTCACAGTGTATCATACGTCTTCTGAAGATACAATGTTGTAATTTCTGAACAAGAGACATGCTGGTTTTATCATATCTTGCATATGCACTAGTTTTGTTAGAATATTTTCCTTCCGAAGTGACAAGCCCTGTCGTTTTAGAAATTTTTCCGTCGACTCTAAAGAAATCGCTCTTGTTTCGTTCGCCGGAAGCCCACAGCAGGCAGAAATAAAAAATTACAATCTGCCTTTCTCCTCATTGCCGGCGCCAGTGCCTTTGTATCTGTTTTGGGTGGCGTTAAGGCGATATGTAAGCGAGATTCCTATACTTTGCGTGTAGACGTAGGCGTCTTTGCTTGTGGTGGTTAGGGAGTAATAGCCCGACCATCGTTCGCGAAGGGTGCGGAAAACATCGTTGGCAAAGACTGCCAGTGTGAGTGACCCTTCGAGGAAGGATTTTTGGGCTCGAACGTTGATATTAAAGGCATGTTGGAAATGGGTGAATCCATTGTCGTAGCCGGTAGCATAACGCAGAAAGAGCATGGCTCTGGTGGTCTTGTCGATAACGAACCAGTTGCGCAAATCCATCTGCCACAGCGGTGTGTTCAGTTTCTCAGATACGCCGTAGCCTTGCACATCGAAGTTCTGCCGGAGATACTTGAGTGTAATCGTGGGGCGGTAGAATCCGAATCTGGGCGAAGCGGTCAGTGTGGCATGGTACGACTCGTACTTGTCGAAGTTTCTACTGGTCCAAAAAGTAATTTCGGTACCGCTTTGATATAAGTCGCCGAACCTCAGAATCATGTCTTTGTTGCGGTTATATCCCGCTGTAAAACTCAGCCACGCGTATGTGGCGTAGAGGTCTATGTGCTGTTTGATGGTAGGCCTCAGCAAGGGATTTCCGCCTTCATAGGCATATCGGTTGTCGTATTGCACATTCGAACTGAGCGAGCTGTAACTTGGTCTACTGATACGTTTGCCGTAGCTGAGTTGCACGCTCCACTTATCCTTTTGCCAGCCGATGGAGATATTCGGGAAGAGGTTGTGATAAGAGCGGCTCTGCTCCGTTTGATACTGCCCAAACGAATAGTAGTCGGATGTGACAGACTCGTAACGTAATCCTCCATTAAAACTCCAATTACCCGCGCGAAATTGGTATTCGGCAAAGGCGGCGACGTTATTCTCTTTGATTTTATCATCCGATGCCGATACGATTTGCTCCGCATTGTTGTACAGCGCATGACTGTTCGACCGCATGATTTCCGAACCGACGCTTAGTTCTCCTTTCCAAACTGAATAGGTCAACACCAGTTTCCCGGCTAGCATCCGATTTCGGCTTTCGTTGTGACTATGTATGTCTTGGTCGACCAGCTGTAAACTCTTTTCAACGGAAGTCTGGTCACGCGTCGTTTTCTTCCAAACCCATGACCCGTTGAAGTCGATGCCCAGTTTCCCGGCCTTTCCCACATAGTAGAGATTGGCTTCGTGCATCGGCGATTCGCTCGCGCCAATATCCATCTGTTGGTCTACCGTGCCCTCAAGGGCGTCGTTTCGGGTGATGGTTTGCCATGTTTGTGCGTTTCCGCCTTCGTAAATCGAACCGCTCAATCCGTAAGAGAGACCGATGGAGTTATCGTCGTTGAAATAGTAGCTTGTCGACAGTTTTCCGTTTAGCATCGTGCTCCAAAAACCATTGGGGGCCACCTGCGTGATGTTGACGTGATTATTGTTGGCATACGTGTTGGTTGTTACGGTGGTGTTCTCGGAGTGGTTCTCGTTTTCGAACCCCACATTGCCGGACACCTCTAATCTGCCGTTACGATACTTTACGTCGGCGTCATCGTAGGTATTCCATTTGTTGTTGCGTCTCACCTGGCTGTATGTCTCTACACTGATGCCGTCACTCTGTGGTCGTACGGTCTTGATACGGATGATGGCGCCGACCTCCGCGTTGTATTTGGCGCCGGGTGTAGTGATGATGTCGACGCTCTTGATATCAGACGACTTCAGCTGCTTCAGTTCTGTAACATTTTGTATCTTCTTGTTATTGATGTAGATTTCCGGCGTTCCCTTGGCAAACACCGTGAAGTTTCCATCTTCGCCTTGTACGCGCGGCAACATGCTCAGAACGTCGTCGGCCGTACCTAAGTCTTTCAACATTGAGTTCTGAATGTCGACGGTCATGCCTCCTGTAATCATCTTATATTGCGGGCGGTGACCTACAACCACCACTTCGTTTTTCCAAATTAGATCTGGATTCATCATGATGTCGCCCAAATCTCCATTTTGGCAGTTTATGTAATGTGTACTGTACCCCACAAACGACACTTTCAGCACACCCTCTTGATTACTTGTGCTGATTTCAAACGTACCATCTTCTTTCGTCATCGTTCCGGTTACAAAAGAAGAGTCTGCCCGATTGAGCAACACGACATTTGCAAACGCCAATGGTTGTGACAGTTCATCAATCACCCGTCCCGTGAGCGATTGCGCGCACAGCAGGACGGGAAACCAGCACATTAAAAATACGGATAACACTTTCACGGTTTAGCTATTATTAAGTTTTTTGGTTAATAAATCCCACAACGATTTGTCTTGCCTGATAGTTATCATAAGCATCAATGCTTGCGCAGCATATTGCTGCAAAAAGTGGCAAAAAGAAAGATTTGGGCTATCCAATAAGGTTCCCGTTCTTTCGTCGTAAAGGCATTCTATGGTGCATCCTCCACATAGATTCATGCACCAACAGCTTTCACAAACAGGATATTTCTTGTTAAGATCGCAAATAATGTCCCTGTAATGTTCGGGGTGATTGAATATATTCCTTTTGTTGATATGTCCCAAGCTGCATTTCTTTTTCCCGTTGACCAAATGGCAAACAAATACTTCTCCCTTAACAGATATGGAAATATTTTTAAAACCTATATTGCAGAGTAAGTTGTTTTCCCTTTTCACCAGTAAATCAAGAATCTTCCAAAAATCTCCCGACATACAGCCAAAATTGCTTTCAATCATTTGTTCTTTGGTTATAGATTTGATATAATCTATTGCTATGGTCTTGTCTAAGTGTGAGTCGTTAATGATAGTGCCTTTAATTCCTAATGTATTTATAAAGAACCCTCTTAAAGAGGCATAGGTATACCCCTTTTCTATAGCTTCCTTTGTAAAAGTAGCTTCGTATGAAACTTGCAGATTCTTAATACGTTTCATTTCTTGAATAAAGTTGGCAACGATATCGTAGCTTCCTTTACCATTTATATATACTCTGTTAAAATCGTGTAACAATTTAGGCCCGTCGACGCTTATAGTAACACGATTTATATATTTTTCCATAAGTTTCATCACCGAGGCGTTCAGTATTGTGCCATTGGTTATGATGCAGAATTTAGGAATTACTTTCTTTTTCTCTTTATATATCTTCGTGATATTTTTGCAGACAAATTCTATTACTTCTATGTTTAATAGCGGCTCTCCTCCAAAAAAGAGAATAGTTTTTATGGAGTCGAAATACTTGTCACAAAAACACACAAATTCCTTTGCCATATCAATTGACATTTGCGTTCGAGTCTCACCATAACTACCCCCTTGAGCAAAGCAGTATTTGCATCTCAAATTACAGTCGTTTGATACACATAAAGTAATTCTGTTGATTTGTCTGAGATTATGAGTATTGTTTTGATTTTCTTTAGCAAGAGGAGTATGGTATATTTGAGCAAACTCTTTGTATTTGGGATTGTTATGAGCAAAGAACGTCTCATTCTCAATGCTTTCCGCCACGCTTTTATCTAAAGACAAAATAGACATGCATGGATCATAATACAAAAAATGTTGATTTTGTACGTAAAAAACTTTATATCGATGCTTCATAACAGTAGAAGTTTAAGAAAAGGATGCGCTAAGCCTTTTGTAATAAAAGCACACGGTGATGTGTTGTTTTAGCGCATCCAGTAAATAGTTACAGCTTAACCCTAAGGATGTGAGGTGTCTTGATCGCCGGTATCCGGTCCATTGCAGCAATTAACACCTACAGCCCTTCCACCCTCTGTTTCTTCAGCCAAACTTGTGCCTCCGCACAAATCTGACAATCCCATGAAATCAAGGATTTCAAAAGATGAATCTTTTCTCATACTGATACTTTGAGACCTCTGCAAAAGTACTTACTATGGTTATTTATCCCCTATGGAGTTGCT
>CAUTTP010000050.1:0-20081 GCA_963541305.1 uncultured Prevotella sp.
AAAACAAACAACACCAAATATTTCAAGAAAAAAATTAAGAAAAAAGTAAAACAGACAAAAAACTACCGGGAAAACAACAACTAAAACACACATACACATTAATATATAATAAGTGAGGGTGTGTCTGAATAAAAGAATAATCGCTTCGCTTAGAACTGAAAGTCACTGTTCTCGGCATACATGCCGAGAGGGAAAGTAATAAAAGCCAAATGTTGGATAAACATCTGTTTATACGGCCACATTCGTACACAAAGTAATTTTCCGCCGTTTTTCACCAATCCGCCCTCTTTCATCAGTCGTGTAACCCGCTACACTCCTTCTTCAAGCTGGCAGATTGGTAAAAAACGGATATAATGGAAAGTTATTATGCCCTGCTTAAGAGTTGTTCTGCCATATTGGCTGCGGCACGTCGACCATCGCCCATGGCAAGAATCACTGTGGCACCACCACGCACAATGTCACCACCTGCATATATGTTAGTGCGCGACGACTGCATGCCTTCGTTGACCACAATAGTATTTTTGCGTCCCAACTCAAGGCCGGGGATAGACTTCGGCACCAACGGATTGGGCGATACGCCGATGGCAACAATCACTTGATCGCACTCCAAAGTGACAGTCTTGCCTGTCGCCACCGGACTACGACGACCTGAAGCATCGGGTTCGCCGAGTTCCATCACATCGAGCACCGCACCACGCACACGGCCTTTCTCATCACCTAAATATTCTTTCGGATTGTGAAGTGTCAAGAAGTTGACACCTTCCTCCTTAGCATGCTTCACCTCTTCCAATCGTGCAGGCATCTCTTCCTCAGATCTACGGTAAACCAAAGTGACATCGGCGCCTAAGCGCTTGGCCGTACGGCAAGAATCCATAGCCGTGTTGCCACCACCTACAACAATCACCTTCTTACCTAAGATGATAGGCGTATCGGTATCAGGATTGGCTGCATCCATCAAATTCACACGGGTGAGATACTCATTACTCGACATCACATTGATGCAGTTTTCACCGGGAATATCCATGAAATTAGGTAGTCCGGCACCCGACCCAATGAAGATTCCCTTGAAGTCTTTCTTCTCCAAGTCTTCTACGGTGATGGTTTTGCCAATGATCGTATCTGTCTGGAAATGAACTCCCTGCTTGCGCAAGCTGTCAATTTCCACATCAACGATACGGTTAGGCAGTCGGAACTCGGGAATACCATATTTCAACACACCACCAATCTCATGCAACGCCTCGAATACATATACCTCAAAACCTTTCTTCACCATATCGCCGGCAAAGCTCAGGCCGGCAGGCCCTGACCCTACCACAGCCACCTTGATACCATTACTTGGTGCAATATCGGGCATAGCAATCTGCCCACTTTCACGCTCGTAATCGGCGGCGAAGCGCTCCAGATAACCGATGGCGACAGCAGGCTCTTTCATCTTGAGATGGATACACCGGCTTTCGCACTGTTTCTCCTGCGGACACACACGACCACAGACTGCAGGCAGAGCGGAGGTCTCTTTCAGCACTCTTGCAGCAGCAAGGAAGTCGCCACGCTCAATATTCTTGATAAATGATGGGATATTGATATTCACCGGGCAACCTTCCACACAGGTAGGCTTCGCACAGTCGAGACAACGCTGAGCCTCACGCATGGCCATCTCCTTGGTCAAGCCCTTGTTCACTTCTTCCAAACGAGTAGTGGCACGATAAGCCGCATCAAGCTCGGGCATCTGTACGCGTTCAATCTGCGTACGCTCTTTAGCCTTCATCGAAGCGCGCAAGTCATTTCGCCATGGGGCATTACGATCGGTGATAGACTCCCCTGACTCCTCCGATGGGAGGGGAATGCGAGACGATGTGCTTTCATCCGATACAAAATTCTCTGTGGCGGACGAGGCAGATAGACGATGGATTTCCGAAGATGTGGCCGATACATTTTCTTGATAATGTTCCATCTCCTCCTTTTCCACATCCTTAAAGGTACCCATGCGTTTCATCATCTCATCCCAATCAACAAGATCGCCATCAAACTCAGGACCGTCGATGCAGACAAACTTTGTCTTTCCGCCAATGGTTAAGCGACAGGCACCACACATACCCGTGCCGTCGACCATAATCGTATTGAGCGAAACATCATTGGGAATGCCGTATTTCTTAGCCAGAAGAGAGGTAAACTTCATCATGACGGGGGGGCCGATAGCCAACACTTTATCCACATGCTCACGCCGAATCACCTGCTCCACACCCACGGTCACCACACCCTGCTGTCCATAGGAGCCGTCGTCGGTCATGATGATTACCTCATCGCTATACTTAGCCACATCGTCGACCATGATGACAAGTTCTTTCGTACGTCCGGCCAACACAGATATAACGCGGTTGCCGGCAAGTTTGAGGGCAGTGAGGATAGGCAGAATGGCCGCAATGCCAATGCCTCCGCCGGCACAAATTACCGTACCGTAGTTTTCAATATGTGAGGGATTCCCCAGCGGTCCAACGATGTCGAGCACCTCGTCGCCCTCGTTGAGCTGGCAAAACTTCGTGGATGAGAGACCCACCTCCTGAATCACCAGCGTGAGCGTTCCCCTCTCTGTGTCGTTCTTGGCAATGGTGTAAGGCACGCGCTCACTATACTTGTCTACTCTCACAATGATAAAGTTGCCCGGGCGACAACTGCGTGAAATGAGCGGAGCTTCTACTTCAAAGCAGAACACCTTCTCAGAAAATTGTTCTTTCTTCAGAATCTTGTACATGATAGTCAGATAGTCTTTATAATGTTTTTGTATCTTCTGTATAATATAAAAAGATGCAATGCAGTCAGGCATACGCATTAGTATGCTCTCGACCCACATTGCATCTCCCGCTCATCTACGAAGCGGGTTAAACGAACTTCTTCTCGTGGAGAGAGCACATACTATTCGAAATTCTTATCGTCGAGCATTTCGAAACCACAATACGGAACCAATACCCTCGGCACACGGATGCCCTCGGGCGTCTGATTGTTCTCGATGATTGTAGCTACAATACGAGGCAGGGCGAGCGCCGAACCATTCAGCGTGTGGCATATCTCGGTCTTCTTCGTCTCCTGACGACGGAAACGACAGTGCAGGCGGTTGGCCTGATAACTTCCAAAGTTGGACACCGACGATACCTCCAACCAGCGGTTCTGTGCTGCGCTATAGGTTTCGAAATCATAGCATATAGAAGAGGTGAAACTCATGTCGCCACCACAAAGTAAGAGTATGCGATAGGGAAGCTCCAGTTTCTTGAGCAATCCCTCCACATGGTCGAGCATCTCCTGATGCGACTCGTCGGAGTGTTCGGGAGTGTCGATGCGCACAATCTCTACCTTATCGAACTGATGCAGGCGGTTCAATCCGCGCACATCCTTGCCGTAAGAGCCAGCTTCACGGCGGAAGCAGGCTGAATAGGCACAACGCTTGATGGGCAAATCTTTCTCATCCAAAATCTCATCGCGGAAGATATTGGTTACAGGAACCTCAGCCGTGGGGATGAGATAGAGATTGTCAAGGTTGGCATGATACATCTGCCCCTCCTTATCGGGCAACTGACCGGTGCCGTAACCGCTGGCCTCATTGACCACATAAGGGGGCTGCACTTCCAAATAGCCCGCCTTGCGAGCTTCGTCGAGGAAGAAAGCCTCAAGCGCACGCTGCAGACGAGCCATCTTGCCCACATAGATAGGGAAGCCGGCACCGGTGATCTTCACGCCCATATCGAAATCCACAAGATTGTATTTCTTCAGCAAATCCCAATGGCACAGGGCATCAGCGCCAAGCTCGGGCACTTCGCCGCCACGCTTCACCACCACGTTATCCTCAGCATCCTTACCCTCGGGCACCTTGTCGGAGGGGATGTTGGGAATGGTGAGCAGCACGTTGGTCATATCCTCCGTAGCCTTATCCATGACCTCCTGCAAGGCCTTGTCTGCGTCTTTCAGGCCAGCCACCCGATTCTTTATATTTTCTGCTTCCTCTTTCTTTCCCTCCTTCATCAGAACGCCAATCTGTTTGGATAGCTGATTCTGCTGCATCTTGTTGGTGTCTACCTTTTGTTGGGACTCACGACGCACCCTATCATACTCCAATACTTTCTCGATGGCTTCGCGGGCACCGGTGAAATGTTTCTTCTCCAATGCCTTAATCACACGTTCGGTTTCCTCACTGATGAGTTTAAGTGTAAGCATAATGCTATTTGTATTTAATTTACTTATAATATGTAGGCAAAAGTACAAAAAAAGCATAAACCGACAAAGAAATCGGACGAAAATAAGACAGAATGGCGAACAGCACCTCACCTAAGAGGATGTATCAAAATGGAATAAGAGAATAAAAGCCATCACTTCATGCACAAATGGAGACTATAGATGGAAGTCAAATCAGGAAAAGACAGTCTGCCCAGAAAGTGCTTGACTAAGCGTCGTGTACATCAAACGGCACACCCATCTCATGCCGATGCCGACGTACGTCGTACAGTGTACGCACGTACACCGAACGTCGTACGCATGTACATCGTACGCCATACATGCGTACACCGAACGACGTACGTGCTCATTAGGGCGGTAAGCGGCGGCCTGTCGGGCGATCTGACCGCCGTATGAGGATGAAACTGCAAATGCTGCCGGGCGGGTTTGCATCGTTTCCCTTCAACTTTCAGCGAACACCGATAATTTCCGAAAGAATTTAGAGAAAGGGAGAGAAAGGAAGATAGGGAAGAGAAGAGGAAAAGGGGAAAACCGCCGGCTTTATGTTATTCCAAGAATAGCTTGGAGCACAAACTTAATGTGATTGGAAAATGAGATAGCCGTCCTGTTTCCACTTTAATGTGGTGTTCAGCCTTTCTTCCACAAAGTCGTTCTCTTCGGTAATGTCGGCATAGTCTTTATGAAAAGTGCAATATTTGCGGAAAGCAGATTCAGCGATCTCGTCATAGCCCACTTCCATCTCATCCGCCAGCCGACCATGATTGTCTATATGAAACAGGTGTATGCTTAGTTCGTGTTCGCCCATCCGTATGGGAATGAGAACGGTGAGGAACCGAGGGCTTAGCTGCAGGCGAATGCCTTGATAGAAAACGCAGGCGGGATAGTGAAGATCAAGCATTAAGGCATCGATATAGCGTTTGGCGAGCAGATGCCTGCTGCCGATTGTCTCGAAGTTGATGTTGCATCGATAGGGTGCATGCTGTTCTTCCAAGCCATCCCAGAAAGTGAAATCCTTGTCAGCGGTTGCGGGCATCGTGAGCTTAAAACATGGGGTGAGCTCTTTGCCGTTGCTGTCATTTCCCCGCGTGCGGATATAAAGATGCTCGGCGTCGGTCCAGAAAGCATCAGCCACGTTTACTATCGAAATATCTTTAAACCGATACCGCAGCAACTCGGTGAGGTCGGCCATCTTGCGGTAGTGGCCGGTAGCGGTGCGCTGACTTACGGAGATAATATCGATTTCCTGTCCCGCAAAATAGCTTTCAAGCCGGAACAGGCTATCGGGAGAATAAAACATGCTTTGGGGTGTGCCGACATTCTCCATGCGATCTTTCAGGTCAACGCTATATTCGAAGCTGTGCCCGCCTTCCAGTTGCAGGATGTCTTCAGAGGGGTAATAGGCCTGAAGCCAATAATCCTGAAAGTCTGTAGTCTTGAAACTGTTGCCACTGTCGAATTGAATCTCCACCAGATTATCCGTTTCAAGCGAATCGGAAAAGGCGGCACGTCCTTTCAGCATTCGGCGTATTTGATAAGAATCGGTGATCACCTTGGCTTTTTTCTTTCTCGCAGGATGGGCGGACTGAAGTTTGACGTATTCGCCCGTCGGGATTCTCTCGATAGCAAAAGGATGTTCGGTAAGCGTTTCGGCTACAGGCACACCGATGGAGTCCGTGCGGTCTGACGGAAGAAGCGGTTGGGGCTTGCGGGGCGCCTTGCAACTCACAAATAGCATGCTTAGCAGGACGGCCGAAAAAAGGAATGTAGCTTTTGCTGTAACCATTGACTGATGCTATTTAATGCGGTACTCCTCTTTAGCCCAAATGGTTTTGCCATAGAGGTCGTAATAATGGTCTTGCCCCATCCATTGCTGCAGGCTTCGCTCAGCCTTGGGGTTAAGACAGCGTGAAGCCCGCTTGATGACGAAGCATCCCTTCTGACGCTTGATGGCAAAGCCTTGTCCGATTTTCAATGGGGTCTTCTTGCGAGTGTCATAACGCCAGAGTTCTTGTCCGTCGTCAAGGTAGAAAGTTGAAAACGAACCTTTATCGATCGCGATGAGCAGGAAGTTGCCGTCGGGGCTCCACCATGTGGCAAGAATCTGATGATAGCTCTTGTTGGCAAAGTTGATATCTTCGGAGCGGTTAGTGACGGCATCGTAGCAATAGAGCCGGTTGTCGATCGTGTAGTACACGCAATGACGCATGCGATCAGTGTATTTGGCTACCAGCTTAGCATTTTCCGGCAGATGGCGTGCGTATGCCTTCACCCGATTGGCAAGGGGCGACTGCGCATGAGCAAGGACGCTGACTGTGAGCAGCAGGAAAAAGATGGCTAAGCGATGTTTCAAAGGAATATGGATATATGCAAGAGGATGTGTCAAAATGGAATAAGAGAATAAGAGTATAAAAGGATAATCGCTTCGCTTAGAACTGAAAGTCACTGTTCTCGGCTATATGCCGAGAGGGAAAGTAATAAAAGCCAAATGGCGGATAGACATCCGTTTATATGGCTCCATTCGTGCATAAAGTGATGGTTTTTATACTCTTATTCTAACACGCCCCCTACTTAATAAGCAAACAGAGGATAATTCTTCATTGTGGCATTCACTTTCTCGCGTACACGAGCGATAACCTGATCGTTCTCGGGATCAGCCAGCACTTCGTTGATCAGATCGGCAACAAGATGCATCATGTCTTCCTTGGCGCCACGGGTGGTGAGGGCTGCCGTGCCCAATCGGATGCCTGATGTCTGGAACGCGCTACGCTCATCGTAGGGCACCTTATTCTTATTGACAGTAATGTCGGCGGCAACGAGTGCATTCTCGGCAATCTTACCCGTGAGGTCAGGATATTTCTGACGGAGGTCGAGAAGCATGGAGTGGTTATCGGTGCCACCGCTCACGATGCTGAAGCCACAGTCGACGAGTGATTGAGCCAGTACCGATGCGTTGGTCTTCACCTGTTGCGCATACTCTTTCCATGAAGGAAGGAGATTCTCGTGGAAACCAACAGCTTTGGCAGCGATGACGTGCTCCAACGGACCGCCTTGGTTACCGGGGAATACGGCAGAATTGAAGAGCATGCTCATGGGCTTGATCTCACCCTTCTTGGTGGTGTAGCCCCATGGGTTGGCAAAGTCCTTGCCCAGCAAGATGACGCCGCCGCGTGGACCACGGAGAGTCTTGTGCGTGGTAGTGGTCACGATGTGAGCATATTTGAGAGGGTTGTCGAGAAGTCCGGCAGCAATCAGTCCGGCAGGATGAGCCATATCGATCATGAGGAGGGCGCCCACCTGATCGGCAATGCGACGCATGCGGGCATAATCCCACTCCCGGCTGTAGGCAGAGCCACCACCGATAATCAACTTGGGCTTACACTCTGATGCAAGGCGCTCCATCTCATCGTAATCCACACGTCCGGTCTCACGATTTAACGTGTAACCGACAGGCTTGTAGAGGATGCCGGAGGTGTTCACTTCGCTGCCATGAGATAGGTGACCGCCCTGATCGAGATCAAGACCCATGAAAGTGTCGCCGGGTTTGAGCACTGCAAGCAACACGGCCTGATTGGCTTGTGCACCAGAATGTGGCTGCACGTTGGCATATTCGGCACCGAAGAGCTTCTTTACACGCTCGATGGCCAGCGTCTCTACCTTGTCCACCACTTGGCATCCGCCATAATAGCGCTTGCCGGGATAACCTTCGGCGTACTTGTTGGTGAGGTAACTGCCCATGGCATTCATCACATCGTCGCTGACAAAGTTTTCAGAGGCGATGAGCTCCATACCTCTCAGCTGGCGCTGATGTTCTTGCTCGATAAGATCGAAAATCTCTTGATCTCTTTCCATGTGTTGATTGTTATAAATTGATATAAATATGATACTTAAACTAAAGATATATGGGGATAAAAGTAAACAAGTCATGCATGAATCTCAACGGAATCAGGCACATTTGTGATGAATTTGAAACAGGAACAGGATTACTCTAATTCCACTTTTTCTATATCCTGCTCTTTTTCGCAATAGTGGCATTTCAGAATGCCTTTGGCTTTATCTACGATAGTGAAGTAGGTCTGCATCGGCTCGTTATTGGTGATGCATTTGGGATTGTTGCACTTTACGATGCCACGCAATTCGTCTGGAGTAATGGCAGTCTTTTTCTCAATCACCTCATAGTCTTTGATGATGTTGAGCACCAGTTTGGGGGCAATGACCGAGAGCCTACTGATCTCCTCATCGGTGAAAAACTTATCAGAGATCTTGATAATTCCCTTCTTTCCTATCTTGCTTGAGGGGAGGTTATAGCCAATGGTGACCTGCATATCGAGCTTGTGGAGGTTGAGCAGATGCGCCACCTGATAGGTCTTTTCGGCAGGGATGTGGTCTATCACGGTGCCATTCTGGATGGCAGCAACCTGTAGTTCTTTCTTTGCCATGATCTAAACGTTCAATTGGTTTGTCTTAAGATGATGGTTTTGTCATTGCGCACATCATCGAGCGAGATGCCTAAGCAATGGCAGAAAATGGCCTCGCGGGCATAAAGCCCATTCTTGGCTTGCTGGATGTAATAGGCGTATGGGGTATTATCCACGTCGTAAGCAATCTCATTGACACGAGGCAGGGGGTGTAGAATCTTCAGGTTTTCCTTTGCTTTGCCCAGCATGTTGCTGCGAAGGATATAGACATTCTTCACCTGTTCATATTCCATGAGATCAGAGAAGCGTTCTTTCTGCACACGCGTCATATAGAGAATGTCGGCTCCGGAGATTACGTCTTCGTCAAATACAGTATGCTCGTAATATTTGATACCATGATTATCACAATAGAACTTATACTCCTGCGGCATAGCTAATTCATCTGGGGCGATGAAGTGGAAAGTGGGATTGAAATGTCGCATAGCCATAATAAGAGAATGAACGGTACGACCGTATTTGAGATCTCCTACAAGATAGATATTCAAATTCTCAAGCGTGCCTTGGGTTTTATAAATGGAATAGAGATCGAGCAGGCATTGCGAAGGGTGCATGTGGGCACCGTCTCCGGCATTGATGATGGGTACGGGTGCCACCTCGCTGGCATACTGGGCAGCCCCTTCGATATAGTGGCGCATGACGATGATGTCGGCATAATTGCTCACCATGAGAATTGTGTCCTTGAGTGTCTCGCCCTTTGTGGTACTCGAGGTGCTGGCATCAGAAAACCCAATAACGCGGGCACCAAGGCGATTGGCTGCTGTTTGGAAACTAAGTTGGGTGCGGGTGGAAGGTTCAAAGAAAAGAGTGGCAACGACTTTTCCTTTCAGAAGTTCCCGATTGGGGTGTTGTTCGAACTCTTGCGCCATCTCAAGCAGATACATAATCTTCTCTTTCGACAGGTCGGCAATCGTCACAAAATTATGTTTTTCCATTTATATTTTGGTTGATTGATTCGAATCCGACCGCTAAGTTACTGATAAAAATTGGTTTACTGGTGTGATTTCAAAAGAAAAATAGTATTTTTGCACAAATAATTATTTGCTAATGAGAAGAACGTTTATAATTACTCTATGGGTGATACTGGTATCTGTTATAGTTGCTGCAGCAGTACTTTTCTTCCTCATTTGGTATGGAGTCATTGGATATTCGCCAGATATAGAGAACTTACAGAATCCTATCAGCAAATCTGCATCACAGGTGCTTTCGGCTGATGGTAAGATTATAGGCACCTATAATTTAGACAGGGCAAACCGCATACCGATAAGCTATAACAATCTTTCGCCACATCTGGTACATGCCTTAGTGGCGACGGAGGACGAACGATTCTACGACCATTCGGGCATCGACTTCATTGCGCTTGCGAGAGCCGTCGTGAAGCGTGGACTGATGAGGCAGGAGAGTGCCGGTGGCGGCAGTACGATTACCCAGCAACTGGCCAAGCAGCTATATTCTGCTCCTGCTCAATCCACCGTGGAACGCTCATTGCAAAAACCTATCGAATGGGTGACGGCAGTGAAGCTGGAGCGAAACTTTACCAAGGAAGAGATTATAGCTCTTTATCTCAATTATTTTGATTTCTTGCATGGGGCTGTTGGAATCAAGACTGCTGCCAACACCTATTTTAATAAGGAGCCTAAAGATTTGACGGTGACGGAGGCTGCATTGCTTATTGGTTTGTGCAAGAATCCTTCATTTTTCAATCCTGTGAGATATCCCGAGCGCAGCAAGGAGCGCAGGAATGTTGTCTTGAGCCAGATGGCTAAAGCCGGTTATTTGTCTCGGACTGAATATAACCAATACAGTGCAGAACCGGTGGAACTCCATTTCCGACGTACAGACCACAAGGATGGAATGGCAGTGTATTTCCGTGAATTCTTACGCCAATATTTGATGATGGATAGACCTGAAAGGGAAGATTATCCGTCATGGAATCAGCGTCAATATGTGATTGACTCTATTGCTTATGCCACAGATCCACTCTGCGGTTGGTGCAAGAAGCATACCAAGAAGGATGGCAGTTTCTATAATGTTTATACAGACGGGCTGAAAATCTACACAACCATAGATTCGCGTATGCAGCAGTATGCAGAGGAGGCGGTCTATGCCCATGTGGCTCAGTATCTTCAACCGGCATTCAACAGAGAAAACAGAAATAAACCCAATGCGCCATTCACGGAAGATTTGACACGTAAGCAGGTCAACCAGATTATGTGGAGAGCCGTTCGGCAAAGCGAACGCTATAGGGTGATGCGCGAGGCGGGAGTGTCAGAAAGCGACATTGAGAAGGCTTTCCGTACACCTACGGATATGACGATTTATACCTATCATGGTGATATCGACACAGTAATGACACCGATGGACTCCATTCGTTATTACAAGTCTTTCCTTCGCGCCGGATTCATGAGTATGGAAGCTCATACAGGGCATGTGAAAGCATACGTGGGTGGTATTGATTTCCGGCATTTCCAATATGACATGGTGATGGATGGCCGCCGACAGGTGGGGTCTACAATCAAGCCGTTCCTTTACTCTTTGGCTATGGAAAACGGCTCATCGCCCTGTGACATGGCACCCAATGTACAGCGTACATATATGGTGGCAGGCAGGCCGTGGACACCGAGAAACTCCAGCAGAAGCAGGTATGGCGAGATGGTTACGCTCAAGTGGGGCTTGGCACACTCCAACAATTGGATCTCTGCTTATCTGATGAGCCGCTTGAATCCTAATCAGTTTGTCAACATCCTACACAAGTTCGGCATTACCAATCCCGACATTCATCCCTCCATGTCTTTATGTCTTGGACCTTGTGAGGTATCAGTGGGCGAGATGGTGAGTGCATACACCGCTTTTGCAAATAATGGCATTCGTGTAGCTCCTGTGTTTGTTACCAAGATAGAGGACAATGAAGGCAATGTGATCGCTAAGTTCCAACCTCGTATGAATGAGGTTATCAGTTCAGAAAGTGCCTACAAGATGCTGGTTGAATTGAAAGCTGTCATTGATGAAGGAACGGGCGGCCGATTACGCTATAAATATAACATTGCAGGTGAAATCGGAGGAAAGACGGGTACGACCAATCGCAATTCTGATGCATGGTTTATGGGATTCACCCCTCAACTCGTCAGCGGAGTCTGGGTAGGCGGCGAGGATCGCGATATTCATTTCGATTCCATGCAGATGGGGCAAGGCGCCTCAATGGCATTGCCTATATGGGCTTATTATATGAAAAAGGTGTATAAGGACAAGTCGCTCCCGTATGATTCCACAACGGTATTTGATATACCGGAAGACTTCAACCCATGCGAGAAAGATGATTATGCGGTCGATGAGTTCGGAATCGATGAGGTGTACGAATAAAATACTATATAAAAATGAAAGCAATTGCAACAGAAAAGGCTCCCGGAGCCATTGGTCCTTACAGTCAGGCTATCCATGCCGGCAATTTGGTATTCGTTAGTGGGCAGATTCCCATAGACCCTGCCACCGGCAATTTTGCCGAGGGCGGCATCAAGGAACTGACCCGACAGAGCCTCACTAACATGAAAAATATCTTGGAAGCAGAAGGATTGTCGATGAGAAATGTGGTGAAAACCACCGTCTTTCTTGCCGATATCGCCGACTTTACCGAGATGAATAAGGTGTATGCCGAGTTTTTCGAGCAGCCCTACCCCGCCCGCTCGGCCGTGGCCATCAAGACCTTGCCCAAGAATGCGCGCGTAGAAATCGAGTGCATCGCATCAGAGGTATAGAGAGGGGGAATGTATCGCTACCATCAAGCAAATGCGATGGTAGCATACGATTTTTAATTATCGGTGTACGCTAAGAGCAGAAACTAAGCTATACGAATCCGCCCATTAGCATTTGCCATTTCACTTTCACACGACGGTCAGGCCGCCCGGCAGATTGCTGCATCGTAATCTTGACGAATGACGGTTTCGACCGTAATGCCGTGTCGTCATGCCCGGACGCATAGCCCTCCAAGTGCTTAACATCTCCTTTCTCAGTACGTTTCGTCGCTGCTTATCGCTCTGATGGGCACGTACGGCGTACGGTGTACGCATGTACGGCGGTCGGTGTACGTGCGTACAACGTACGGTGTACGTGCGTATGGCGTTCGGTGTAGCAAAGCGAAAGCTATGCTATTGCAACCCTACAGCAAGATTTTCGACCTCCCACGACCCGAATCTTGCCGAACCACCCCGATTTTTCGCTCTAGAATGAACAAAAATCTGAACGAAAAAACTGTAATGAAATCACAACAAAATGGTATTCTCGTTTTCTTTCCGTAAAGAAAGATAAGACTACTGTTTTTACAGCAGCTGGGCTATCGTATTGCGTACACGGCGTGCTGTCGTCACCATCGCAACATCTTCAGTTGCTCCCTTTTCACCCATGAAGACGTTGGGATTGTAGTACGCCATACGGCTATATTGCGGCTCACGGGCAGAAAAATGGAAGTTGGTCAGGCCGGTTGATTGTTGTATCGCAGCTATGTTTTCCTCATTTACCCCACAGCCGGCCATCAGTTTGATACGTCCGGCGGCCTGTACGTTCAGTTCTTTCAAGAGCGGAATACCCTCGGCTGCCGTCGCCATCTGTCCCGATGTGAGGATACGATCGAAGCCCAAGCTGACGATATCTTCCAACGCCTGTTTGGGATTGGAACAGCGATCGAAGGCGCGGTGGAAGGTGACACTCATGCCGCGGGCATGCGCCATCAGCATGCCATTGGCTTCGACGTCAATCGTTCCGTCTGACTTGAGACACCCAAACACTACACCATCAATACCCAACTGCTTGCAGATGTCAATATCTATCGCCATACGTTCCAGTTCCAAAGGCGTGTAGAGAAAGTCTCCCCCGCGATTACGGATAATCACATGCAGCCGGGTAGTGGCGAGCACTCGGCGTGCCACCCGTATCTCACCATGCGACGGGGTAGTGCCGCCCTCCGGGATGCCCATACATAACTCCACACGGTCGGCGCCGCCTTCTTGGGCAGCAATGCAGCTTTCCACACTGTTCGCACATATTTCTATCTCGAATTGCTTTCTTTCCATGTCATTGGGAGAGTTAAATAAGTTAAGGAGGTTGGAGAAACTAAGGAGAAAGGAGTATTTGGAGAGTTAAAGTCCGGCTATAACTTTCATCAGCTGCTCACCCAAACCGATGGTATAGCCTTGCGACACAAAGACCACACGGTTGAAGGTATCGGCGATGATAAACATGGGGAGCTGGGTGACATTCTGAAGTTTCATCTGCGCAGCAATCTGCTTGCGGATAGCGCCACCTTTGTCGATGCCGAAGATGGTATTGGCGGGCAAGTTGCCAAATTCGCTCTTCTTGAACTTTTCGGCAGCAGCATCGCTCTCAAAAAGGAGAACGATGGGATGCCCCCATCGGTCGAGTTTCTCTTTCTGCTTAGCAATATCGTGCAGGGCGTGGTTGGTAGGTTCCTGCCCCACGCCAATCACTCCCAGCACATAATAGCCACGTCCCGTCTGGCTCAGCAAACTTACCTCGTGGCCGTCCTTCACAAACTTGGTCTCGCTGTCGAAGCTTCCTATCACCGTGACTTCATCCGTTGCCTCGCGGATGACAAGATCGACGTGGGTAGGCTCATCAGCCTTGATAGCGAAGATTGTATTTCTCACCAACACGCTACCGTCAGCCAGCCGCTGTCCGGAGACAAGAAGATACGTGCCCTCATCCAGAGCAGTGCCGTTCTTGAAGTGCCCAGCCCATGAAGTGCCGCCGCCCATATCGACCTGCCCCTCGTCGAAGTTCAGAAGTTGGGTACGGCCATCCATAATCTTGCTGATCGAAAAGTGACTGTAATACTTAGGATTGTCGAGTGCGGCCGTAGGTGTATAATCCAAGAAGAGCGTGCCCTGACGGTTGGACTGTTGGGTCACAGCATCGAAATTGACATCTACCCACTGGCCATTCTGCTTGTATTGCACCTTCTGCGTCACTACGTCCTTGCGTGCCTCAATGTTCAGACTGCGGGCAAGCGTCACAAAAAAGATGTCGCGACTGCGCTGGTCGGTGAGCCGCGAACGCCATACACCCACGGGAGTTTCGGGTATGCGCATGGCTCGGATGTCGGGATTAAGCTTAATATTACTGCTTATCCATGCCACAAGTTGTGACGGATCATTCTGGAAACGGGCAATCTCCTTTTCATTAAATGCTTTTCTCAGCATCTGCTTGAAAGGCAGGATAATGGGTTCATCCTCGACGCGGGGGCAGAGCTGATCGCTCGCAGCATTCATATTGTCATCAAGAATCACCATCGGCATGTCGCGAAGATCCTTGTCGGTCAACGTACTCAAAAGTTTGAGCGCCCGCGCCTGCCGATCGGTATGCTTCTCCACAAACGCCTGAATGACCTGCCAGTTGCCTCTGGCCTTAAGAATATAGGGTACGGCCGACCGATACGGATAGTCCTTAAGGCTCTCCTCCGTGGGGAATGTCTTAACGTAAGCCTCACGAATGGAATCTTCCACGGCCTTGCGACGGTCGTTCTCCGCACGCTGTTCCGTCGTCACCTCGGGGATGTTACTACCCTCGGGCGGCGGAACGATATTAAGTTCCTCACCGGTAATCTGCGTGTTAGCATCATATTGCAATACTATCTTCACCTCCTTATCCTTACCGAAAGAGGCTTTGGCATAGCCGAACTTGCCGTTTTTGGATGCCCACACGAGCATGTCACCCTTGCCGGCAGACAGAAATGTGCGGCCGTCCTTGCCCGTATATTTGGACACGGCCGAATAAAACTCCGCGTAATTGTATATCTTGAAGTCCACGCGGGCGTCGTCTACGGGCTGTCCGTCAGTATCCACAACAAGGAAGTCGGTGCGTTCCGTCGCGGCGTAATTATCGATCAGGTTGATCTCGGTGAAGTTGCTGGTGCGCAGCATCACCTCTTCCGGTCCCTGATAATCGCCAAACACGCGTGTGTGCATCAACATGGCACGAGAGGCGGGAGCGTTGAACCAGCCCAAGTTGACCACGGGCTCAGGCTCACAAGCACCTATAAACACCCACCGGCCATCAGCCCAAGCCTCCACCCACGCATGATTGTCGTCGGTGTGTGCCCAACGGGGCGTATAGACCTGACGGGCAGGAATGCCCACCGAGCGAAGAGCTGCCACGGTAAAGGTACTCTCTTCGCCGCAACGCCCACGGCTGGTGCGGATGCTCTGCAAAGGTGAGGAGGTACGCGCGTCGGACGGCTGATAGGTGACGTGCTCGTGACACCAGTGGTTGATTTCGAGGATGGCCTCCTCCATCGTGAGACCTTGCACCCGTGCCTTCAGCTCGTCATAGAACAAGGCGCGCGACTCATCCAGCGGCTCATTGTTCACCCGCATGGGTAAAACGAAATGGCGAAAGAGCAGTTCGGGCACCTTTGCGCCCCACCCCATCTCGCGCCTCGCCCTCAAAGCGGTACGTACATTGTTAAGATGATAGGTGGTTTCATAATCCACAGCATCTGCCACAGGCATGTAAGCATAGAGGAACCGCAGAGCCTCCTGCTCCTCATCGGTGGCCTGCAAGCCTTTCAACCGAAAGAAGTCCTTACCGATGAGCTTCATCTTGGCATCGAAAGCCGCACCCACTTTTGCCCGATAGGAGGCATCGGAAATAAAATGTTGAGCACTCATCGAAAGGTGCGTGCCCAACAACAAAAGGGAAATCAATATCTTTTTCATGTCACTATTACTGCCTATAACCATCCGGTAATCGCCCGATGGTCAACTTATTTTACATATTCAGTTGCAATGCGAAGGGCTCGTTCTGCATATTAGCGGGCAACGTGACGGTGGTCACACCGTTCTTTGTCTGCATCTTGAGCTTCTTACCCGTGCTCAGCAACTGCACGCTCTTGGGCGTATTGTCAGTCCACTGCACGGCAGCAGGACAGGTCTCACCATCCTGCAGCGCATAGATGGCATAGCGCTGCTTGCCATTCTTACCGGCGGTAAACCATAAATTACCATCAGTATATTTCTTGGTGATGGTGGTGCCATAGATGGCCTTGCCGTATTTGTCGAGCCATGCACCAATGGCTTCGAGCCGCTTCACGGCCTCCGGCTCAATCAATCCCTCCGGAGTGGGACCGACGCCCAATACCAAGTTGCCGCCCTTGGCCACAATCTCGGCCAGCGTGTTGATGACTGTCGCGGGCGACTTCCACGTAGGGCGCGGCACCCAACCCCAGTCATTGGTCAACGGAATGCAACTCTCCCACGGAAAGTCAAGCTGTGTCTCGGGAATCGTACGTTCCGGAGTTTGGTAGTTCTCGTAAGGCCCATGTATCGTTCTGTCGACAATGATCAATCCGGGCTGATGCCGGCGTGCCATCCGGGCTATTTTAGGCATGTCTATGTCCTGATTGTTCGCCTTACAAACCCAACCGCCATCGAGCCAGAGAATATCCACATCGCCATAACCCGTGAGCAATTCCTCCATTTGATTGTAAACGAAAGTCTTGAAAAACTCCCAGCGCCACGGCCATTTTTTGATGTCATAGTTCACATTACGCCCGTTCTTCGTGGGGTACACATCCCACCAATAGTCTTGCGAATGCCAATCGGGCTTGGAGAAATATTCGCCGATCATGAAGCCCTCCTTACGGAAAGACTGGAGCACATACTTCAGAACGTCGCGCCGAGAATCGTGCCTGAACGCATGCTTGGCTATCGTGTAATCGGTGTATTTGGAATCGTACATGCAGAATCCGTCATGATGCTTGGTGGTGAAAATCATGTATTTCATCCCCGCCCTCTTGAACACCGAAGCCCATTGGTCGGGATTAAACCGCGTGGGATTGAACTGCTCGCAAAGCCCCCAGTACCAATCTTTATACTGCTGATAGGTCATCGTGGTGTCGCGCGTCACCCAGTCTTCATCGCAGATAGCCCACGACTCTACCATGCCGGGTACGGAATAGACGCCCCAATGCATCAGCACGCCGAACTTTCTGTCCTGCCAGTCTTTCAATTTCTCTATTACTTTCGCGTCGGTAGGCCATTCGTAGGTAGCTGAGCGCTGGTGTATCTCACCCTGAGCCATGGCCGAGAGCGACAATGCGAAGGCAAGCAGGCTGCACGATAATTTCTTCATGACGGTTTGTTACAATCGATCTTTAGTTATAAAATATAAGATTCATATTATTCGCAAAAATACAAAAATACTTTCAATACTATCCCTCCGTTCTATGATAATTTCGTAATTTTACGTCGAAAACCCATTTTTTTAAAACACATACAATGTATTTCATAATGAGAACCACTCGTATATTGGCTGTTTTGTGCCTGCTGTCCGTCACTCTGGGGCTCTCTGCCCAACAGAAAGAAAGACTTGTCATTGCCTACGTCTGCTCGTGGACAGACCTCCGGCTCCCCGACCCCACGTTGATGACCAACATCAATTATGCCTTCGGACATGTCAACAAGACCTTCAACGGCTGCGACATCCAGAATCCGGAGTTTCTGAAAAAGGTGGTGGCACTGAAGAAAGTGAATCCCAAACTCAAGATTCAGCTCTCCGTAGGCGGATGGACCAGCGGCAACTTCTCGGAGATGGCCGCCGATACAAAGAACCGTATGTCGTTTGCCAAAGACTGTGCCCGTATCGTAAAAGAGTATGGGCTCGACGGCATCGACATCGACTGGGAATATCCCACAAGCAGCGAGTCGGGCATCTCAAGCTCGCCCAACGACACCAAAAACTTCACCCTCCTGATGCGCGACCTGCGCAAGACGCTGGGCAAAGACAAGCTGCTGACGGCCGCCACCATCGCCGACGGCCTATATATCGACTTCCCCGCCTGCATCAAATACATGGACTTCGTGAACATCATGGCTTACGACGTGGCCGACGCCCCGCTCCACCACACCACGCTCTACCGCTCGCCACTCTCCGGACGCATCACCGTGAGCGAGGCCGTGGATGCGCATATCAAGGCCGGCGTGCCCAAAGAGAAGCTCTGCTTGGGTCTGCCGCTCTATGGGCGCGGCGATCACGGCAACGACATCTTGGAGCATTACATGAAGACGGGCTACACGGGCGGCTTCTATCAGGAGAACTGGGATGACATGGGCAAGGTGCCTTACCTCACCGACTGGTCGGACAAGCTCGTGTGGAGTGCTGAAAATCCTCGCTCCATCGCCGAGAAATGCCAGTATATCATCGACAAGGGGCTGCTGGGCGGAATGTATTGGGAGACCACCGAAGACAATGCGCAGGAAGATCTGATGAACACCGTCTACCTCTCGTTGCTCAAAAACAACAAGGCCACCATACCCTTGAAACATGTGCTCGTGATGACCGACGGCAAGGCCTCTGCCGAAGTCGAGAGCCTTAAGGCATGGGGCAGGAAATTAGGCTTCGACGTGACCGAATTCACGCCAAGCAGCACTTTTCACAAGCGCGACTTCTGCCGCTACCACCTCCTTTATAATGTGAACTATGACATCGAGTCGCTTCCGGCCGACGCCAAAGCCGACTTCGAAACGTATATCGACAAAGCGCAGGGCAGCTATCTGGCTCACAATGCCGATACCACACAGCATTGGAAGTGGTACAACGACTTCTTCAAGCAGCCGCAGGCCAAGCATGCCCGCGCCATATTCTACAAGACCAAACCCAACTTGGGCTACATGCCACGCTTGGAGACATACGAAGAAAATAAGGAGAAAGCTCTGCGCTGGCTGCTTCACGAGGGAAAGTAGTATGCACGGAGACGCAAATATACCGACAAGCAATGATGGACACTTAAGTAAGAGATAATGGCAAAAGGTTGTTCCAACTGCTTGGAAGGGGCGAAAACTTAGTGCCGAAATAAATCAACAAGCACTCAGAGAATCAGACATTCCCGCAAAAGCAGCATCTCACAGCACAAAATCGATGATAATTTGACTATCTTTATATCTATAAATTAACTGGGAGTAGGAGGGATGACTATGGAGTGTGTAACACTGAAAAACGGAATAAAAATGCCGATGATAGGTTATGGCGTCTTCCGAAACATCGTTCGGATCTGCCATCAGGCGGAAGTGGCGACGTACGCCGTCCGATGTACGTGCATACGGCGTTCGGTGTACGTGCATACGGCGTTCGGCGTACATGCGTACAGCGTTCGGCGTACGTCATCGGCAGGGGCGGAAGAGATGAAGAAACAGGCATAAAGAGCATGACGCAAAGACGCTTCCCGGCTGAAAAAGTACAGACCTTCTTGACAAACACCGCTGCTTTCTGTAGTGAAAGGACAATCCCACCCTGCATCAGTTCGGGGATATTGCAGGAGCGCATGAAGTCGAAAGAGGCCTACGGCAGCATCAACAACGTGATGCGTAGCGCCCAAATATATCG
>CAUTTP010000051.1:0-19796 GCA_963541305.1 uncultured Prevotella sp.
TGTTGCTCAGGTACTTAAAAAGTTTAATTTATAATAGTGTTGCGGAATTAAGGTAAATATAAGCGTTTAATTTTGGATACCTACTTATGGGGGTGGCGACTTTGATTGCCGCGGCAACGTAACGACAGAATAAAAACCTGATGTAAGATAACCTAACAATGATAAGATGAACAAAAAACTATTCTTTACGACGATGCTCACTCTCGCCATGGGGATGGGTGTATCTGTGCAGAGCCAAGCGGCTGCCGGTAATCAACAGCCTACATGGACAGAGTGGCACGACCAGCAGGTGAATGAGGTGAACCGCTACAAGACGCACACCGATTTCTTCCCATACGAGAATGTGGCGTTGGCTATGGAAGCCGACAAGACCAAATCTGCAAACTATCTGTCGCTGCATGGTGACTGGAAATTCAAGTGGGTACGTAATGCTGATGAGCGACCAACCGACTTTTTCAAGACAGGCATTGATGAGTCCGGCTGGGGCACGATGAAAATTCCCGGTATATGGGAGGTGAACGGATATGGCGACCCGGTGTATGTAAACATAGGGCTGGCATGGAAGCATCTGTATGACAAGAACGACCCTTTGAAGATTCCGACGAAGGATAACCATGTGGGGTCGTATCGCCGGGTGGTTGAGATTCCTGCATCATGGAATGGCAAGCAGATCATTGCCCACTTCGGTTCGGTGACATCCAACATCTATCTCTATGTGAACGGCCAGTTTGTGGGCTATGCCGAAGATGCCAAGACGGCTGCCGAGTTTGATATTACCAACTATGTGAAGCCCGGCAAGAACCTCATCGCTTTCCAGACTTTCCGTTGGTGCGATGGCTCGCTGAGTGAGGATCAGGACTTCTGGCGTCTGTCGGGAGTGGCTCGCGACAGCTATCTCTATGCCAATAACAGCAAGGTGAAACTCAACAATATCCGCATCACTCCCGACTTGGAAAACAATTACAACGATGGCGAGCTCATTGTGGATGTAGATGTAACGGGTAATCCTGTGATCGAGTTTCAGCTGCTGAACCATAGCGACCTCTTGGTGGGAAAGACCACGGGCAACTTCCGTAATCTGACCAGCGGTAAGGCGCGGTTCATGGTTCGTAACGTGAAGAAGTGGACAGCAGAGACACCTTATTTATATACGCTGTTGGCAATCGTGAAAGATGCCAAGGGCAATATTATCGAAGTGGTGCCTCAGAAAGTGGGTTTCCGTAAGGTGGAGATAAAGAATGCCCAGCTCTTGGTGAACGGACAGCCCATACTGATCAAGGGAGCCGACCGCCATGAGATAGATCCCGACGGCGGATATGTGGTGACCAAGGAGCGTATGATACAGGATATCAAGATCATGAAGCGTCTCAACATCAATGCCGTGCGCACATGTCACTATCCCGATGACCCTGTATGGTATGACCTTTGCGATGAGTACGGCCTATATGTGACGGCAGAAGCCAATCAGGAAAGTCATGCCTTCGGTTATAACGATGATTCCGAAGCGAGGAAACCGAGCTTCGCCAAGCCTATCATGGAACGCAATCAGAACAATGTGAATGTACAATTCAACCATCCGTCTATCATTGTTTGGAGTATGGGCAATGAGACGGCAGATGGCCCTCACTTCGTGGAGGTTTACAAATGGATAAAGTCTCAGGATCAAAGTCGACCCGTACAGTGGGAGCGCGGAGTCCTGCGCGACCATACCGATATTTTTTGTCCGATGTATATGAGTCAGGAAGAGTGCGAGAAATACTTGAGTACGAAGCCTCAAACCAAGCCTCTTATTCAGTGCGAGTATAACCATACGATGGGTAATTCGGGTGGCGGCCTCAAGGAATATTGGGATCTTGTGCGCAAATATCCTACCTATCAGGGCGGCTACGACTGGGATTTCGTAGATCAGGGATTACATCGCAAGCCCGATTTCAAGGCTAACCGCACCGTGTCCGACTATGATGCGATTTCCGCTAAGTATGAGGCCGGCACAGGAAACATGACACCTCTCTATACCTACGGCGGCGATTATAATACCGTTGACGGTAGCGACAACAACTTTAACTGTAACGGAATCATCGGTCCAGACCGCCAGTTGAATCCTCATGCCTACGATCTGGCCTACGAATATCAGAACATTTGGGCTGAGCCTGTGGATGTAAAGGCTGGCAAGATATCTGTATATAATGAGTATTTCTTCCGCGATCTGTCCAACTATAAATTGATTTGGAGACTGCAGAAAGATGGCGAGACCGTGCAGAATGGCGAGGTGCCCGACCTGAATGTGGAGCCGCAGAAGAAGGTGGCCATAACGTTGCCTTACACAGTTCCTGCTGATGGTGAGGTGATGCTTAATATCTCGTTTGTGCTCAAGACGGCCGAGCCATTGATGGCGGCAGGTCAGCAGGTAGCCTATAGGCAGTTGGTGGTGCGCGAGGGTAAGCCTGCACTTGCAGCGGTTACAGCTACGGAGAAGATCAAAGTGGAGGACAAGAAGAATTCTTCAGTGCTCAAGGTGAGTGCAGGAAGCCAGTTCAGCGTAGCTTTCGACAAGGCGACGGGTCTGATGAATACCTATAAGGTGAAAGGAACCGAGCTCCTCGGCGATAAGGGTACGTTGCGTCCAAACTTCTGGCGTGCTGTTACCGATAATGATATGGGTGCAAATCTTCAGGAGAAGTTCAAGCCGTGGCGTGAGCCTAAGCTCAACCTCGTATCGCTGGAGACCGAGAAAGTGGACGGCAGCAAGAGTGAGGTGAAGGTCGTGGCCAACTATGACATGCCCGAGGTGAAAGGTAAGCTCCGTATCGTTTACCATATCTACGGCGACGGAACCATTGACGTGGAGCAGGCTTTGACTGCCGGGCAAGGTACTGAATATACCGACATGCTACGCTTCGGCATGGTGATGGATCTGCCTTATCGGATGGACAGGAGTGAGTTCTATGGCCGTGGACCTATCGAAAACTATGTCGACCGTAAGGAAAGCCAGCTCATCGGTATCTACAAGCAGACCGCCGACCAGCAGTTTTATCCTTATATTCGCCCACAGGAGACCGGTTCCAAGGGCGACATTCGCTGGTGGAAGCAGACCAATGCAGAAGGGCACGGTTTCTGCATAACGGCGACCACATGGTTCGGAGCAAGTGCATTGCACTATAACATTGCAGATCTCGATGCCGGTGACACTAAGCAGCAGCGGCACTCACCGGAGGTTCCCAAGAGCAAATACACGGAGCTTTGCATCGATTACGCGCAGTTTGGCTTGGGCGGAATCAACAGCTGGGGGGCTTGGCCTATGAAGCAGCACCGCCTGCCTTATAAGAATATGACATTCCACTTCCGCATCTCACCACTGGGAAGCAAGTAGGCCGAATTGGGATATGTACCGGAAAAATCGCGTTTGAAGTGGGAAGAATGCTTTTAGGCGACCAATTTTTGCAAAAAATCCACCCGACATCGGGTGGATTTTCTGTATCTTTGCAGCATCCGGCAAATAAAACCTAAAAGCATAATAACAACAAATCAACCAATCTTTTATGAAGCAACGTCAATTTTTCCCTGCCTTAGCGCTTGGGCTGATGGTGGCATTGGGCGCACAGGCACAGCAGCATCAATTTACGATCGATACCAAACCCGGTGCCCCGATAGAACCGACAATGTACGGAGTGTTCTTCGAAGACATCAATTTCGGCGGTGATGGCGGTCTCTATGCAGAGATGGTGCAGAACCGAAGTTTTGAATATCCCAATCGATTGATGTGCTGGAACACTTTCGGCAACGTGTCTGTGAGCGATGTGAAGCCTGCTTTCGACCGTAATCCGCATTACGTTGTGCTGGAAAACTCGGGGCACGACCAGAAACATACGGGCATAGAGAACCGCGGATTCTTCGGCATGGGGCTCAAGAAAGGCATGAAGTATGACTTCTCGGTCTATGCCCGCCTGCACAATTTGCAGGGCGGAGAGGCCAGTATTCGTGTGGAAATCGTCGACGATCAGAATGTGCCCATTGATAAGCAGAAGATTACTGTTACCGACAATCAGTGGCAAAAGGTGACTGCTACGCTTACATCCGACCGCACCGTAGAGAAAGGGTGCATGCGCATCTTCCTTGAGTCGGCAGATGGCGTAGATATCGATCATGTGAGCATGTTCCCCGAGGACAACTGGAATGGCATGCGTGCCGACCTCGTCCAAGACCTTGTCGACCTGCATCCCGGCATCTTCCGCTTTCCCGGAGGCTGTATCGTGGAGGGAACAGACCTTGCCACTCGCTATCAGTGGAAGAACTCCGTGGGCGCCGTGGAGAACCGTCCGCTCAACGAGAACCGCTGGCGCGACACCTTCCCTCACCGCCTCTTCCCCAATTATTACCAGACCTACGGCATGGGATTCTATGAGTTTTTCCTCCTCTCCGAGAAGATCGGAGCGGAACCGCTGCCCATCCTCAACTGCGGGATGTCATGCCAATATCAAAACAAGGACGATGACCGGAATGCCCACGTGGCACTCGACGACCTGCAGCCTTATATCGACGATGCGCTCGACTTGATCGAGTTTGCCATCGGCACCACATCTACCAAGTGGGGAAAGCTGCGTGCCGACATGGGGCACCCGGCTCCTTTCAACCTCAGGCAGATTGGTGTGGGCAACGAGCAGTGGGGTGAACTCTATCCCCCGCGCCTGCAGGCTTTCGTGAATCAGATTCGTGCGAAATATCCGCAAATCAAGATTTGCGGCTCGGCAGGCCCCAAGTCGGACGGCAAGGAGTTTGACTACGGATGGGAGCAGATGCGCAAGATCGGTGTCGATCTGGTCGATGAGCATTACTATCAGACAAAGGAGTGGTTCCTCGGCAATGCCGGCCGCTATGACAACTATGACCGTAAAGGTCCGAAAGTGTTTGCCGGCGAGTATGCCTGCCATCTCAAAGGCTTTGGCAATGAGCCTACCGTGGCTATGAACAACTTTGAGGCGGCACTCTGCGAGGCCGCTTTCATGACAGGTTTGGAGCGCAATGCCGATGTCGTCTATCAGGCCACTTATGCGCCGCTCTTTGCTCATAAGGATGGTTGGCAGTGGCGCCCAGACCTCATCTGGTTCGATAATCTCACGAGTGTGCGTTCTGTCAATTGGTACGTCCAGATGCTCTATGCCGCCAATCGCGGCACCAACATTCTGCCCCTTACGGAGAGAGGCAAGGCAGTGGAAGGCGAAAACGAGCTTTATGCCAGTGCCGTTTACGATAAAAACAGCAAGAAATATATCGTGAAGATTGCCAACACCGGCAACGCTGAAAAGGAAATTGCCCTCAATTTCAAGGGTGGAAAGGGCTTCACCTCAGCCTCGCTCACCCTTCTCCACGCTGACGATCCGAAGGCAACCAACTCTTTTGAGCATCCTGATAATGTGGTGCCACAGCAGTCGACCGTGCAGGTGAATGGCACAAATATTATCGTTAAAGTTCCTGCCGAATCGTTTGCAGTGTACAGATTCTAAGTCCTGATGTATAAAGAGCTATGCTCTTTACGGTAAAAAGCATAGCTCTTTACGGTAAGGAGCATAGCTCTTTACGATAAGGAGCATAGTTCTTTCTCACCAAACGAGGATGTGTCAGAATAAAAGAACAAGAGTGTAAAAGAATAAAAAGCCATTACTTTATGCACAAATAAAGCCAAATGACCGGATGTTTATCCGGCATTTGGCTTTTATACTGTGCGAAGCGATTATTCTTTTATACTCTTATTCCATTCTGACACACCCTCTTTTTCTATCGGGTGAACAGCAGTTCGCGATACTTGGGCAGTGTCCAGAGTCCGTCGCTCACGATGAGTTCGAGTTTATCGATGTGGTAGCGTATTTCCTCCATCTTCGGTTCGATGATGTCATGATAGGCGATGGCCTTCTCGCGCAGGCTTTCGATGCGGTTGGCCACCTTGCGCGCCTCAATGAGTTCTTCCACCGATGTCTCGATGAACTGCGTGCGCTCGGCAATCTCGCGGATGAGTTTCTTGTTGCGTGCGGTGAGCGATGTCGCCTCGTCAAACTCGAAGATGTCGTACATATTCTGCACATTCTTCGCCAATCGGCTCTGATAATGCGTAGCTACGGGGATGATATGGTTCATCGACAGGTCTCCCATGACGCGCGCCTCAATCTGAATCTTCTTCACATAAATCTCCCATTTCACCTCGTTGCGCGCCTCCAGCTCATTCTCCTGCATAACGTTCATATCGGCAAACATCTTGACGGTGTTCTCGTCGAGGTATCTGTCGTAAGTCACGGGGCAGGAATTCTCCGTGTCGAGGCCGCGGCGCTTGGCCTCTTCCACCCATTCATCAGAGTAGCCGTTGCCGTCGAAGTGGATGGGCGCGCATGTTCCGATATCCTCGCGCACCACGTCAATGATGGCGCTGTTCATGTCGGCACCCTTTGCCATCAGTGCGTCCACACGCTTCTTGAAGTTGGTCAGCGCCTCCGCCACGGCTGTGTTGAGCACGATGAGCGAACTGGCGCAGTTGGCTTCTGAGCCCACCGCGCGGAACTCAAAGCGGTTTCCGGTGAACGCGAAGGGCGATGTGCGGTTGCGGTCGGTATTGTCGATGAGCAGTTCGGGTATCTCTGGGATGTCGATATCCATACCCTGCTTGCCCTTCAGCGAGAAGAGCGCTTTCTTGTCTGCCTTCTCGATGTGCTCCAGAAGGTCGCTCAACTGCTTGCCGAGAAACGAGGAAATGATGGCGGGAGGCGCCTCGTTGGCACCCAAACGGTGCGAGTTGGTGGCACTCATGATAGAGGCTTTCAGCAGTCCGTTATGCTTATAGACGGCCATCAGCGTCTCCACGATAAACACGACGAAGCGCAGGTTATCTTCTGCTGTCTTGCCGGGGGCAAGCAGCAGCACGCCCGTGTCGGTAGACAGGCTCCAGTTGTTGTGCTTACCCGACCCGTTCACGCCCTTAAAGGGCTTCTCATGGAGCAGCACTTGGAAGCTATGCCTGCGCGCAACTTTCTTCATCAGGCTCATGAGGAGCATATTATGGTCTACCGCCAAATTGCATTCTTCGAAGATCGGAGCCAGTTCAAACTGGTTGGGCGCCACCTCGTTATGGCGTGTCTTGCAGGGAATGCCCAGTTCGAGCGCCTGTACCTCCAAGTCTTTCATGAAAGCCTGCACACGCTCGGGAATGGTTCCGAAGTAGTGGTCGTCCATTTGCTGGTTCTTTGCCGAGTCGTGCCCCATCAGTGTACGCCCCGTCAGCATGAGGTCGGGGCGTGCACAGTAGAGATCTTCATCCACAAGGAAATACTCCTGCTCCCATCCCAAGTTGGTCTGTACCTTACTTGCATCGGGGTAGAACATCTGCACAATCTCCAGTGCGATGGTGTTCACTGCATGCAATGAGCGCAGCAGCGGCGCCTTGTAGTCGAGCGCCTCGCCGGTATAAGAGATGAAGATGGTGGGAATGCAGAGGGTGTCGTCGATGATGAAGACGGGTGATGTGGGGTCCCACGCACTGTATCCGCGTGCTTCGAACGTATTGCGGATGCCGCCCGACGGGAAACTGGAGGCATCGGGTTCTTGCTGCACCAGCAGCTTGCCCGTGAATTCCTCGAGCATACCGCCCTTGCCGTCGTGCTCCACGAAGGCATCGTGCTTCTCGGCAGTACCCTCGGTCAGCGGCTGAAACCAGTGGGTGTAATGGGTAACGCCGTTCTCTTCTGCCCATTGCTTCATGCCTTTGGCCACCGCGTCGGCGATGCTGCGGTCGAGACGCGCACCATTGTCTATCACATCGATGAGCTGCGCATAGACATCCAAAGGCAAGTATTTGTACATCTTCTGACGGTTAAACACCTTGCGCGCAAAGTATTCGGAGGGTCTCTCTTTGGTTTCTTCTACATCTACCGGTCGCTTGCGGAAGGCTTCTTTCACCGCTTCAAATCTCAAATTCGACATGTTCCTATTCATTGGTTTAATGTTTCCTTTGCAAAATTAACGCAATCTAAGCAAAAGGCAAAACAATCGTTTATCTTTTTTGGATATTATCTGTCGCTTTAACTCCTTTATGCGCCGATGGATAGACAATTTGCCATTTTCTGTCCGATCGAATACGGAAAAACGGAACTGCGGAACGGATTACAGACGGTTCAGCTCCTCAAGTTTCGACTCGTTGGCCTTGAATTTGCTCGTGCCGAAGCTGTAGCGCACCCTGAACATCACCTGTCGCGTTTCGCCATATCCCCATGAGGTGAGGTCAAGAGAGCCTTTCGAGCCATAGCTGTCCCACCGCTCCGTGTGCAGAATGTCGCTCATCAGCAACGAGAGGCGCAGCCTTTTGGCAAGCCATTCTCTGCTTATGCCCATATCGATGCCTCCGCTCGAGCGCGCCACCTCGTAGCTTCCGCCTTGCCGTTTAGACAGAAATCTTCCCGTAAGCTCAAGTCGCAGTTTGGCGGGCAAGGCTACGTCGTTGCCCACCTGCAGTGTGATCGACGGCCGCCGATAGCTCTCCTTGTATGTCTCATAGTCCAATCTGTTTGCGAAATAATACATCCCCACATTGCTGCTCACATCCCACCACGAGGTAAGCCGGTGCGACCACACCATCTCCAAGCCCAGTTGCTCCTGTCTTCCAATGTTTTTCGTGCTCATAATGGTCTTCCCCGTGCCATAAACATCGGTGAGAGAGGTGAAATAGTCGCTCAAATGGCTATAGAAGAGGCTGATACTCAGTTGCTTTACGGATAGGTAAAGCGCCACCTTATTGCTTATCTGCGGTTTCAGGAAAGGGTTTCCCTTCCAATAGGTCAGTTCGTCCAGCAGATACTCAAAGGGGTTGAGGTCTTCGTATCTCGGCTTGTCCTGCCTTCGGCTGTACTGCAACGAGAGCTTGGTCTGGGCACCTGCGCTGTAAGCTACCGACGCATTGGGAAACGCGTTGAACCGCTTTTTCGAGTCTGCCTCGTTGCCCACGGCGCTGTCGTATGGCTGCAACTTCCCCTCGGTACGCATATATTCCAGCCGCATACCGCCGCTCACCGTCCATCTTCCCCAATTTTTCGTGTATTGGAAGTAGCCCTCCACGTTATTCTCCGTATAGTCGAACCTGTTGGAGCGGGCAACGTCGAACACCCCATTGGCCTGAAACCGGAAATCGTTATCGCTTCTTATGGCAGAGGTTTTCAGTCCTGCAAGCATCTCGCTGCCGTCTTCCGGCGTATATTTATAGTCCAGCATGAGCGAGTAGATATTGATATCCTTGCGTGGCTCCGAGTGGTAGAGGTCGGTGCGGAGCAGCGTGCCATCGGGCGTAAAATAGCTGTTGGGCTGATGGCATCGCGCAAGTCCCTCAAAGCGGATGAGGTCGGCAATCACCGACAGCGACCTCTTCTTGGACGGAGTGAACGTATAACTCACGTTGCCTCCGTAGCGGAGGTTGCGCTGTTTGATGTAATCGTTCTCTGCCCGGAGTATCCGTTCAAGCCGGTCTGACGTGTCGTAGATATTCGTCTCTGTAGAAGTCTTCCCCGGCCCATACAGCAAATTGAAGGAGACGGCTGCCGACAGCTTGTGCCGCTCGCCCGGCGACCATACGAAGTCGGCACCTCCCGAATAGGTGTTGCGCTTGTCCGTGTCGCTGGTTTCCGAGAGGTTCCTGATGCCGTCCTGCATCTTGTCGCTGCCGTATTTCATCGAATAGTGGCCTATGGCATGACTGTAGCTGATGCCGACCTGCCATTTCTCCGTGTTGTAAGACACAGACAGGTCGGAACTCTCGCGCAGATTTTCCCAATAAGACACGCCGTGCGACGTAGACACGAACAGCCCCTCCGTGCTGCTCTGCTTCAACACGATGTTCACGATGCCGCCGGCACCGTCCGTGTCATATTGCGCATTGGGCGTGGCCGAAGCCTCCACCCGCTCTATTTTTGTCGATGGCAGCGTGCGCAGATATGCGGCAAGCTCTTCTCCCTGCAGCATGACCCGCTTGCCGTTGACGTAAACCGACGTGCCACCCAATGCCGACAGGGACACCTCGCCTTTCTGACTGACGGATATTCCCGGCGAGTGTCGCAACACATCGAGGGCATTGCCCATGTCCGTGAGGTATGAGTTTGACACATCTATCCGTATCTTCCCATCCACCGCTTGCGCCATCGGCCGTCTCTTTCGGGCTGTGACCGTCACCTCGCCGATGTTTTCCGCCGTCGGGATGAGACGCATGTCGGGCATGCTGACATCATCCGTCACCTGCACCTCCTGCCGAATCTCTTCGTAGCCCAAGAACCTGACGTGCACCACATAGTGGCCGGAATCGCAGCTGAAAGTAAACTCCCCCTTCTCGTCAGCCACCGTAGTCCGGGCAAGGGTCTTATCTTTATCGCTCATGAGCATCACCACAGCGCCATCCGCCGGCAGCGCTCTCTCATCGACAATCCGCCCCGTTATCGCGTGCTGGGCATGGATATGGGTGCTCCACAAGACGAAAACAACGAAGAGCAATTGTACTTTTCTTAGAAAGGTCATACACGTTTAAAGGTCTTTTAGATTATAAAATGTGAGATAGATTTTCCTCCTTGAGCGTAAACGTACTGCCGGTGACAGTTCGTATCCGTAGCACGTGCTTTCCGTGGGAAGAAGAATTGCTATTTGCAAAGATATGTTTTTTTTTCATAAAAGCTACTAATTTTGCAGGAAAAATAAACATATCCTAATCGCTCATCTTTACAATTCCAGTTCTGTTCCTATCCTTTTATGTCAACAAAACATCACAAAACAGGGGAATTATGCCCTGTTCTAAAAACTAAAATATCCTTGTTTTTCGTAAAGCAACAGTCAGTTTATGAGCAAAAAAGTCGGTATGTCGTGTTTTTTGTGTAATTTTGTCGGTATAATTATAACAGCAACAATTATGAGTTACAATTTATTGAAAGGTAAGAGAGGTATCATCTTTGGTGCCCTCAACGAGAAGTCGATTGCATGGAAAGTGGCTGAACGCGCCGTGGAGGAGGGTGCGCAGATCACGTTGACCAATACGCCGGTAGCCGTTCGTATGGGTACCGTCAACGCCTTGTCAGAGAAGTTGGGCTGTGAGGTGATTCCCGCAGACGCAACCAATGTAGAGGATTTAGAGAACGTATTCCGCCGCTCGATGGAGGTGCTGGGTGGCAAGATCGACTTTGTGCTTCATGCCATCGGTATGTCGCCCAACGTGCGCAAGCGTCGCACATACGATGATCTGGACTATAAGATGCTCGACACCACGCTCGACGTGTCTGCCGTGTCATTCCATAAGATGATTCAGAGCGCCAAGAAGCTCAATGCCATTGCCGATGGCGGTTCTATCGTAGCCCTCTCGTATGTGGCTGCCCAACGCACATTCTATGGCTACAACGATATGGCCGATGCCAAAGCACTGCTCGAAAGCATTGCCCGCAGCTTCGGTTACATCTATGGTCGCGAGCATAATGTGCGTATCAATACCATCTCGCAGTCGCCTACGATGACTACTGCCGGCGAGGGTATCAAGGGCATGGACCAGCTCTACGACTTTGCCGACCGCATGTCTCCATTAGGCAATGCCAGTGCCGAGGAGTGTGCCGACTACTGCATCGTAATGTTCTCTGATCTCACCCGCAAGGTGACTATGCAGAACCTCTTCCATGACGGCGGCTTCTCTAACGTAGGTATGAGCCTCCGTGCAATGGCTACCTATGAGAAAGGTCTCGACGAATACAAGGACGAGAACGGAAATATTATCTACGGGTAATAACAGAATAATAGAATAAAAGAATAAACGCTTCGCTCAGTATAAAAGCCATTGCTACCGTAGGAAGTATTATGTGCCGTACGATAAACGGTATCGGTATGCAAGACATTTGGCTTTTATACTGAGCGAAGCGTTTATTCTTTTATACTGTTATTCTCTGTTTATCTTCTTAAGCCTCTTATACTCTTTCTTCGTTATCCGCATGAACGAGCCGTGTTGTGCACCGTTCACGCCCTTGATATCTACGGGGTCGTGAAAGTTGCACAGGTTTTCGTCGGCCTTGCAGATGCGGTAACGATGCGGGTTGTCGCTGTATTGCACGTAGGCCACATGCCATGTATCTTCGCCGATGAGCTGGAAGGCAGACGAGCCCTCGCAGTTTTTATTGCCTTCGAAGCTCACATAGTCGTCTGCCACGGGCTCTCCCCAGCCGTAGGTGAGGTGTTCTGACGTGGCGGTATAGATGCCCGGCTTGCCGCCCTCCTTCTTGATGAGCATGTGATACTTGCCGTCTTTCAGCAGGTTGATGTCGGCATCAATGGTCGCATATCCCCAATCGAAGAGCAGGCGAGGGGTTGTCAGCCGTGTGAAATCCTTGGCGGCATAACTGTAATACATGCGGTCATACCTCTCTTCGGCACGGTTCAGCATCGAGTAATAGATCATATAGCCTCCCCGTTCGCCGCCGGGCCATGTGTAATTGGGGTCCCAGAATATCTGCGGAGCCCATACGCGGTTGATTGTCGACCAGTCTTTGTAGGTGGGCGTAGCCGTTGCTCCGTCAATGAAATTGCTCTGCCCCTTACGATAATCCACCGTGACGGATGTCCAATGGATAAGGTCGTCGCTTTTCAGCAGGTCGATGCCATAGTTGTCCCACACCTTACTCTTGGCCACGCACATATCGGTGGTCACCATCACGAAGCCCTTGCCATCCCATGAGCGGGTGATGTAGGCGTCGCGTGTACCGCCTTCGATGCGTGCGTGTTCAGCGGGATCGAAGATGGGTTTACCGTCGTTGATGTCCTCATAGTTATATCCGTCACGGCTCACGGCATAGGCCGTCCACTCCCCGTGGTCGCTCATGTGACAGTAGAGATAACCATATTTGCCTTTCACGACATTCTGTGCGAAAGAGCAGGTAATTGCCGTGACACCCAACAGAAATGATAGTAGCTTTTTCTTCATTATTGATAGATATTGTTTGAAGGTTTTTATTTTCTTTTTAAAAAAATCTTATTGTAGCTTCAGCTCGCTTTCTCCAATCCTCGTTTGCGGAAGATCCATATCTCCACCGAGTTGATAATGTTTTGCCAAAGGATGTAGCAGCCCGGCCCGACTGATGACAGCGGGTTGAGAAAAGCGGTGCCCACCCAGATGGCGAACGCCGTATTTTTCTGCCCGAGGCTTTGTCCCGCCTCAATGGTCTTGTCGAAATAGTGGCCGATGAAGCGCCCCGTGGCAAACTGTATGATACAGAGCACGAGCGACATGCCTGCAATAGAGAGCAGGAAGAAGACGGAGGTGTGCTCCCATGCGTCCATGATGTTCATGGCGGTGGTACCCGTCACGATGACGAGAGAGCATCCCCACATGTAATAGCTCAGGTCTTTCACACCCACGATGCGCCGATGCAGTCCTCTCATCCGGTGCTTCACGACGTATGCCAGCATCATCGGAAGCAGGAGAATGGCACTTACTTTCCACAGAATCTGGAGAAACAGCGGAAAGAATTCTATCTGCCGGGCTGCCTCCGAGGTCTGCGGCAGGAGCGGGAAGCATAAGGGAATGAGGAGGGCGGAGATGAAATTCGACACGAAAGTATAGGTTGTCATCTCCTCCAAACTGCCTCCGAGCTTTGCCGTCACTACGGCGGCTGCCGCGGCTGCCGGGCCGATGATACATACAAGTATGGCTTCGAGCATGATCAGGGCATTGCCCGTGATGCTGAAAGAAAGGGTGACCGACACGAGAATAAACACGAACACCACCTGTTGCAGCCCAACCCAGAAATGCCATTTCACGGGGATGAGCTTCTTGAAATCTACTTTGCAGAACGTGACAAAGAGGATGAGAAACATGAAGTCGGGCAGTATGGCATCGTTGTAGGGCGCATACCATTCGCCGATGGGCTTGAGGGCGGGCGTGAGCCGAAACAGAAAATAGATGGCAACTCCTGTTGCCATTGCCACCGGGAGCGTCCAGTTCTTGACGAATCTGATAATATCCATACGCGTAGAAAGAGTCTGATGACGGTGAAGAGACATCACCGCGGTGCCTCATTCGCTGCAAAAGTAAGCAATATTTCATGGCTCTCAAACTTTTTGCGGGCTAAACTTGCGGGAATGCACATATTGTTTCCTGTGTTTTCTCATCCGCTCCCTATCTTCTTTTGCAGGCTTCTTTCCAATATCCTTTTATCGGTTATGCTTACTGGCTGCAAACAACAGACCGTCGAAACGGAAATCCTTGATGCATCATACCTACAAACACCTTTGCCGTAAAGGGGCTTATCTGACCGGCATATATGCCAGACGGCACCCCGATCTCATTCCGACGCCGACGTACACCGAACGCCGTACGCACGTACACCGAACGTTGTATGCACGTACACCGAACGCCGTACGTGCGTACGCCGAACGCTGCACGCCGCCGTTCTCGCCTGACGGTGGGGGCGAAGCGACGGTCAGGGGGTGCCGTACTATATATTTCAGATTCGTTTCTTGTCTTCTGTACCGGCACCGGTGCCTTTATACTTGCTCTTTACGCTATTGAACTTATAGCGCAAGGTCAACAAGACCTGCCTGCTGTCTGTCTTTTTCCAACTATATATATTACGGTCATCATAATATAACCTGCTTGCACTTTTGTAAGAATTGAAGATGTCTCTGAATTGGAGATTCAGCGTAAGCCTGTCTTTTAAGAAACCTTTGTATATCCCTATGTTGACACCTCCGTTTCCCTCCAGTTTGATGGCGGTCGAGTGTCCGCTTGAGATATAATTCATATCGACATTCAACACATAACTCTTCGGCAAGCGGATGACATTGTTGAAAGTCAATAAGGCAATGGGATGATTGTATTTTTCCGAGAAGCCGTCCTCCTTTACATGAAAGAATTGCTTGCGTATTCTGAAGTCGAACATCGGTTGCCACCATCCCACTTTTGGAGAGAGCGTCACGCCTAAATAGACGATTTGATAATGAGGTATATTCTTAAACGAGTACACCGTAATGTCGGGGCTCGCATCAAAAGGTTTCACATATTGATAAAAGCCGTCATGATAGTATCGCCAATCGGCATTGAATTGCACCCAATGGTAAGACACTCTCAGCTCGGCAGTATGCAGCTGGCAGGAGCGGAGGGCAGGGTTGCCACCCTGATAGGTATAGCGGTCGTTATACTGCAAGTTGCCGCTCAGCATGGCGTAGGTAGGGCGGCTTGCCTTTGCCGTATAGGCAAAGTTAACGTTGACCTGTTTTATCGGGAACGAAATGGAGAGATTGGGAAACACATTATTGTATATCCGGCTTTGCTCTGCCACATAGGTATCATTGTTATAATACTTGAACGAGACATGCTCAAACCTCATACCCACATTCAGACTTACCTTATCTATAACAACGCCATAGGAGGAGAAGCCGCTCAGGCTCCATTCCTGTGATCGGTTATTACTATCGTCCGGCAATAAGTTGCTGCTGCCATTTACCGTGTAGCTGCTGTTTCTCAAAATGTCGGTATATTCGGTGCCTACATACAGCTTTCCTATCGACAGAGGAGTAGATACCACTAATTTTGTGGCATACAGTTGGTTTTTGTTATCATAATTGGTAAGCACCGTCCGATTGTCATGATGCAATAGCTCGCGTTCGACTGATTCCTGTGTATTCCCCATCTTTGTGATATAGATTTCTCCATTCCAGTCGAACTGCAATTTCCCAATCTGCCCGTTATAATAGGCGGCTATATCGTGGTCTGGTAACACCCTATCTTTACTGTTGAACTTATCTTGCAGCAGCTCCGTCTGCGTTCCTGCAACACTTACATCCGTCAATGCATCCCAATTTCCACCCCTACGCAGAGGGATGCTCAGTGTGTATGTGGCTCCGATGGAATTATTTTGGTCTATCACATAATTAAACCCCAAGATACCCTCGCCATAGCTGCTTCTGGAATAGATGTTGCACACGGTATTAAGCAAGAGCACATTCCCATCTTGCACCGCCTGATGATTGGTCTGGCGCTGCTTGCTTTTTGTCAACGAATAGTACATAGTGCCAAACAAGTCGAACCCGCCCCTGCGATAATTCCAATCCAACTGCTCTTTGTGAAAGAATCTGTCGGCAGCTCCCAACACCTGACGATAGTTTGCCCCAAACCCCTCTCCTTTCTTAGGCAGGGTCTTTATCTTCAACACGGCCTGCGCGGAGGTATTATACTCCGCACCGGGGTTGGATATCAATGTCACTTCTTTTATCTCTTCAGAGCTCAATCTGTCTAATTCCGTTAAATCTCTTACCTCCTTCCCATTCAGGTATATAAGCGGGGCGCCCTTGCCAAAAACCTCATACCCGCTATCCGTCTTCCTAAGACTTGGGATAAACTTCAATACGTCTTCGGCCGTGCCGACCTTCTCCAACATGGTTCCGGACACATTAGTCGTCAATCCTTCGCCCGTCATTTTATGCATGGGTCTGCTTCCTTTCACCGTTACTTCCTGCAACAAGGTTTCGTCTTCGTCGAGTATGATATTGCCAAGATTTCTTTGAAGCAGGCCAATTGTTTTTGTCTTATACCCCACACTGGAAATCCTGATCTTCCCTCCTCCGTCCGTGTCGCCGTCGATTGTAAAGCTCCCATCTTCGGCTGTCATCGCACCTTTTATATATACGCTATCCTGCGACAGCAGCACCACGTTTGCAAAAGGAATGCCTATACTGCTCTTATCAACTACTCTGCCTGTAATCTCCTGCCCCTGACATATAGCCGGAAGGAGCAACAAACAGATAGAATAAATGTATAAAACAAATAACGAATTGTTTCCAGACTTATACGAAATCATATTTTTACTTAATTTTATTATGGTGTTATAGAGTTTCCCCTTATATCTTATATCTTATATTATATCCATTACTTCCTGAACCTTGACGTGTCTACTTCTTGGTGCTTTTGCTCTTTGTAGCCGCCGAACTTGACGGTGAGCGACACGCCGAACTGGCGGAAACTTTCCACATTCATACTCATCGACTGGCCACGATAATTGATTTCGGGATTGATGGACGATGTTTCAAACACGTCGTTACAGAACATGCGCAGGGATGCCTGCTTCTTCCAGAACAGCCATCGCAGGCCAATGTCCAGATTGCCCGATGCCGGAAGGTCATAGATGGCTTGCTTGGCCTTGCTGCGTATCATGCCATCCACCGTCATCGTGAGGGCAGGTTTGACACACAGCGTGATGGTGTTGCTCATTCGTGCCATGCCGTATATGATGGCTCTGTTGAAGGGAATGTCGTAGTAATCGTCGCATCGCTCGTGCATCCATACGCCGGTGAGCGTCAGGCGCGAGTCTATCCGCGTGCCGAACCTATGGGGCAATACAGCCTGCACACCTGCCTGCTGCTGATAATTGAAATTCAGCGAGCGGAACGTTACGGCTAACCGGTCGGAGCGTTGATAGGGTGTCTGGACGAAATAATCATCTGTGTAGTTGAACCATGCCGCGAACTGGTATTTATGTTTGGCGATGTAGACAAGCTGGGTTTGATATAGCGTCGACGGCTTGAGGTAGGGATTGCCTGTAATCTCGTAGTAGCCGCCATTGCCGTACACCGTGAAATTGTTCATCGTCCAATAGTCGGGATATTTGCGGTCGGTGGAGAGACCGAAGACCCACGTGCTGTTCTGATTGGGAATGTAGGTGAGACTTAGGGTCGGAAAGACATACCATTTGTCCCATACGGGCGAATGATAATATTCTGCGGCGATAGACGCCTCAACGAACAACTCTTGCCCGAAGGCCTTGCTCACCCCACCATACATGTTGACTACATCTTCTTTCTGCCGTAGATATTCCTCGTATTTTTGCGACGCATCGCTGTAGTTTTGCCGACTATGGTTGATCGAGGTCTTGTACCATGCACCATAGTTGACACTCCAGTTGTTTCTCAAGTTATGCTCTTGCGAGAGATAGAACCGCCACGTGTTCACCCGCTGGTCGTTGTCTGTCGTGCTGTTCAATGTGCCCGTAGGCAATACGCTGGCAATGGTCTGCCCTTCCGGGTCGTGATAATAGGTAGCTTCCGCCCCTGCCTTCATGCCGAAAGGCGGTGCGTAGTCGAGTTTCAGGTTGTGGAGCCACGTGCGGTGTGTTGTCAAAGTCTGACCGGCGATGCTTCCCGAATAGCCATTGTCCGCGTCGCGGTCTTGATAGCTGCCCTGATATGTGACCGACAGGGAATGTTCTTTGCTGAAATCATACGTCGTGCCTATGCGGTAGTTGTGGTTGGTCATCTTGGTTAACACAGATTCATGGGTCGAGATGTCATGTATTGTACCGTCGCTGAGCGAGTGGCGTGCTGCCTCGTCGGTTACAGAATACCGCTTGCCGTGACTGAGTTGATACATCACGTCCATCGTCAGCTTGCCTTGATGGTAAAATGCCGACATCCGTTCGTCAAACATGGCACGGTGTTTCTGGTTATAGCCCAAGGTAACTTCATCGGTCAGCGGAGCTCCGTTCTCCCCTTCTTTTTTCAATAGGATATTAACCATCGCACCGCGTACCTGCGTCTTGGCCGATGTGGTATACGTCACTTCCGCCTTCTGTATACGGCTTGCAGGCAGACTTTTCAGCAAAGCCATCAGCTGTTCCGTAGTCAGCGTGAGTGTCGTTCCGTTCAGTGAGACGGTGACAGGGCGCCCTGCCAACATGAAAGCATTGTCCTGCTCAATTACTCCCGGCAGTTCTTTGACGGCGTCATATACGTTGTCTACGCCTTTGTTGGCTATCAGCCGTGGCAGGTCATAGGATATGGCGCTGCCATGAGCCACAGCCAGTGGGCGCTCTCCTTTGACCATCACCTCCGGCAGACTATGGATCATGCTGTCGAGAGCCAAAGAGTCGCTCGTGCTCTGTGCGCCTGCCGTGCAGGATAAGAGAAGCGCGCAATATGTCAATATATATTTTCTTGTATAGGTCATATCTTTCGCTTATTTACTTTCGTTTGATATCGCAAATATATGGGTATTTCAAAATATTTCCGCTATACAAAAGGATGAATTTTGCGATTATCTCAAAAATATTACCCGAAAGGGTAGCTATACGGCATTGCAAAGACTACCATATTTAGGATAATCAGGCTCTTGAATAACACCGGCGTAGTGATTCCGGCGCTTGTCGCAACGGTAAAAACTGCCAAACGTCATGTCCTTTTCGTGTTTCTGCTGGCGTACGTCGTTCGAGATACGCACGTACGTCGAACGCCATATGCACGTACACCGAACGTCGTACACACGTACACCGAACGCTGTACGCCGCCGTTCTCGCCTGACGGCAAGGGCGAAGCGACGGTCAGGGTGCGCCGTCACCGCACTTTACCGTGTTCTCGAAACAATTAGCTGCAAGAGACTGCCGACCAATAGGCTCAATACTATCTGTCCGAAGTATCGGCGATACTTCTTGATATAACCAAAGAGGAATCTAAAGGAGCGTTGCTCTTTGTTGTTCTCTTCTTCCAAGTGTTTCTCGTAAAATTCGGGGGTAGGTTCCAGAAACATGGCAATTCCCTTTTCTTCTCCGTCCGACTGCATACTAATCCAATGCTTTTTGAATTCTTCAAGATTGTATTTGACAAGCCCTTTGCCCGGATCGGCAATATAAAAAAAATGCCTTTTTTTCAATTTGTACAGTACCGCGAAGTGGTTTTGGTTCCAATGGAGAATGCAGGGATATTTATCATTTTCTACGCCAGTTCGGGATAAGAAAAAGTCTTTAAAAAGTTGGTAATCTCGCTAATAT
>CAUTTP010000052.1:0-19790 GCA_963541305.1 uncultured Prevotella sp.
CTTTTATTCTCTTATTCTTTTATACTGTAAGCCTGTCTATCGAGAGGCTGAAATCGTGCCTACGACATATTCCGACTGCGTGCCGATGCGGAATTTGCCACCCCAGATACCTATACCGCTGGTGACATAATACTGTGTGTTGCCTTTCATCAGCCCGCCGTAAGCGTCCTCATAGATGGCATCCTCTATCCAACTGATAGGCCACACCTGACCGTAGTGCGTATGTCCGCTGAGTTGGAAGTCGATACCCGCCTGCTCGGCATCCTCCAAGTTGTAGGGCTGATGGTCTAACATAATGGTATAAAGACTCATGTCGAGACCTTCGGTGAGTTGTTTCACACTCTTACGACGAGGATTCGTGCGGTCGTCTCGCCCGATGATGTTGATGCCATTGAGCGTGATAGCACTGTCGCGAAGCAACGTGATGCCTGCCTCACGATAGAATTCGACGGCCTCGGGCACACCCGAATAGAACTCGTGATTACCCAGACACGCCACGACGGGCGCCTTGATTCTGCGAAACTCCTCTGCCATCTTCTCATCATTGAGTGGGCGCATGTATCTGTCGATGATGTCTCCGCCAATGAGCACCAGCTCAGGGTTTTCCGCATTCACCATGTCGACCCATCGTGCCAGCTCGCCCCGTCGGTTGTGATAGCCGAGGTGCAGGTCGCTCAACATCACGATTTTGCGGTCGTGACCTATCGATTTGCTGGTCTTCATGGGCAGCGGCATGCGCTTTTTGTCCATGTAATGAAAGTAACCGTAGGTGAATACGCCTACAAGGAGAGCAACGACGGTAATCGTCCCCTTCCAACTGTCGAACATGAAACTGCGGGGCACGAGGTGTACCAAGCGGCCGAGGTCGAGCAGGAGGTAGAGAATGATGGTGTAAAGCAGGATGAAAATGGTGGAATTTCCAATTTCATAGGCAGCTGTGGCTGCACCCATCGACCATTTCTCGATATGGAAAAACGTGAAGTTGGCGAAGAAAAGGATGACAAACATCGCTATTACGGCGAGTGTAATCCACTTGTAAACGTTGGCGAAAGGCAGGATATTCCATGTCCGCCAGAATGAATATGCGATGCCGGAAAGTAGCAACGCAAGAAAAACAATAATCCATTTATTCATAACGAGTGCAAAGTTACGCATAAAATGCAAGACATCCGCTATACGAATAACGGATATTTTGATACATATTACTTTTATAAAGAATAAGGAGCTGTTGACGGAATCAATTTATATTACCCATAATAATAGTATCAGATAAAGTATTCTTTTCATTGTATTCATTATATTATCAACATTATATCTTTCTTTTTGAACGAGATATCTTACCCTTTTCAGTAACAAAATATTAGAGCCTGACATAGTTTACTTTACACTCTCTACAGTCTCGATATTTTCATTCACTCCTCTTTAATGTGTGTACAATCGAAGAACATATATAGCTTCCGATCTTCTCTATTCAAAAATAAAATCAATTCAACTGTACAACTATATAGTTTAGAGTTTGTTGTATAAAACTCAACCAACGAACCTTTGAAGTCATAGCCTTTGATGAATTTATAAGTATTTTTAAATGGAAATGTTTTAGGAGTTACCAGCCATACTGAGTCTACGTGACCGCTTCCATTTACTATAAAATTTATAATCACAGAGTCCTTAATGCTGAGAACATCCTCTCTATGAAATACAACCAAATAGTACAGTAGGCTATCTTTAAATAATTCTCTTTTTTGAACGTAGTCTAACTCTTTCAGCTCAGGGTCAAGTTCATAGACCTTATTAATTATGGAATCTCCATCTGCCTTGTCTGCTTTTATAAGGCTGGCCCATGTCACAGAGAGACTTGATGAAAATAGCAAGAATAAAAGTAGCCTCTTCATATTATTTTAGATTGGGTGTAACAATAAGTTCATCTATAGTATATCCCTGTTCATTTTGTAGTAATCCAACAGCTCGTCTATTCGGGGGGCATATCACTTTAGATACTTACTCCTTTGACAAGTGGATAACTACAGGCTTTGCATTCCAGTTCGCGTATTTCTTTTTTAAAGACTTGTATCCTTTTTTTTCTAATGATATTTTTACCCCGGGGTACCCGAGAAAGCCTCCAACTGTCATTTGAGTTATGTCAAACTGTCCTAAGGAATCTGTATATATACAATTTCCTTTTCGATTACCAATATAAATACATACACTATCTACAGGTAATTTGTTAGAGGAATCGACAACGGTGCCTGATAAATGCAGAAGTGTATCACATGACATCAAGAATATAGATGCTGTGACTATAATTATATTTCTTTTCATACTAACAGGAAGCGAAAATCGGTATATCTTTAGCAACTTCTCCAGATATGACACTGCGGTAAAAGTTGATTTGCAGCGGATAGATTGTATTGGTAATTATGAAACCTAACTTAAGAGAATAACGGAATAAAAGCCAAATGCCCTATAAACAGACGGCATCTATACTCTTGGGTATCAATGGCTTTTATCCTGCTATACTTTTATTCTCTTATTTCGGAAGCGGTTTAGATGCCGGCCAATTCCACCACTTTGTCAACAGCAGCAGATAATCCGTCTGTGTTCTTACCGCCGGCCTGAGCGTAGTGGGGCTGTCCGCCGCCGCCGCCCTGAATGAGCTTGGCCGCCTCACGCACTATCTGACCGGCATTCAGGCTGCGGTCTTTCACCATGTCGTCAGACAGCATCACGGAGAGCATGGGTTTCTCGTTGTAGATGCTGCCGAGCGCGCAGACGAGGTTGGTACCTATGATTTCGCGCACCTTGAACACCACGTCTTTAGCCGATGCCGGTTCCATGGGAATCACGGCCTTCACTACCTGCACGCCGTTCTCATTCTGCGCGCGCTCTGCCAACTTCTTGGCGGTGCGGTCGACAAACTGTGCGCGGAAGCTCTCAATCTCCTTTTTCATTGCCGAGTTCTCCTCAAGATATTTCTCAACGGTAGCTCGCAGGTCTTTGGCATTGTTGAAGAGGCTCTTCATATACTTGAAGGTGTCCTCCAGATCGTATATGGTTTCCTCGCAAACCTTGCCCGTCATGGCCTCGATGCGGCGTACGCCGGCAGCCACAGAGCTCTCCGACAGTATCTTGAAGAAGCCGATGCGGCCGGTGCTCTTGGCGTGGATGCCGCCGCAGAACTCACAGCTCGGGCCGAAGCGCACCACGCGCACCTTGTCGCCATACTTCTCGCCGAAAAGGGCGATGGCACCCATCTCTTTCGCCTCCTCGATGGGTGTGTCGCGGTGTTCGTCCAACGGCAGGTCATCGCGAATCATCTTATTCACCAGTCGCTCCACCTCGCGCAGCTCCTCATCGGTCACTTTCTGAAAGTGGGCGAAGTCGAAACGCAGCGTGTCGGCACTCACGTATGAGCCTTTCTGCTCTGCATGCTCGCCCAGAATCTGCTTCAGAGCGTAGTCGAGCAAGTGCGTAGCGGTGTGGTTAGCCGCACTGGCGTTACGCTTATCGGTATCTACACACGCCATGAAATCGGCCTCGGGATTTTTCGGCATCTCCTTCACGATGTGAATGCTCTGGTTGTTTTCGCGCTTGGTGTCGATGATGTCGACGGTTTCTTCCTCCGAAACGAGCACACCCTGATCGCCGACCTGACCGCCCATCTCGCCGTAGAAAGGCGTATGGTCGAGCACTATCTCATAGAAACTGTTCTTCTTTTGCGTCACTTTGCGATAGCGCAGGATATGACATTCGTACTCGGTGTAGTCGTAACCCACAAACTCCTGTTCGCCGCTTCGCAGCTCCACCCAGTCGCCATTCTCCACTACGGCGGCGTTACGGGCACGAGCCTTCTGCTTTTCCATCTCCTCATCGAACCCGTCTGCATCCACGCTGAATCCGTTTTCGCGACAGATCAGCTCCGTGAGATCGAGGGGGAAGCCGTAGGTATCGAACAGGCGGAAAGCGCTGATGCCATCGAGACAGGTCTTGTTCTCGGCTTTCAGCTGCTCCATGTAGCCGTTAAGGAGCTGGATTCCCTTCTCCAACGTGCGGAGGAAGCTATCCTCCTCTTCTTTCATCACACGGCTGATCAGCTCCTGCTGGGCTGGCAGCTCGGGGTAGGTGGCACCCATCTCCTGCACGAGTACGGGGATGAGCTTGAACATGAATGCGCTGTGCTGGTCGAGGAACGTATAGGCATAGCGCACGGCACGACGCAGGATGCGACGAATCACATATCCTGCCTTGGCATTGCCGGGCAGTTGTCCGTCGGCGATAGAGAATGCCACGGTGCGCAGGTGGTCGGCAACCACGCGCATGGCGATGTCTGTTTTCTCCTGCTCGTTCACGCCTTCGCCATTCTTCCCCGTGGGTGTGGTGAAGCCATATTTCTTGCCCGAGAGGTTTTCAATCTCCCTGATGAAAGGCTGAAAGATATCGGTGTCGTAGTTGGAGTTCTTACCTTGCAGCATGCGCACCAAACGTTCGAACCCCATACCCGTATCGATCACGTTCATCGACAGCGGCTCGAGCGAACCGTCACTCTTGCGGTTGAACTGCATGAACACGATGTTCCATATCTCGATCACCTGTGGGTCGTCCTTGTTTACCAACTCCCGACCGGGCTTCTTCGCCTTCTCCTCGGCCGGTCGAGAGTCTACGTGGATCTCCGAACAGGATCCGCAGGGACCTGTGTCGCCCATTTCCCAGAAGTTGTCGTGCTTGTTTCCGTTGATGATATGGTCGGCCGGCAAATGCTTAGCCCAGTATTTCGCAGCCTCGTCGTCGCGCGGGATGTTCTCCTCGGGCGAGCCCTCAAACACCGTCACGTAGATGTCAGCAGGATTCAGATGCAGCACACCCACCAGATATTCCCACGCATAGTCGATGGCTTCTTCCTTGAAATAATCGCCGAAGCTCCAGTTACCGAGCATCTCGAACATGGTGTGGTGGTAGGTGTCGTGCCCCACCTCTTCCAAGTCGTTGTGCTTTCCGCTCACACGCAGACACTTCTGCGAGTCTGCGCGCCGTCTTGGCTCCGGATCTTTCGTACCGAGAATGATATCTTTCCATTGGTTCATGCCCGCATTCGTGAACATCAGCGTGGGGTCGTCCTTAATCACCATCGGAGCCGATGGAACGATAGCGTGTCCTTTCGACTCGAAGAAGTTTTTATAAGAGTCGCGTATTTCGTTTGCTGTCATCATTGTATTTATGCTTTTTGTCTTATTTTCTGTTCTGTATAATCGGGTGCAAAGTTACTAAAAAGATTGCACTTATGGCATTGCCGATAAGCATATTATTCATTAACTTTTATTTTTTGCCACTCCCTTTACATCCGTCTCATCATCGCTTTTCGCTCTGACGACGCCGTACGCCGAACGCCGTGCGCACGTACGCCGAACGTCGTACGCACGTACACCGAACGCTGTACGCACGTGCACCGAGCGCCGTACGTCGCCGTTTCCTCCTGATGGCAGAGGCGAAGCGATGGTCTGGAGGCATCACTGGGGTGCTTTCTCGGAGCCTCGGAGCGTTTAGGACGATATTGGGATAGCGAGTGACTTACTTTCGGATAACAAAATGGATCTGCCAATCATACCCCCCTACTTAATTTTCTATAATTTATCAAATCCATCCCCCGCTTTTCAATCTTTTTGTTATCTTTGCAACAGATGGGAGTTTTCGGCAAATTCCAAGCGTATTTGCCTTGTCTCACAGGCACCATCTTGGTAATGATATATCAACGAAAAAGATACAACTTATGGCACTCAATCCCAATAAAGACCCAAAACTCTATTATTCCATCAAGGAAGTGGCGCAGCTGATCGGCGTGAATGAGAGCACGTTGCGTTTTTGGGAGAAGGAGTTTCCCAACCTCCGCCCCAAGACGGTGGCGTCCACAAAGGTGCGCCAATATACGGAGAAAGACATCGAGGAGATCAAGGTGATTTATAATCTTATCAAGGTGCGCGGTTTCAAGATTGCCGCCGCCCGCAAGATGATGCATGCTAACCGCCGGAATGTGGATAGAAGTGCCGAGATATTAGAATCGCTGACCGACGTGAAAGACCAGTTGCAGCTCTTGAAGAAGCAGCTCGATGCCATTGTTTAGGAGGGAAGAGAGGAGAGGGGAGAGAGGAGAGAGAAATGTCTGCTTGTTGTTTGAGAGTTAGGGTGGTAAAGGACAATGGCTTGATAAACACCAATGAGACATTTGTCTTTAACTCCTTAGCGAGCGGAGCGAGCGATAACTCCTTTAACTTCTTTAACTCCCAAACAACAAGCAGACATTTCTCTCTCCTCTCTCCCCTTCCTCTCTCCCCCCTGAATAATGTTAAGCTGTCGTAATTTTATTCCTTCATCTATTTCACCACCACTTTCTCGACGATACTCTTGCCGTTGGCAAGGGTGTTGACACGGATGTTCACCCCACGCTGCGCCTTGTTGAGTTTTATGCCGTTGATAGAGTAGAAAGTGCTGGTCGTCACGCTGTCGGCAGTGTTGTCGGCAATGCCGGTGGCCGTAGTCACCGATACGGCCTCACCGAAACCACCCATGATGTTGGCCGCCTTGATGGTGTAGGTCTGTACACCATCCTGTGCGGCAAATGATGTACCGTCTATGATGTCGACGAATGTGCCGTCGGCGAAGATGGCATAGCCGGGGGCATTGGCTACCGCGTTCCAGCTGATGGTGCCGTCGCTGAGGTTGGCATTGCTCATCGAGGCCTGAGCGGTCATGGTCTGTGGCGCCCAGTCGGCAAACACATTCTCTATAGTGAAGAGCTTTGCCGAATCGGCGCTCAGCGTGGTGTTGTAGGTGTAGCTGGTGTTGTCCTTGCTGAATGTCAGCACATTTGAGGCGGGAGTAATCACGTTGCCCGACCCGTCTACCGAGGCATACTCCTTAAAGCTGTAGGCCGCGGTGTTCATTCCTGCTGTGGTGAAGCGTGTGTCTTTGAGCTTGGAGGGTTCCGAAATGGTCGTATTGAGATAGGCGAGCTTGGACAATCCGCCCCAAGAGCGGCCGAGGGAGAAAGATGCCGAGTTGGTCTTGATGGTGCAATCGTTGAACACATAGCCGAATTGGATGTTGTCGCTTGGATAGGGTGCGGCGATTACGTCCTCGCCGGTGTTGTCCGTAACTGAGCGCGACTCATTGACGAGGGTCACCCTGTTGAAGTAAACATCACCGTTGCCGCAGATGTAATCCACTGTCCCGTGAATCTCGCCGTCCTCGAAATAATACTGTCCGGCGTTGTTGCTATAGTAAGTATCCTGATAAGAGAGCATCTTCACGTTCTTGCAGATGGTGCGCGTACCCTTGTCCTGAATCACTACAGCACGGCCGGCTGCCCCGCTGGCATAGTAGTCGAGCGCGTTCTGCAGGGTGACGTCTTGGAAGTATGTGTTCTGTCCGCTGATGAGGAAAGTGGCTGTCGTGGCAATACCCTCGTTCTCAACTTTAGGCGCGTTTACGATGATGGTCGCATCGCGGTCTTCACCGATGATAGAGATGTTGTTGCCCGAGATGGCAGTCAGCGCTTTCTCGCCCAGATGATAGGTTCCCTTCGGCACGAAGATGTAGGTTCGTTCGGTGCTCGAGTTAGCATTAGCAACCTCGATTGTGGTGAGCAAGTTGTCGGCATCGCCGGCCTTGACGATGTAGTAGCCCGCGCTGTTTTTTGCTACAGGCTGGTCTTGAACGTTCGCAATGGTGATGCCGTGGATGTATGGCGTACCGCTGAATACCATGGTCAGCACGTCGGCAGGACCCTCATAATAGTAAGAAACCGGCTCGGCGTCGGTGTCGGCAGGTGAAGTAATGGTGGTGAGCGTCTCGCCGTTGCTGTTTACCAACTTGATCGAGGCCGTCCCGCCATAGCGGCAGAGCTGTGTGATGATGTAGGCATTGCCGCCCACAAGCAGTTGCAGAGAGTCGCCGTTGGCAAACTGCCAGCCGTGTGTGCCGTCGTGAAACTTACCGTTGCCAATCAGGTTGAAAGCCTCGTGATCCTCGTCATAGAAGTATTGGTCGGTCAGGTCGAAGGTATAACGCTTGGTAGTGCTCTGCACTTCGAGCTCTGTTGCGATGCCATGGAGAGCGGTGTTGGCGGTGATTACGTCTGATACGGTGAACTTACGATTGCCGGAACCATCGGCGGCGGCAAACCATCCGCGGAACTTCCTGCCCTCAGCTACGGTAGCATCTGCCCCCGAATATTGGAAGCTGCCGATGGCAGCGTCTTTCTCTACGGTCTGTATGCCAATCACGGTCTGCCCGTCTGTGTCATAATAAGTGAGTGTAAAGTCGGGCTTCTGCACGAAGGTGGCTATGTAATTCACAGTGTCTCCATTGTCGATTACGGGGATTGTGGCCACCGTGCCGGTGCCGGAGGTCGTATATGTCACGGTTCCCACCTCGCCGTTTTCGGCCATAATGTCGGTCAGCGGGTTACTGTCGGACACCATAGGTTCGCTTTTCGACAGTTCGATGGTGGCCTGCTGTGTGCCGTCGGGCGCCTCACTGAATATGTCGGCTGCCTGATATGTCGTGCCGTTGACTGCAAAGGTAGCCAGCGCAGGCGTGCCGCTCATATCCACATTGCCATAGATGGTGAGCTTGAAAAGATAAGCATTCTGTTTGGAATTGAGGTTGGTGAAACGCAGTTGGCAGTTGGTACGGTTGACCTCAATGCTGACATCAGTACCGGTTGCGGTCGATGCTGTGGCGTCGCTCAGCACCACCCAGTCTGCATCGCCGTCGCCCTTAGCCTCTAATCTCCATCCGCGATTGCTGCCTGTGGCACCATGACGGAAACATACTTTGGTGATACTTGCCAGCGCAGACGTAATGACATAAGGATTATCGCTCTTTTCAGACATCATATAACCATCGGTCCATGCGGGAAATTTGGTCGTGTTCTGGTTGGTGGAGCTAACCTGCGTGTTGAAGATAGAGAAGGAAAGCGACTCGTGGCTGTACTTGGTAGATTTCGTAACCTGCGTTTCAACAGTCGTTGCAGGCAGGTTTTCCCATTCGGTAAAGGTCGTGGAGTACAGTTCCTTTTCCTGTACCTGACTCACCCGTTCCACGATTCTGCCCGTGTAGTATTCGATTTCCGATGATGCGACAACGGTAGGATAATACTCATCCACGGTGCTCTCGGCATCGGTGTTGGCAGCCTTTACCAACTTCTCGACCAACGAATTGGCAAAGACTTCGAGGTTGGTGTAGTAGCCCTTGCTGTCGAGAAAGTAGGTCAGGGCATCAGCGGCGTCGTCGGGATTGAGGCCGTTGACAGTCTCCCAAGCATCGGGCATACCGTCGTTATCGCTGTCGTAATCGCTCCCGCGACGTCCTGTGGGGAAATTGCTCTCGGTGTATCCATCAACATCCGACACGAGGTCGATGCGTCCTTTCACGCCCGTCACCGATCCCGTGTAGGTCGATGTGCCGCTCTCTGCCTCGCTCATGTAACGTGCATCCACGTCATCGCGGAAGAAAGAGGCACCGCCATAGCTCAGAATCTTGGCATAGGCATTCTCTGCCGAGTGGGTGGTTACATCACCGGCAGGAGCTGTTTCGTTGTCGAGCTTGATTTTCACGCAGGGAATGCCCATCGAATTGTTCACGTGTTCTACGGCTGTACCATAATAGTAGAGGGAGTCGATGGTGTAACGCTCGCCGTCGATGGTCTGCACATCGCTGTCGAAACTCACGCCGCTCCAGTCGTAGTTTGCCTTGCCGTTCACGTAGTTGCCATTGATATAGTAGCGGCTCGCCATGTTGAGATAGGTATTCTCATCAGTAGAAGTGGTGCTGTTGGCTACCGAAACAAGTGTCAGACGATTCTTCTTGGTTGTCTCCTCGGTGGGTTTAAAATAGTTGTTCACCATGTTGATATAGCCTCCGCCGGGTCCGCCATAGCACTCGCCCCCTCCCCAGTCGAATACAAGGCAGTTGCGGAAGTCCACGTTTTCGGCCTGTACGGCATTTTCCCAGTTGTACGTGGCATACTTGGTGTTATCCGTATAGCCTGTCCAGTTGTAGCGTGCGCCATTGAATCGGGGTGCGCGGTTGTTGACGTGGGCGATCATGTTATGGTGGAAACTGGCGAGTTTGCCGCCCCAGATACCGCCATAGCCGTGTGATACCTTGCCATGACCGGCATTGTTGAGACTCTCGCCCACGGTGCACCACTGCATGGTAAAGTTGTTGTTGTCGTAGAAAGATGCCACTTCATCGATGCTCCAAGAGAAGGAGCAGTGGTCGATGATCACGTTGGTGAGGTTGCGGTTCCAGATGGCATCGGCTCCGTCGTTCACGTCTTTTTCTTGTCCGCGGCGCACGCGGATGAATCGGATGATGTTGTTAGCCCCCGGACGCACGGTGTAATAGCGCAGTGTGATGCCGGGATAGGGAGCTGTCTGGCCAAGTATGGTGGTGTTGGCACCAATGGTCAGGTCTGACTCTAAGGCTATCACTCCTCCCACATCAAAGACGATCGTCTTGGCCGACGAGCTGTTTACGGCGGCGCGCAGCGAGCCCGTGCCGTTATCGTTGAGGTTGGTTACGTGCACGATTTTGCCCCCACGCCCACCCGTGGTATAGCGCCCGTTGCCCTCTGCACCCGGAAATGCGGGTGCCTGCGCCATTGCAGACCCACAGAGAGAGAGGGCTGCAAGGACTGAAAACAATTTGATACAGATATTCATAGATTTGTAATTGTAGACCCCTCGGCATGCCAAGCATGCCAAGCATACAGGGGCACATCCTACCTCATCGGTGGTCTGTGTCTCCCTGTGTATATGTATATGATGCGAATGTTATTTCTGAATATATTTCTTGCCGTTGCTGATCACCACGCCCTTGTAGCTGCCGCCCACCTGTTGGCCTGCAAGGTTGTAGACGGCATCGGTGGTTGTGTTGTTTTCCGGTTTAGTGATGGAAGTTGATGCAGAAACGAATTCAATGCCATAGATGTTGATGCCATTAACCGGGAAAGTGATGATGATGTCTCCTGCTTTCACGTCAGCCACCACGTAAGGATAAATTTTGATAGTGTTTTCACCGCCGGCTATGCTTATAGCTTCAGTCTCAACGAGTGTTTTGATCACCAAATCATTATCGTTTTGGGTCAGCACAATGGTACGGGTTACGTCGGAATTACTGCCTGTACGTGCGGCAATTTTCACAGTGCCGTCTGATGGAACGGTAAGCGTGAGATATCGATTGGCACTCGATTTCCCACCGGTTTTCAACCGGCTGACATAGTTTTCATAGGCATCCTCCGTTCCGAAATTGGTGCTGTTGAGGTCTACGGTTGGCTTGCCATCATTGGTTAGCACCAGTTTGACATTGCCATTTGACCACGAGGCCGGCAAATTTTCATTGGTAAGAGCAACATCTCCAAAGGTAATGGATTGTGCACTGATGGCCACGGTTAGTGTCATGGCCGCAACGAGAGTAAGGATTCTCTTCATAAACTTTGATTTAGAAATAGTTAGATTTATAAAATAGAAATATCACCCGAAGGTATAGTTTGTTTTAACTTGTATTGTAGATTTGGTTGCAAATATAAATAAAAAGACCGAAACTTATAATGATTTTGCTATATTTTTTGCTGATAATGCACAAAAATGTTGTTTCAGAAGATTCCAAAGGGTGTATATGGTGAATTGTTGGGGCGGGAGCGACAGGATGATAGCGTGCTGCTGCCGACGTACAGCGTTCGACGTACGTGCGTACATCGTTCGGTGTACATGCGTACGACGTTCGGTGTACGTGCGTACGACGTTCGGTGTACGTGCGCATTTCATACAAAATACGTGAGAATATGATGCGAGCGGAGATGTGGGGAGGGGTGAAAGGGGTGTGCGCCGCGTAGTTAGGGAATCCAGTCTGTATCGTGCCGGAACACGCGGTCGAGAGTGATGTCGGCAGCCTCCTTGCGGGTGAGCCGACGGCTCCATGCCACACGCCGGACAGTGGAAGCGCCGGCACCGCGATTGTTGTATTCGGCATAACGGGCGGTCGTCTCGTTTTCGGTGTTGTTCCAGTTGTGCCATCCGGCAGGCAGGATATGGCTGCCGAGGTCGCTATTTATAAATAAGGTATAGGCGTAAGGGCGCCACGGTCGACCGAGATAGACCTTGCTGATGCCTTCGGCAGCGACAAGGGTACATTGATTGAAGATGTAACCGAAGGGCTGGTCGGCCGGAGTCGAGGCGGCGGTGATATAACTGTCGGCCTTACTCATGATGGTGCACTGCTCAAACCACGCCGTGGAGGGACCGAAAATGAAGTCGGTTGTGCCTTCGATGTAGCAGTCTTTGAAGTAGAGCAAAGTGCCGCCTACGCCGGTATATACGGTGTCTTGATTGCCGAGGAGGCGGCAGTTGACGAACGCCAGACGGCTGCCTTCGGTGTGGAGGGCTACAGCCTGCCCGAGTTTGGCAGCATTGTTCTCGATGGTGATGTTCTTCACGGTGATGTTGCTGCCCTCGATCTTCATGGTGTAAGTGCGGAAGGTACCCATCGGCTTGCCCGTCTCCGGGCGCCTGATGTTGGCATGGTCATCGTAGGTAATGATGGTCTGATCGCGGTCTTCGCCACAGATCTCAATGTTGGTGAGCCATGATGGGATGACGAGTTTCTCCTTGTAGATGCCTTTCTTCACGAAGATGACCTTGTGATATTCCATGAAAGCTCGGCACACCTCTATGGCTTCACCAATGGTGCGGAACTCAGCGGTACCGTCGCGGGCTACGAAGATAGTGTCGGGATTGTCGTACTTGTCAGTTGCACCGGCAGTGATGACGGCAAGCAACAGGGTAAGTAGTAGCAGCAGATGCTTCATTTTGCTCGTTTAGTTCCTTATGTGAAGCCCGCCACGGCGGTTACATGATTTGTTGAATCTCCTTCAGGTCGTCGATCTTCTTGAGCTTGCCCACGATAGCTTTCACCTCATCGCGGTCGTGTACGCGTATTTCGATTTTGCCTTCAAATACGCCCTGATCGGCGGTGAAGCTCACCTTATGAATGTTGATATCCATCTTATGCGAGATCACCTCCGCCACATCGTGAAGCATGCCCTTGCGGTCGATGCCGTGAACCTCAATGGTGGCATCGAAGAAAAGCTGCTTGTGCATATCCCATTTGGCATCGAGGATGCGTGAACCGAAGCTCGACTTGAGGCGGCTGGCAACAGGACATGAACGCTTGTGTATCTCTATGCGATTCTTGACATCGATATATCCCAGAATGTCGTCGCCCGGAATGGGATGGCAACAGTTGGGAAAGATATACATGCTGATGGTAGATTCGGAGATGTTGCAGGGCTTTTTCTTGTTAAACTCTTTGCCCACCACGAGCAGATCATCGCCATCCTTGCCATTCGTGTCGTCTTTCTTGTTCTTACCCAAGAATGGCACGTAGCGGCGCCAACCTGATGATGTGGTGCCTTTAGCGTTCTTTCCCTGCAGTTCATCAACGTCTTTGTCGCTGAGAATAATCGTGTGGTCGCCTAATGAAAGGAAGAAATTATCGTGGCTGGACACCTCGTGGAAATCGCATAGACGGTCGAGTAGGGTTGTGGTGAGCTCGAGATCGTTTTTCTTGAGCCATTCGTTGAGAATCTTTTCGCCTTTCTTCTGTATCTCCCTATTCTCTCGACGGAGTATAGCCTGAATCTTACTCTTGGCTTTAGCCGTAGATACGAAGTTGATCCATGAGGCTTGCACGTGCTGCGAATTGGAGGTGAGCACCTCCACTTGATCTCCGCCTTGCAGCTTGTGGCTGAGGGGTACGAGTTTATGATTGACTTTGGCACCGATGCAATGACTGCCGAGGAAAGTGTGGATTTGGAACGCGAAATCAAGTACGGTGCATCCTGCGGGCATGGTTTTGACTTCGCCTTTTGGGGTGAAAACGAAGATTTCGGAAGCAAAGAGGTTGAGCTTGATGGAGTCGAGGAAGTCCATCGCGTCAGGCTGTGGGTCGTCCAGAATCTCTTTGATGGTACCGAGCCAGTTGTTCAGCTCAATGTCGTTTTCTTCCACCTCACCCTCCTTGTATTTCCAATGGGCGGCAAACCCCTGCTCGGCAATCTCGTCCATCCGATCGGAGCGTATCTGCACCTCTATCCATTGTCCCATGTGCGACATCATTGTGGCATGGAGCGCCTGATAACCGTTGGCTTTGGGATGGTTTACCCAGTCGCGCAGGCGGTCGGGATGGCTCTTGTAAATCTGGTTGAGGGCTACATAGATGCGGAAGCAATCGTTGATTTCATTCTTGCGTTCAGTGGGGGTAAAAATGATTCTGACGGCAAGAATGTCGTAGATTTCGTCGAAGGTGACGTGTTTGTTCTGCATCTTGCACCAGATGGAGTAAGGGCTTTTCACGCGCGCCTTGATCGTATAGGTAACTCCCATCTTGTCGAGCGCAGCACGGATAGGGGTGGTAAAATCGTCGAAGAGTTTGTTGCGTTGATCTTCGGTAAAGGTCAGGTTGTTGACGATGCTCTCGTATTCCTCAGGGTGCTCATAGCGGAAACTAAGGTCTTCCAATTCGGTCTTGATCTTGTTGAGCCCCAAGCGGTTGGCCAATGGCGCATAGATGTAGAGCGTTTCGCCTGCGATTTTATATTTCTTGTTGGCGGGTTGCGATGCCAATGTGCGCATGTTGTGCAGACGGTCACATATCTTGATGAGGATCACACGGATGTCATCGCTCATCGTGAGCAAGAGTTTCTTGAAGTTTTCTGCCTGTGCAGAGGCGTGGTCTCCAAAGATACCGCCACTGATTTTGGTCAGTCCGTCAACAATTTGGGCGATCTTTTCGCCAAACATGTTCTGGATATCTTCGGTGGTATAGTCGGTATCTTCGACCACATCGTGCAGGAGTGCAGAGCAGATGCTCGTGGAACCCAACCCCATCTCCTCTGCTGCGATCTGTGCAACGGCCAGCGGATGCATGATGTAGGGCTCGCCAGAGAGGCGGCGCACACCCTTATGGGCTTGCCGTGCAAAGTTAAAAGCTTTGGTAATGATATCCACCTTCTTGCGGTGTCGCGACTGCAGGTAGGTATCTAACAAGCGGTTGAAAGCGTCGTTTACCAATTTTTCGTCGGCTGCTTCACGCTCATTTTTCAGCTTTAGCTCGTCCATAATGCTCTTACATGAATCGTATATAATTAAGGTAAAGGTACATTCCCTTTACTTCACTTTTAGCTTCTTGCCTGCTTGGATTGTGTTGCCTTTGATGCCGTTCAGTTGTTTTAGTTTCTTTGTAGTGGTGTTATTGCGTGCGGCAATCTGGCTCAACGTGTCGCCACTACGCACGGTCACCGACTTGGAACGGGTGCGGCTCCTGCGGCTGGAGCGCTTACTGCGGCTTGAGGAAGTACTCTTGCTGCGTTTTGTTTTGGCCACCGGACTTCGGCTCACCTGATAATTTCCGACATCGACAACATCCACTTCTGTGCGTTTCGTGAGATATTGGTCTACATTGAAAGCATATACCTCATCCTCGTTATCGATGAATGTGTTGAGTGCATCAACAGGCAGACGGAGTGAAGCCGATTTGCCGTATGCATTGATAAGGTTCCGACGGTATTGCGGATTAAGGTTTTCGATCTCCTCCACGCTCACGCCCGTAACATGTGCAATCTGGTTAAAGTGCACATCGCGGGTAAGCATCACGGTATCGGTCTTAGCAGGGAGCGTGGTTACAAGTGGGCAGATATTGTGCTCACAGTAATAATTCATGATGTAATTGGCTGCAATGAAGGCTGGCACATAACCGCGCGTCTCGTGGGGAAGGTAAGGATAAATCTTCCAGTAATCGCGTTCGCCTTGTGTGCGATGAATGGCTTTGTTGATGTTATCGGGGCCGCAGTTGTATGCCGCGATAACCAAGTTCCAGTCTTTGTATATCTTATAAAGGTCGCTGAGGTATCGGGCGGCAGCGTAGGATGCCTTTACGGGATCGCAACGCTCGTCTATGAGGGAGTTGACCTCCAGCCCATACTGCTTGCCTGTGGTGAGCATGAACTGCCAAAGGCCTGTAGCACCGACGCGCGACACGGCTTTAGGGTTGAGTGCAGACTCTATGACGGGCAGATATTTCAGTTCCAGAGGCAAGCCGTAAGTCTCTAAAGCCTCTTCAAAGATGGGCATATAGAAATTCTGTGCACCCAGCATATAAGATACCGAACGGCGTAAATCACCGCTGTATCGGTTGATAAACTTCTGCACGATGTCATTGTATGGCATCTCAATGACGGTGGGCAGCTGTGCCAACCGCTTCTTGTAGGTCTCGTTATCGTATACCGGATTCACGTTGGGCATATTGCAATCGGCATCCAGTTTGAGATAAGTCTTGGCGTTGTAGAGGCTCATCAGACTGTCTAACTCTTGTGTCATCGATTCCGGCAGGTCTATTTCCTCTGTGTTGCCATTGGCATCGGTCACTGTAATGGTCTCTTCTGTTTGCGCCTGCATCGTGCAGGTGCCGGCAAAGAGCATCAATACAATCAATAAATTATGTCTTTTCATTTTCATCATTCATGTTAGAATTGGAAGCTGCATTGCAGTCCGAAGGCAGCTCCCTTGATGGGATTGTGCACCAGATCATTGTTGAGCACCGTGGGACTCACGCGCATGCTGAGGTCGGGCGAGATGTCAAATTCCGAGAGAGAGGCATCTACGTAGGCATCGATCACCGATAAAGCATATACGCCGATCATCACGAAGAAACTCAAATCGCGCCAGCGACGGTAACGATCCTTACGCTTACGAAATATCTCCTGCCATTGCGTGAGGTTGTCATCGGTAATCTGGCTGCCCAGATGGAGGAACCGATTGTAGCTCTGCGTATTGGGAGCGTCGTCCATAATATCAATGTAGGCCTGACTATAATCATGATACATCATGTTATTCCAGCGCATGGCGTAGGCACAGCCCACCATTCCTCCATAGATGATGGGCAGTTTCCAGTATTTGCGGTTATATATCTGTCCAGCACCGGGGAGCACCAGTGCCAGCCACAAGGCACGCTTTGTCTCCGGTCGCCAAGTAGCCCAGTTGCGCTTGTGTCGCTTTTTCGTACTATCGGCCACAGCAATCTCCGTACTGTCGGTCTGCACCAACAGGTCTCCTATGAGCCGTGCACTGTCGGCCGTCAGCGTGTCGACAGGCATCAATGGCTCTCTCCACAGCTTGTCATCCTGAGCGCTTGCCGTTAGTGCGAGCATAAGAAAGCCGATGGAGAGACATGACCTGAAGAATTTGTGTTGGAGTGTTCTCACCTTTTATCCATTGAGTTTGTCGAAAGCGCTCATGATGCGCATGAAGTCTTCTTCATTATTAAACGGGATGCTGATTTTGCCATTGCCCTTGCTGGAGTAGTTGAGCGAAACTTTAGTATTGAGTAATGCAGACAGCCGGTTTTTCATCTCATTGAACTCCTCGGGCAGTTTGGCTTTGGCTTGAATCTTCTTTTTGCCGCTCTCGATGTCCTCACCGTTTTTCAGGTGCTGTGCCATCTCCTCCACCTTACGTACCGACCAGCCGTTTTTCAGTGTTTCCCTGAACAGTTTGAGTTGCAGTGAGGGGCTGTCCAGAGCCAGCAATGCACGAGCATGCCCCATGTCGATCTCTCTCTTCTGCAATGCCATCTGCACTTGGGCGGGCAGCTTGAGCAGGCGAAGATAATTGGTAATGGCAGTGCGGCTCTTGCCCACGCGGTCGGAAACCTTCTCTTGTGTCATGCCCGATTGTTCCAGCAGATGCTCGTAGGCCAAAGCAATTTCTACGGGGTTGAGGTCTTCGCGCTGAATGTTCTCGACGAGAGCCATCTCCATCACGTTCTCATCCTTGATCATGCGGATATATGCCGGAATGGAGGTCAGCCCCGCCAACTGCGATGCGCGCCAGCGACGCTCACCGGCGATAATCTGAAATCGGTTGTCCGCCATCTGGCGGAGCGTGATGGGCTGAATGATACCGATCTCCAAAATGCTGTTTGCCAACTCTTGCAGAGCCTCCTCGTTGAAGATGCTGCGAGGCTGGTCTGCGTTGGGCTCAATCTGTTCGATGGGTACTTCGCTGATAGTGCTGCTGCCTGATGTACTGATGTTGTCGGTCGAGATCAGTGCGTCCAATCCACGCCCCAAAGCGTTGCCCTTACCGCTGTGATTGTATTTCTTATGTACTGCCATACTTCAAGTCTTGTCTATTCCGAGGTTAAGCGTTCTTACTGATGATTTCCTTTGCCAGCGCCAGATAGTTTTTCGCGCCGGTAGAGTCGGCGTCGTAAAGGATTACCGGCAGACCGTGGCTGGGACTTTCCGACAGCTTTACGTTGCGTTGAATCACCGAACGGAACACCAGTTCTTGGAAATGACGCTTCACCTCGTCGTAGATCTGGTTGGCCAGACGCAGGCGCGAATCGTACATCGTGAGCAGGAAGCCCTCGATTTCGAGCTTCGTGTTGAGTTTGCTCTTGATGATTTTGATGGTGTTAAGCAGTTTGCTGATACCCTCCAATGCGAAATACTCACACTGCACGGGGATAATCACCGAGTCGGCAGCCGTGAGCGAATTGACCGTGATGAGGCCGAGCGACGGCGAGCAATCGATGAGGATATAGTCGTACTCATCGCGCAGCGGGTCAAGAATATTCTTGATCACTTTCTCGCGGTTATTCAGGTTCAGCATTTCAATCTCTGCTCCCACCAGATCGATGTGGCTGGGAATGATGTCCAAGCCGTCGATGTCGGTGGTATAGATTGCGTCACGCACGTCGGCATGATCGATAATACATTCATATAATGAGCAATCCACCTCACTGATATCCACGCCTAATCCACTTGAGGCGTTGGCCTGTGGGTCGGCGTCGACCACGAGGACAGACTTTTCTAATGTTGCAAGCGATGCAGCCAGATTGATGGTGGTGGTGGTTTTGCCAACGCCGCCCTTCTGATTGGCTAAAGCAATGATTTTTGCCATTATGATAATTATTTTGTTTCGCCCATTGCGCAATGAGCCAACTTAACTTTGAATGCAAAGATACATATTTTATCGGAGAAAGAAGATTATTAAAGGTTTTTTCATATTTTTCCTCTTAAAGAAAGAAAGCAAAGAAAGATATATGAGCGTTAAATTTTGAATAAGTAGGTGTTCATAATTAATTGCCACTATATCTGCGTCTGTTTTTCAGTCAGGCTGCCAGCTTGAAGAAGGAGTGTAGCGGGCTACACGACTGATGAAAGAGGGCGGAATGACGAAAAAGAGACGTAAAGATAGCGGCAAAGCGGAGAATAAAACAAAAAGGAAAATATAGAGGCGTTTAATTTTGAACACCTACTTACCTACTTATTTATATTTTATTCCCCTTGCGACAAAAACTTGGAATTATTTTGACAAACACCCTCTGTAGAATCGCGTGTAGCAAAATTGAAAATCTTTTGTCCGAAATACGCGAAAATTAGAGGGGGTTACGCAAACCTCAAAGCATCAGCGAGTTACGCGCAAAAAGTAAGAATATGCCATAGATATTCATCTTTTCGTCTTGCGATAGCATAGCTTTCGCGTCGCGAAAGCACCCTTATCGCGATGCGAGAACATTGAGATCGCACGGCGATTAGGCCGTTATCGCGATGCGAAAGCTATGCTATCGCAACCCTACCCCGAAAAATTCGACCTCCCACGACATGAATCTTGCCCAGCCACCCCGATTTTTCGCTCTAGAATGAACGAAAATCTGAACGAAAAAACTGTAAT
>CAUTTP010000053.1:0-19423 GCA_963541305.1 uncultured Prevotella sp.
ACACCGAATGCTGTACGCACGCACACCGAATGCTGTACGTGCTCGTCAGAGCGAGAAGCAGCGCTCTGTCGAGCAAGCTGACCACCACGTCAAGATGAAACGGTAAATGCTAATGCTCGGGTTTTGCATCGTTTAGTTTCGACTTTTAGCGGACACCAATAAAAAAGCAAATGATGGATTCTAATTTCACCAATTATGTCATCGCCCTCATAGCAATTATTATTGCTATTGTTGTAATTAAGAAAGTAACAAGTTGCTTGTTTAAGGCTATCGCCTTTTTGGTCATAGTGGTGATAGCTGCCTGTTGCTATTTCACCTTTTTCCGACAGTAGGATTATTTGTGGAAATTCTCAAGGTTCTCATATCTGCGCAACATCATGCGATCGTAGATGTTGCGTAACCATAGCCGGTGAGTGCCCACAAAGACGATACCGACAATAAGCATCATGAGCCACGCATAGATGTCGGCCAGCACAGTTTCGATGACACTGACCAGCACAACAGGTATGAAGAATGCGAGCATCTCTGCTGCAATCTGAATATAATTATTTTCTATGCCGCCCTTGCTGATGAACTTCTCGTTGAGGGGGGTGGTCTTGCTGTTATATACGGCCAGCTGCATGAGTAGGAAGTATTGGAAACCTGCTGTGAAGATGGCATAGGATAGCAGCATGAGGATATGCCATTTGCCCACAAGCACCATGGGCAACATCAATACTATGGGTAGGATGAGTAGCAGACAGAAGAAATAATACTTGGCCGTGAGAAGTTTGAGAATGTTCTCTTTATGCACCATGAGAGTATCGATGTAATTACCCTCGTAGCTCATCACTCGGACAAGAATCATGGCACCGTAAATCACGAGGTTATAGATACACCAGAAATTTGTCATGATCTGATTATCATATATGTCGGTCAGTGAGATAACGGCACTGAGTATCACTACTACTGCTGTGGCGGAGATGAAACTCTTGCGCGGATTCTTGTTGCGCATCAACGATTTGATTTCTAATTTGAAATAATCGCCTAACTCTCCAAAGCGGTTGAGCAGAGTGAGAGAACTGACGCTCTTGAGTGTCGTGACTTTCTGTTTGCCCAATTCTTTCCATACGTTCTGATATTGCAAGCTGCGGTTGATGATTATAAGAACGGCCAATATGGCAAATGCGATGAGATGGGGGAGGATGTTGCCCCGCTCAATGTCTGTGCCGATAGCAGCATAGAACTTGAAGAAAGTTCTGCTGTCATTGACAAACCATGGGATGAATACGGCTACCGACAGTGCCAGAGGCAGGATGAGCCACAGCATGTTGTTGGCAATCAGCGTGCGTGCAATGGAGTACCACTGGCTGTTGGCAAGGATGAGAATATAGAACAGGAGTAGGAACGACAGTGTGGCAAGCAGGCCGTAACCAAACATGATTGACATAAGGCTGAACGGTAGGAGCATGACAAACCACGTCAGATTGCCCCAACTGAAAAGCGAATTGATAACAAAACAATCAATACACAGATGATTGGGCAAGGGAAGCAAGACGTAGGGTTGGATGATTTGGGAGGGTGTCTGCTGGGCAATGAAGCGTAGCCAGAAGTCCAGCAAGATGATGTAAGGAAACATCCCGAACATGTACTCGATGGTTGTGAACCGCTTGGAAGAATTGGCATCGAGCGCTATAATTACGGCAAACATCAAGAGATAGACTATCACAAATGTTGCGCTGATGCCTATCATCCATTTGGCAGCCTTGTTCGCTTCGAACATAGGGTCACGGCGTTCTGACAGCTGGCGATGGTGTCTCAGAAGTTTGTAAAGCCGGTAAAAAGATAGGGTGCCCATACTGTTGATATTTGGGAAGAAGTGCCGTGCTTATCGCAAGTCGATTATTTCTGCCGTTGGGAAGTCCTTGGCATTGAACGTGAAGATGCTGTCGTGCTGGTTTTTGGCTTGGAAATTAGTGATGCTGATTGTGGTCCACGTCGACCCTTCGCGCATCTTGACCATGCTTGGCGCATAGGTCTTGCTGTTGATGGTGAGGTAAGCCTCCTGCACTGTGCGCTGCTTGTCTTGTGCCGTCATGTGTACCAGATAGTCGTTGTCTTTCTTCGTCATATCAAGCATGTAGCCATTTTTATACATTGTGATGAATGTATAGGGATTCATACTCATGCGCTGGGCTTCGGTGGGAGTGCTCACGTTAACTTCGTTGGTCGATTTGTGATAACTCCATTGGGTCTTTCCGTTATACCAGATGATGACTTTAGACGTGCGGGCATTGAACATCTTGCCCTTAATGGCAATGGTTCCGTAGGTTGCTCCAATCTTTCCTCTTGACAGTTTGAAGTTGGCAAAGGCTCCGCCCGAGCGCCCGACGACGGCTGCAGTCTTATCCAATATTTTACGCGCCTCGACGTTTTTTTGCCCAAAGGCAAGAATGCTCACTAATGTAAATAGGGTGATGAATACAAATCTTCTCATTTATTCGGTCTTTTACAATATAATATATATGTAGGATAAGACGTGCTTCGAGCATAGAGTGTTACGAATTATCTTGTGCTCCGTGAATCTGCATGAGCAGCAGATTGAGGCTGTTCTCATCTTGGATAAGCACATCGCGGGGCTTCGATCCTTGGGCTATGCCAACGACACCGGCCGCTTCCAACTGATCCATCAGTCGGCCGGCACGGTTGTAGCCAATAGAGAATCGACGCTGAATCATGCTCGTGGACCCCTGCTGAGAGATGACCACCGCATGGGCTGCCTCGTCAAAATAGGGGTCAAGGTTCTTTGCATCCGTAGCTCCACCGCTGCCTATAACACTTCCTGCATCGTCGGGCTCGGGAAGTTCCATGGCATCGAGTGGTCCGGGTTGACTGGCAATGAAGTCGTTAACCGTCTCAATCTCCGGTGTGTCGATAAAAGCACACTGCACACGTACGGGGTCACCGCCCGAAAGGAAAAGCATATCGCCTTTGCCCACAAGCTGGTCGGCACCAGTCTTGTCGAGGATGGTGCGCGAGTCGATCTGCGATGCCACGCGGAAAGCCATACGCCCCGGGAAGTTGGCCTTGATGTTACCCGTGATGATTTTGGTCGTAGGGCGCTGGGTGGCGATAATCATATGGATGCCGACGGCACGTGCCAGCTGGGCGATACGTGCAATGGGGAGCTCGATTTCTTTGCCTGCAGTCATGATCAAGTCGCCGAACTCGTCAATGATTACAACGATGTAGGGCATGTAATCATGCCCGTCGGTGTGGCGGAGCTTATGATTGATGAACTTCTCGTTGTACTCGTCAATCTTTTTCACCTGTGCCCGTTTCAGCAGGTCGTATCGGTGATCCATCAGTTTGCAGAGACTGTTCAGTGTGCGCACAACCTTCTGCACGTCGGTAATGATAGGTTCGTCCTCATTTTCCGGCAAGGCTGCCATATAATGGGGAGCAATCTTGTTGTAAATGCTGAACTCTACTTTCTTGGGATCTACCAGCACAAATTTCAACTCGTTGGGATGCTTCTTATATAATAAGGAGGTGATAATGGCATTCAGACCGACCGACTTACCCTGTCCGGTGGCTCCGGCTACAAGAAGGTGGGGAATCTTGGCCAGATCGACCATGAATACCTCATTGGTAATCGTCTTGCCCAACGACATGGGAAGTGCCATCTTTGTGGTCTGAAATCTCTTGGTGTTGAGCACACTCTCCATCGACACAATCTGCGGACTCTTGTTGGGTACCTCAATACCGATGGTACCTTTACCGGGGATAGGGGCAATGATTCGGATACCGAGTGCCGACAGACTCAGTGCGATGTCGGCCTCCAGTCCGCGAATCTTACTGATGCGTACACCCTCGGCAGGAGTAATCTCATAGAGAGTTACGGTAGGGCCGACGGTGGCGTTGATCTTGCTGATGTTTACCCCAAAGCTGTTCAGCACGTCGATGATACGCGCATTATTGGCCTTGATCTCCTCCATGTCGATGACTGGCCTGCTCTCATACTTATTCAGCAGATTGCATGAGGGGAATTTATATTTAGTAAACGGCTCCCACGGATTGATGGGAGTGTTCAGGTCGTAATAATCTGTAAGTACCTTGCTTGTTGCCTTGTCTTCCTGCTGTATGGCATCTACACTCAGTTGTTGGTCGTTACCATTGCTCACCATTTCCGGATTTACCACCTCCGGGTCTAATACAGATGTGGGTTTGCGAGGTGTCTGTCCTTGCGACATATCGGTGAGATCGACGATGGTGGTACTTACATCTTCTTCATTCGAGGTGCTGACAGGCTTATTGTTATCATCGCTATCGCCGTATGATGCATTCCCATTGGTCAAATCAATCACCTCTACCTCTTCACCGTTCTGCGAAGTATGGTTTGTCACCGTAAATTTTACCTTGCTGGTAATATACTTTACGGGGTTCAGTGCCTTACGAATCATTTCTATCGTCTCGGCACTGAGATAGGTCAGAAAAGCCAAAGCGACAATGAGGAGTATAACTGTCAGTCCCGGAGGACCAACGATATTCTCCAGATGCTGCACGCAGAATAACCCATGTTTCCCGCCCGGATTAAAGATACTGCCACCCATCAGGGGCGAAAGAAATTTGGCAAAGGTAACCGATGTCCATATCATTACCAGTGCCATACCGAAGAACCATTTCCACAGATTCACCTTATAGGCACGCATCAGCCTTAGCGCCACCAAAATCAGGAAGGTAGGAATAATGAATGCGGGCAAACCAAAATTGATGGTGATGAGATAATAGGAGAGGAGCGCACCGATGGAACCGCAATAATTGGTGAATTCATGTTCGGTGTTGAGCCATTCTCCCGGACGCATACTTTCAAGCATACTCTGGTCTGCTTGGCCGGTGGAGAAATATGAAACCATTGCAATAATCATATAAATTGCTATTGCAATTATTACGAGGCCTAAAAAGAAATCGGTGGTTTCACTTTCAAATATATGTCGAAAGCCGACCGCGTCGCCAAAGTTTTTGGGCTTGCGTTCAGATTTTTTTCTTGCCATTTATGTGTATTGTCTTTAATATAGTGCAAATTTACCCTTTTTTATGCTAAAACCAAAAGAAAAGGCCATGAAGTTTGAAAATATTTTTCTTTTATTCTTGGCTAACTAAACAGCATAAATGAGCGATGAAATGGAATGAATCTTCATAAATGGCAGATGGATGGTTCTTAAAGTTTTAGCGGGGCAATATCGCCCTAAATGTTTTCGGTATGTTTTCGCCAGCATCATGGAGCAGACGCCTGCCCTGACCGTTCCCAAACCACTCGGTCGGGTATTTTTGTGCTTTTTCGGTTGGAAAGCATCTTTATGCCATTCCCTCTATACCCGTTTTATCATCGCTTTTCATCCTGACGAAGACGTACGTCGAACGCTGTGCACACGTACACCGAACGCTGTGCACACGTACACCGAACGCTGTACACACGTACACCGAACGACGTATGCACGTACACCGAACGATGTACGTCGCCGCTTCCGCCTGACGGCAGTAACGAAACGATGTTCAGGATGTCGCAGAAAACGTGTTTTACATATTATTGAAACGTTTGGAACAACATTTTTAGCGGGCATCAATAATATAAAAAAGTCTTTCCATTTCATGACTATTTCACTTCTTTTTCTTAATTTTGCAAGCTATAATCTGAATTCTAATGAAGAAAACAATATATAGCAGATTTGATAAAAAAGAAATTACGGCCTTACCTCAGGTTTCTTTTCCGGGCAGAATCATTACCATCATCTCTGCAGGAGAAGCGGAGAAAGCCGTGAATTATCTTTTGTCAAGTGATATTTTGGGTGTTGACACAGAGACACGACCTGCATTTCACCGTGGCGAGCATCATCAGGTGGGGTTGCTTCAAGTGGCCAATCGCGACACTTGTTTCCTTTTCCGTCTCAACCTGATAGGTATAACCCCAGCGATTAAACGTCTGTTAGAGGATACCACTGTGAAGAAAATCGGCCTTTCTTGGCATGATGATATCAGAGGATTGCAGGATCGCGAAGAATTTACTCCGGGGTTATTCATCGAATTGCAGGATATGGTTCAGCTGATAGGGGTTAAAGACCTGAGTTTGCAGAAGTTATATGCCAATATCTTTAGGCTGAAAATCTCTAAACGTCAACGTTTGTCCAACTGGGAATCAATCATTCTCGATGACAAACAGAAGCAATATGCTGCCATTGATGCGTGGGCTTGCATCAATCTCTATGAGGAGTTTATTCGCTTGCAACAGACCAAAGATTATAATCTCATCGTGATTCCCGAACCGGAACCGCTACAGTCTAAGACCGAGGAGGAGAAAGAGAAAACTCGGAAAGCACGCGAACTCAGGAAAAAGAAGGCGGCGAAAAGAAAGGCCTCTGCTTCGACGACAACAACGAAATCGCGAAGGAATTATACACGAAAGCCCAAGACAAAACTTCAACAAATAGACAGCAATCATGTATAAGAATATATACCTTAAGCGAGGAAAGGAAGAATCTCTCAAGCGTTTCCATCCATGGATATTCTCCGGAGCCATCCACCATGTGGACGAAGGGATTGAAGAAGGAGATTTTGTTCGACTGATAACTTCCGCAGGCGATTTTATCGCCGTGGGTCATTATCAGATCGGTAGCATTGCTGTGCGCGTGCTTTCGTTTCGCGACATTGAGATTGAGCATGAGTTTTGGAAGGAGAGATTGACTTCTGCCTTGGCAATGCGTCAAAGTATTGGGATTGCCGATACTTCCGATAACAATACTTACCGGCTGGTTCATGGTGAAGGTGACAACCTGCCCGGACTGGTAATCGACTGCTATGGCACCACTGCCGTGATGCAGGCACATAGTGTGGGCATGCATGTTTGTCGTGAGGTGATTTGCAAAGCACTTGTAGAAGTGATGGGTAAGCGTATTCGGAATGTCTATTACAAGAGCGAAACCACATTGCCTTTCAAAGCCGACATTGGTCAGGAGAATGGGTTCATATATGGTTCGACAACCGATAACACTGCTGTAGAGAATGGACTAAAATTCTATGTGGACTGGCTTCGCGGGCAAAAGACAGGTTTTTTCGTGGATCAGCGGGAGAGCCGTTCTCTATTAGAGCAATATGCTAAAGGTAAGAGCGTGCTCAATATGTTCTGCTACACAGGCGGCTTTTCGGTCTATGCCATGAGAGGTGGGGCTAAGTTGGTTCACTCGGTGGATAGCAGCGCAAAGGCAATCGAGCTGACCAATAACAACATCGAGCTCAACTTTCCCGGTGACACGCGTCATGATGCTTTTTGTGAAGATGCCTTTAAGTATCTCGATGCACACGATGATAAGTATGATCTCATCGTGCTTGACCCTCCTGCATTTGCTAAACACCGTTCTGCACTGCATAACGCATTGAAAGGATATACTCGTTTGAACGTGAAAGGACTGGAACGAATCAAGCACGGCGGCATTCTTTTCACTTTCAGTTGTTCACAGGCAGTGTCTAAAGACTTATTCCGCAATGCCGTTTTCACGGCAGCAGCACAGACAGGTCGCAATGTACGTATCCTGCATCAGCTACATCAACCTGCTGATCATCCTGTGAATATCTATCATCCCGAGGGTGAATACTTGAAGGGGTTGGTACTTTATGTAGAATAAACAGTCATGCTCTGACGGCTAAAACAGAATGTATTTATGTTTTTCACCGATTCCATCGAGAAATATATTTGCCGTCATGGACTGATGCGTCATGATGGTTTTTATATTTTAGCATTGTCTGGAGGTGCAGACAGTGTGGCTTTGCTATGCGCATTGCACTCGCTGGGCTATCGGATAGAAGCGGCTCATTGCAATTTCAGATTGCGTGGGAAGGAGAGCGATAGGGATGAGAATTTTTGCATTCAGCTATGTAATAAGCTGGGAATAAAACTGCATAGAATCCACTTTGAAACAGGTACATACGCGTCTCTGCATAAAGTTTCCGTCGAAATGGCAGCCAGAGAACTTCGCTATCGCTATTTTGAGCAATTGCGGTCGGATATTCATGCTGATGGCATCTGTGTGGCACACCACAAAGATGATCAGGTAGAGACGGTGTTACTCAATATTGTTCGTGGTACCGGCTTAACCGGTTTGCAGGGTATGAAGCCCAAGAATGGCAACGTGTTGCGTCCTATGCTGGCAGTGAACAGGCGGCAGGTAACAGCATATTTGGATGAAATTCATCAGGATTATGTCACAGACGGTACAAATTTGGAGGCTAATGTGAAGCGTAATCGGCTTCGACTGAACATCATTCCGGAACTGGAAAAACTGAACCCATCACTGCAAGACAATATCATTCGGATGACGGAACATCTCGCAGATGCTACCCAGATTATTGATGATACCGTGAACTGGAATCTGAGGGATATTCGGTTGAAAGATGGTGGTTATAGCCTTGACAAGTTACAGACGCTGCATTCACCCAAGTATGTGCTATGGAAATTGTTGAGTTCTTGTAGCTTTAATCGAGTACAGATAGAGGAAATAGCAGATAATCAACACGATGGAAATAAATGGTTGTCTGCTACTCATGTGGCGTTTATTGAGCAAAGGCGATTGTATATAGTGCCTAAAAGTGAATGGAATGCTGTGCTTCCGGAGATGAAGATACCCGAGAAGGGAACTTATATCTATCGCTACAATGCAGGAGATGAATCTCGCGAACTGCGGTTAAAGGTAAGCCTATGTGCCGTTGATGCGGCGTTCACCATCAACAAAAGCCCGTTATGTGCGCAATTTAACGCAGCAAATATCCGTTTTCCATTGGTTGTCCGTCCTTGTAAGCATTGTGATCGTTTCGTGCCTTTCGGTATGTACGGCTCTAAACTGGTCAGTGATTTTATGAAAGACTGCAAGTTACCGCTTATGGAAAGGCGTCGCCAACTGGTATTGACGGATGCTAAGGGAAACATATTGTGGGTTATTGGTCATAGGGCTGATGGTCGACATGCCATCCAATCAGCAACGAAAACCGTTTTATCTGTCGAATTAGCATAATTACATAACGTGTACTTTGAAATAGCATCATAAAATCCTCATTGTTAATTTCTACTAAATCCTTGCATTATTTGTGCTTATACATGGACATATATCACTGTTTTTTAGTAACTTTGCACCCGATTTAGTCCGTAAAGGCTTGGATAAGTAGTGGCTCAACACCATTCGCCTTGCGGAAAAACCCGTTTAATAATTATAACATAATGTACGCAATCGTAGAGATTAACGGTCAGCAGTTTAAGGTTGAGCAGGGCAAAAAGCTCTTCGTACATCATATCAAGGATGTAGAGGCCGGCAAGACTGTTGAATTCGACAAGGTGCTACTCGTAGATAACGAGGGTACAGTATCTGTCGGTGCACCTACTGTAGCTGGTGCAAAGGTAGTAGTAGAAGTAGTGAATCCACTTGTAAAGGGTGACAAGGTCATCGTTTTCAAGATGAAGCGTCGTAAGGACTATCGTGTTCGTAATGGTCATCGCGCTCAATTCACGGAGGTAGAAGTTAAACAAGTAATCGCTTAAATTCAGGAGGATTCGAAATGGCACATAAGAAAGGTGTAGGTAGTTCTAAGAACGGTCGTGAATCAGCTTCACAAAGATTAGGCGTTAAGATTTGGGGTGGTCAGAAGATTACAGCAGGCAATATCATTGTTCGTCAGCGAGGTAACAAGCACTTCCCGGGAGAGAATGTAGGGCAGGGTAAGGACGACACCTTATTTGCTTTGGCAGATGGTGTGGTTTACTTCCACAGAGGCAAGTTCAATAAAAGCAAAGTCTCAGTTCTCTCACCAGAAGCTTATGCTGAGAAAACAAAGAAAGCTGAAGCTTAACAAATAAACATCTTATTCCAAACAAACGATAGAAGCCAATTCCCAATAGGGAGTTGGCTTTCTACTTTTATATGAGACTCTACTCTGTTACTTGGCTCTAAATGCTGGAATATGCCGGAATAGAGCAAGGCAAATTCTACTCAAAGACCAGTGTAGCAAAATATTCTGGCAGATGAAAGTTGGGCACGGCAGAATGGATTGGACTCCATGAGAGATAATGAGGTGTCTGCTGCTTATCGCCACACTTGTAGAAGTTTGCCCGTAACGACTTGAGTTCAGTAAAGTCAATATGATGCTTGAAATAAGTACTGTCGGGAATCACGAGAGCTAAATCCCATTCGCCTTCCATGTTGTGCTCTTCAAATGGTGCCAAGCCTAACGATGCCCAGCGGTCTACATTGTCTACGATTGTGAGCGGAGCATGCTCGCGATGCTGAAGGTCTGGGCCTGTCTCTATCAACAATTTGCCCGTGCAGTTGCATTCCATATTATAATAGATGCCGTCGTTCGCAGGCATGGAGAAGAACTCACAGCAGGAGTCCTCCCATATCCGTCCGTTGTCGCGTGACTCTACTGCCCTGACTGTTGCTTCTTTCACCCGATAATGAATGAGCAAGGTATGAGCCGTATGGGCAATACGAAATCGCACTATAGGCTGATATGGAAATTCCATCCAATTGACACAGTCAATCTCATTCCATTCGATATGGTTCTGATCCATGATACGGATGACATCTGCTGCCTTTGGATTCTCAATATTTAGTGATTTTACCGTAATGGTCTTCATTATTTTACTCTATATTAAATGCCGATCCCTACAATTATAGAGACCGACAGGAAATTGAATGAAACTTATGTTATCGCTGATTTTCAATGGCTTACTGATGGGTATTACGCAACAGATCGTTTACGGTTTTCACAGGATTGAAAGTTGACAAGGGCACCTCTACAAACACGGTAGTCCAGTTACTCATTGCTCCATTCCACAGGCCGGGCAATTCCAACGCCTTCAATTCACGACCGCCCTTGCTCTTGGAACTAATAAATCCGGTATTGTGGTCTATGTAATCAGGCAGATGGAAAGCATTGCCTTTATAGTTTCTGGTGGCACAGACAAGATCTACGGGGTTGAAGTGGGTACCTGATGTAAACATCCTCATATAGGCTTCATTGTTGGTATCAATCTGACTGCTCTCCAGAATTTGCAGGCTCACAGTGTCGTCTTCATTGTAAGCAAGGAACGGTCCGCCCCCCGGCTCGCCTACATTCTTCACCACGCCACACACACGCATAGGGCGATTCAGCTTCTTGGCAAGATAGTTTACCAACTCGACATCTTCCAGATCCTTGATGTCGGCCTTACGGCAACAAAGATCACGTTGTACGAAACGGATAATCTCTTCCAGTTTCTGATGATTGTATGTGCCGCTGTCAATGACATTCAGATATTCGAAAACCTGTTTCTGCAGCTTCACCAGAATACCTGCGAGGATTTGTTTCCAGAGTACAGTATCGGCTTTCAGTCGGTCAGGCACCACATTATCGATATTCTTGATGAAGACAATATCGGCATCAATATCGTTCAGATTCTCAATCAGAGCACCGTGTCCACCCGGTCTAAAAAGCAAGGAGCCATCGTCATTGCGGAAAGGCGTATTGTCGGGATTGGTTGCAATGGTATCGGTACTGGGCTTCTGCTCGGAAAAAGAGATATGATAATGCACACCAAACTTCTTTTCATAATAGCTCTGCTTATCGGCTACACGCTGCTCGAAAAGCGCCAGATGATCGTGAGAAACGGTGAAATGCACATTTGCCACACCATTGGAACTGCCATAGAGGGCGGCTTCTACAAGATGCTCTTCCATCGGGGTGCGTGCTCCATCCTTGTATTGATGGAACAACAGAAGTCCTTTGGGCAGATTGCCATAGTTCAGTCCTTCAAGGTTGAGCATGTTGGCAACGATGGTTTTATATTCGCCTTCAGCAAGAAGTTCATCCAAAGTCTTGCCTTCATTGGTCTTGCACTTGTCGTTCAAGGCATCACGAAACGCAAAATGCTCGATTTCATCGAAATATTTTTTCTCAAAGTCAGTGGTAGGAACATCATAATTGGCGGTGAGAAAAGAGAACATATTCTTGAACATACGACTGGCTGCACCCGACGCCGGTACAAACTTTACCACCTTATGTCCTTCCTGCTTATAAGTTTCCCAAGCATCAACAGCCCTTTTTTGCTCCATTTCATCGGGTGCAATGATGCCTCTACCCACGGCAGCTGCATTCTCTATGCGAAGAAACGGAAAGCCTGTCTCTACTTGCTTTAACTGGTGCTCCACTTGGGCGGTGGTCATACCACGTCCCTCTATTTGTTTTTTGTCTGCTTCTGTAAACATCATAGTATGTTGTAATTTGACAATTGTTATTACGGCAAATATACATAAATTAAATGAAAGAAGAGCCCGAAACGATAATTATTTTCTTAAAATTTTAAGAAAGTAACAGCTTGTGGCGGATTCCGGAAGCAGGTGCATTTCCAATAGGAAAGCGTGATGGATCTATTTATGCCTGTATGCATATAATGATTTTGGTTAGAAGTTTTTAGATAATACGCTCTACTTTTGTAAATAAATCATTATAAAAATCCTGTTCACTTTTTCGTTCATTCTAGAGTAAATATTCGGGGCTGATTTATCAATAATCAGTCAACGGGTGAGCCGAAACCCTGCGATGGTTTTGCGATAGCATAGTTTTCGCATCGCGATAACAGCCTAATCGCAACGCGATTTCAATGCTCTCGCATCGCGATACCTATGCTTTCGCGACGCGAAAACTATGCTATCGCAAGATGAAAAAATGGATTTTCGAGCCAAATTCCGGTTTTAAACCGATAAGTCACTGATGGTCTGAAACTTACGCAAACCCCTCTAATTTTCGCGTATTTCGGGCAAAAGTTTTTCGATTTTGCTACACGCAAATTTCCAGAGGGTGTTTGTAAAAATAAATAACGGTTTTCCAAAGCTATCCGAAGGAGGTGATGCCAGTTGTCATAACTATAGCAGCTTTTCATTTTTTCATCGTTTCATTCTTCAAAAATCCTCATATAATAGGATTGTGAGAAATCTTATTTTTATATACTTTTGCATGCGATAATAGAACGAACATTATGAATTTATTTGGTATCATCTTAATGACTGCTATCGGTCATGGCATGCCTGACGTGCCATCAGACTCCAGCACCTATGCCCATGTGGATTTGGAGGAGGTGACCGTGACGGAGTTAAAAGTCAATAAGCACAACCTTACCCCCAGTTCTATTTCTACTGTCAACAGCCGGTTGTTGATGGCACAAGAAGTGACAAGCCTAAAAGAATTGACGGCCATCATGCCCAATTTCTACATGCCCGACTATGGTTCCAAACAGACTACGCCTATTTTTATTCGTGGTATAGGTGCCAAGACCAAGAGTCCGGCGGTCGGTTTTTATGTGGATGACATACCGCATTTTGAAAACTCGGCTTTCGATATAGACATGAACGACATTGCTTCGGTGGATACCTATCGTGGTCCGCAGGGTACACTCCACGGGCGCAATGCTATTGGTGGCATCATCTCCGTGCACACTTATTCGCCGTTCGACTTGCAGCAGACGCGCTTCAAGATAGGTTATGGTAGCCGGAATGACGTGGTGGCGCAGTTCTCCAATTATACAAAGTTGTCCGATGCCTTCGCATTTTCCACTGCGGGCGGATTCCATCATAATGACGGTTTTTTCCGCAATCATGGTACCGGCAACAAGGCCGACCTAATGAACAGTGGGGCAGGACGGATGAGTTTAGTGTGGAAACCGGTGCGGAAATGGATGTTCCGCCTGTCATCCATGTTCGATTATACCGACCAAAATGGCTACCCATACGGAGTATACGACAGCGAAACCAACGTAACGTCCGCGGTTAACTATAACCGGAACAGTCGTTATCGCCGCCTAATTTCGACCTCCGGGCTGAATGCTCGTTACGAAGGAGCGCACATCAGCTTCAATAGTCAGACTTCCTACCAGTTCATTGAAGACCGGCAGGGGCTTGATCAGGACTTTACTACCAATGATAATTACTATGTAACCAACCGCATTCACCAGAATATGATGAGTCAGGACTTCATTCTGAAGTCGAACGATAACCGTCGATACCAGTGGATATTCGGTGCCTTCGGATTGATTCAGAACCTTAATAATGATGTTGAGGTGCAATATCTCACCCGCGATTACAGCACCCCCACCCATTCGTCCACTCCCGTTTACGCATGGGCTTTGTATCACCAGTCGTCTTATAACATCTGGCGCGGACTGTCGATTACGCTGGGCGCCCGCTTCGACTATGAGTATTCTAAGTGCGAATACCTGCAAAACTCAAAAGTGCTGAGCACGGGTGCATTGACACCGACTAAGCAATTCGACAGCCGTTTACACTTCAATCAGTTCACGCCGAAGTTCACATTGCAATATCTCATCACCGGGAACAACCTCTTTTATACTTCTGTGGTGCGCGGATACAAGGCTGGCGGTTTCAACCAATCGTTCCGGACAGACGACGAACGCACCTATTCGCCTGAATATAATTGGAATTATGAGGTGGGAGCAAAGTTGAATTTCCTCAGCGGCAGACTATCTGCGGAATTGGCTCTCTATTACATCGACTGGCAACATCAGCAGGTTACGCAGACCGTTCCCGGTGTGGGCAACATTCTGCACAATGCCGGCCATTCCGACAGCAAGGGAGTGGAACTTACCCTACAGGCACGCCCCGTCGACGCTTTGCAATTGCAATTGACATATGGCTACACTTATGCCCGATTCCTGTCGTATGAACGCAGTGCCACACTGAATTATTCCGGCAATATGCTTCCGATGGTTCCTCGTAACACATTGGCTCTGAACGGCAGCTATACGTTGCGCCCCCGCACCCTGTTGGTAGACCGGCTGGTGCTCAGCGCGGGTCTCACGGGCATCGGAAAAATCTATTGGGCGGAAGACAATGCGCAGACACAGCCGTTTTATGCCTTGCTCAACGCCAAGATAAGTGCTACGAAAGGCATATTCACATGGGAGTTTTGGGGTAAGAACCTCACCGATACGAAGTACCACGTCTACTGGTTCAAGTCGTCTGCCGAGTATGCCCAGATGGGTAAACCTATCAGTTGGGGAATGTCTGTCATGGTCAGACTGTAGCAACAATCGCCACCTTTTATAAGTATAATGATTTATGGCTCAACAATCAATGCTTTCTACCTCCTCCGCATCAGGTAAGCAGAGACAGGCTGCCAGTCCTGCAGGCACATTGCTCACGGGGTCAGGAGCCACCAAGCTCTCGCTGATTTTCTTCCTGCTTTACATTGCTCAGAGCATTCCTTCCAGTTTCCTGTCTACAGCTTTGCAGGTTCTGATGCGTCAGGCTCACTTCTCCTTGTCTACCATCGGACTGCTCCAGTTGGTAAAGTTGCCATGGATTCTGAAGTTTCTTTGGTCGCCGCTGGTCGACCGTCACTGCATCACCGTGAGCGATTTCAAGCGTGTTATTATCGTTTCCGAACTCATTTATGCCACGGTATTGCTATTCACAGGCTTTCTGAACGTCACCACCGACTTCTATTTTATCCTTGTTCTCGTTCTGATCTCACTTACTGCTTCTGCCACGCAAGACATTGCGACAGACGCTTTGGCTGTACTTGTTTACCACAAAACAGACAAGACGAAGGTCAACACCATGCAGTCGGCCGGTAACTTTGGGGGCGTTCTGGTGGGTGGCGGACTGCTGCTCATGGTGCTCCATCGTTACGGTTGGGGTGTGGTGCTGCCGTGTTTGGCGCTTTTCGTGTTGCTGGCATTGATTCCATTGGTGTTTCATCGTGGCTTGAAGATAGTGCCAAAGAGTACTAAACAGCGTGCCCGGCTGATCGATTTCGTATGGTTTTTCGCTCAAAAAGGGATTTGGAGGCAGGTACTGTTCCTCGTGCTCTATTATTCGAGCATTATCGGAATCCTGTCGATGCTTCGCCCATGGTTGGTCGATATGGGCTACGACATGAAGCAGATAGGTTTGATGAGCGGCATCTTAGGCACCTCGACGGCATGCCTCGCCTCTTTCTTGGCAGGTTGGCTCATACGTCATCGAGGACTGGACTCCTGCAGAAGAGCCTTTGCCGCCTTCATTCTGGCCGTGATAGTCTTCTTTCTTGTCTTGTCGTTGAGCAGCCCTTCGACGGCGATACTCTGTGTGGCCATAGCGCTGCTATGGGGAGCTTACAGCATGGCATCGGTGGTGGTGTTCACCAGTTCGATGAACTGCGTGCGTGAAGGACGCGAGGGCACCGATTTCACAGTGCAGACCGTCTTGACCCATCTCAGTGGCATGGTGGTAGCTATACTTAGTGGCAGCATAGCGCAATGGCTCGGTTATCATGGCTTGTTTGCTGTAGAGATTCTGATAGCTGCCGTCAGTCTGCTGTTCACCTTTACCTGTCGTCCACTTAGCAAGGGTGGGGTAGCGCCCCTAAAGTAGAATGCTCCTGCAGAGAGGAGCTGTTATCCATGTAATGAAAACAATATGAATGATAAAAAAGAAACCTCAGCAGACGGCCGTTTGTCATCATCACGTCAGCGGTTAGACGGTCGATTAGCCGCATATAACACCCCGGCTCCCCGTTACACGAGCTATCCGCCAGCCAATTATTTTGAGGATTTCACAGAGGAAGATTATTTGCGGGCTGTGGCAGAATCGGATTTGGAGGACAATCATATCTCATTCTACATCCACATTCCTTTCTGCCGACACCTGTGCCATTATTGCGGATGCAACTCCTACGCCATGCAGAGCGACGAAGCAGTAGAGCGTTACATACGTGCCGTTCATCAAGAGATTGACCTCCTGTTGCCTCATCTGAACGACAAGCGGAAGGTCTCTCAGATTCACTATGGGGGTGGAAGTCCCACCTCTATTCCCCTTCATCATCTGCGGGAAATCAATGAGCACTTGCTTTCCCGGCATGCCACGATCGAGCGTCCGGAGATAGCCGTTGAGTGTCACCCCGGTTATCTCTATGCCAACGACTGGCAGACGCTTATCGACGCGGGGTTCAACCGCATGAGCATCGGTGTGCAGGACTTGGATGAAAGTGTGCTCAAGCTTGTCAACCGCTATCCTTCGGCCATGCCGTTAGAGGAGATTTTCAGTATCTTGCGAGCGACAGGAATCAGCATCAACCTCGACTATCTCTATGGATTGCCCGCGCAGACGCCCGAGAGCTTTGCCCGAAGTATAGCGCATGCTGTGGAGCTGCGTCCCGACCGATTAGTGACTTTCAGCTATGGTCATGTGCCATGGGTACACAAGCGGCAGCTCATCTTGGAGAAAGCGGGGCTGCCCGCCGATGGCGATAAGCAGCAAATGGCAGTGAGAGCCGCAGAGATATTGCATGCGGCAGGCTATTGCAGTATCGGGATAGACCATTTCGTGTTGCCTGATGACGAGTTGAACACCGCACTAATTACCCATCAATTGCACCGCAACTTTCAGGGATATTGCACTCTGCGCACCACAGGGCAAGTCTATGCACTGGGTGTTACGGGCATCTCACAGCTCTCCACGGCGTATGCACAGAACGGACGCGACATCAATGCCTATTGTGAACGGTTGGAAAACGGGCAGCTCTACATACAGCGCGGCTATCGACTTACCGAGCGAGATCGAATCGTGCGTGAGGTGGTGGAGAGCCTGATGTGCAACTATCAGGCCGATTGGGCACACCTCGCCTCGCATCTCCGCATCTCGATCGAGCAGCTGCGCTCCACGTTGCATTGGGATGAGGTACGACTCCGGCAGATGCAAGCCGACGGTTTGCTGACGCTTACGCCAGACCGTCTCACCATGTCGACTGTAGGCTCTCCATTTGTACGCAATGTGGTGGCATCTCTCGACCCGCTGATGGTCAATACCACCAAGCAGTTTTCCAAACCCATTTAAGAATAGTCACCAGTTATATTCATATCCGGATATGTCAACAACAGTAACAATCGATGTGCAGGATGTCATCGTCATAGGCGCAGGTCTCACAGGCCTCACCGCAACCTTTTATCTCAGGAAATCCGGTAAGCGAGTGTGTCTTTTGGAACAAGCCGACCGCATTGGCGGGCAGATTCAGTCTCACCATATAGGCGGCTTTGTGTTTGAAAGTGGCCCCAATACGGGCGTTATCTCCTATCCGGAGGTGGCTTCGCTCTTTACCGACCTGAAAGAATATTGTGAATTAGAGACAGCATGTGCCTCGGCGAAACGCCGATTGATATGGAAAGGCGATCGTTTTCATGAACTCCCTTCAGGGGCGATAAGCGGATTGCTCACTCCGCTGTTCACGATGAAAGATAAGTTCCGCATCCTTTTGGAGCCGTGGCGCAAGAAAGGAGCCGACCCTGACGAGACTGTCGGCGAATTGACCGTGCGCCGTTTGGGCAAATCGTTCTTGGATTATGCCGTCGATCCCTTCCTGTCGGGTGTCTATGCAGGCGATCCCATGCGTCTGCCCACACGGCTGGCATTGCCCAAGCTCTACAATCTGGAACAAGACTACGGTAGCTTTATTCGCGGTGCAGTGGCCAAGGCCAGAGAGCCTAAGTCGGGAGCCGACCGCATGGCAACTAAAGATGTGTTTTCCGCGCAGGGCGGATTGAATAATCTGGTCGATGCTTTAGGCAAAGCTATCGGTTACGACCATATCGTCACCTCAGCAAGGAGGGTAAGCGTACGGCCTGTGGAAGGAGAATGGGAGGTGAGCTATCTGTTGCCGGACGACAAGATATATACCGTACGTGCACATCGGGTGGTGACCACATGCCCGGCATACGCACTACCCTCGGTGCTGCCTTTCATCCCGCAAAAACAGATGGAGCGTATCGCTAACCTCTATTATGCGCCTGTGGTTCAGGTGGGAGTGGGGCTGAGCCATTGTGGCGGTCTGCGCTATATGGCCTTTGGCGGACTGATGCCGTCAAAGGAAAAGCAGAAGATGCTGGGCATCCTTTTCCCTTCGGCATGCTTCGACCGGCGTGCTCCCGAAAATGGAGCGACGTTGGCTTACTTCATGGGAGGCGTGCGCCATCCCGAGTATTTGCAGAAATCGGATGATGAGTTGAAAGCCATCATAGAGGATTCTCTCCACACGTTGCTGGGCTATCCCGATGATGTGCATGCCGACGTGGTAGAGATATATCGGCACGAACGCGCCATCCCGCAGTATGAACTTAACAGTCAGCAGCGGTTCGATACGTTGACCGAACTGGCACGCCAATACCCGTCGCTCACCATTGCAGGCAATCTGAAAGGGGGCATCGGCATGGCTGACAGAATTCGTCAGGCTGTCGGAATAGCAAAAGAGCTTGCTTTTGAGCAGATTGTCGGTAAGTAGAGTAGGATGGAGACGAGTTGGGAAGTAGGCCGCCGGAGGCTGATTTTAGCCCTGTCTTACGCTCCCGTTCCGCCCAACCGCTGACGTACGTCGAACG
>CAUTTP010000054.1:0-19307 GCA_963541305.1 uncultured Prevotella sp.
CCTTATTTTGCCTAAACACCCGCAAGACATTTCTCTCTCCTCTCTCCCCCCTCCTCTCTCCCCCTACCTTATTTTGCCTAAACATCCGCAAGACATTTCTCTCTCCCCTTTCCCCACTCCTCTCTCCCCCTGCCTTATTTTGCCTAAACACCCGCAAGACATTTCTCTCTCCTCTCTCCCCACTCCTCTCTCCCCCTACCTTATTTTGCCTAAACATCCGCAAAACATTTCTCTCTCCCCTTTCCCCTCTCCTCTCTCCTCCAAAAAAATCCACTCCCCGCTCTTTGTCTTTTTTCCTCGCACAAGCTGCCGTCTCAGTTTTTTTTCCTAAATTTGCAAGACATATCAACGCATCATCTGACATATACGATGAATATCAATCAGCCTCTTACGGTCTATAAAGCCAGTGCCGGCAGCGGGAAGACGTTCACGCTGGCAGTGGAATATATCAAGCTGCTTATTCGTGACCCGCAAAACTATCGGTATATCCTTGCCGTAACCTTCACTAACAAGGCCACGGAGGAGATGAAGACGCGTATATTGGGCAAGCTCTATGGCATTGCCAATGGGCTGGAAGATTCCGAAAGCTATTTGGAGCAGGTGAGAAAGGCTTTCCCGAAACTTAAAGATGAACAGATCAGGGGGCGTGCCCGGGATGCCCTGCAACTGCTGATACACCATTACAACTACTTCCGCGTGGAGACTATCGACAGTTTTTTTCAAAGCATTCTGCGCAATCTGGCGCGCGAGCTGGGGCTCACCGCCAATCTGCAGGTGGGGCTGAACGATAAGGAAGTGGAGCATCAGGCCGTGGATGACATCATCGACAACATACAGCAAGACAACGATCCGCTCTTGGGATGGATCATGGACTTTGTGCAGATGAAGATGGATGAGTCGAAAAACTGGAATGTGATCGGACAGATCAAGGAGTTCGGGGCTAATATCTTCAAAGACTTTTATAAAGATCATCAGGAAGAATTGCACCGCATCATGACCGACCCCAAGTTCTTCAAAGCCTATACGGGTAAGCTACGCAAACTAAAAGCCTCGTGCGACCGATTGATGAAGAGCTATGCGGAGGAATTTGAGGCGATTGCGAAGCAACACGGGCTGACCGATGTCAACTTCTCGCAGGGTCATAAGAATGCACCCGGGTATTTTGAACGCTTAGGCAAAGGCGACTACGTGGATGACAGGATGCCCAATTCGTACGTTGCTAAAGCCATCGCCGATGCCAACAGCATGATAAAAAAAGCAGATGTCGGCAAACCGGAAAGCCATGCCATCGTGAGTGAGGTGGGACATCTGTTGCAACGCGCCGAGGCAGACAGGAAGAAGCAGGTCAATGTGGTCAATTCCGTGGAGCTCACGCTAAAGAATATCAACGAGTTGCGCCTGTTGGGGCGTATTGAAGAGGAGGTGCGTAATATCAATACCGCTAACAATAATTATCCGTTGAGCAACACGCAGAAGCTGCTGCAAGACCTGATCAGCGGGCAGGATTCCCCTTTCATCTATGAGAAGATTGGAGGACAGTTGCACTACATCATGATCGATGAATTTCAGGATACCAGCACCGTGCAATGGCAGAATTTCAAGATACTCGTCGACGAGTGCATCTCGCACCATGCAGGCAGCCTGATTGTGGGTGACGTAAAACAGAGCATATACAGATGGCGTAACGGCGATTGGCGGCTGTTGCAGGAACTGACCGATGGCAGCGACGTGAGAATCAATGCCGTTTCGCTGGATACCAATTACCGCTCTCAACGCAGGGTAATCGAGTTCAACAACGCCTTCCTCCACCGGGCGGCCGAGGTGACGGTAGAGGATGCAATAGAGGAATTGCGGAGCTATGATGCTGCCGAGGAGATCATACGAGAAGCCCGGAGCATTGTCGAGGCTTATCAGGAAGTAGCGCAGAAGGTGCCGGAGAGCAGGCCGGAAGCGGGGTCAGTCACCATACGACTGCTATCGAAAGACAACTACGAGGAGTGCATGGTGCAGGAAGTGAAGGATACGGTAGAGCATCTGCTCTCATCGGGAGCGCCTGCCAAGAAAATCGCTATCCTCGTTCGCAAGAACAAATACATCGAACTGCTGGCACAATATTTCCAACAGAACGCCATCATTGTGAATGGAGAGCGGCAGATGGTGAAGATGGTGTCGGACGAAGCATTCCGTTTGGATGCCTCTTTAGCTGTGTGTACCATTGTCAGGGCAATGCACGTATTGGCCAATCCCAAAGACAGGCTGGCTGTAGCAGCACTTGTCAAGACTTATCAAAAGGTATGTATGAGTAAGCAAATGAGCGACACGGAGCTTTATCTCGGACAGGATAACCTCTTCAAATTGCTTCCCGAAGACATGTTTATCCGTCAGGAGCAACTGCGCTCCACCCCGCTCATGGATCTGGCGGAACGTCTTTATCAGATTTTCGAGCTTAACAGGTTGGAAGAGCAGAGTGCCTACGTCTGTGCATTCTTCGATCAGATAGCCGTCTTTCTCAAGAATCATTCGGCAGGAATCAATGGATTTTTGGAAGAATGGGAGGATAATCTTTGCAAGAAATCCATCCACAGTGACGAAATTGACGGTATCCGTCTGCTGACCGTACATAAAAGCAAGGGTCTTGAGTTCGACCATGTGATTATTCCGTTTTGTGATTGGGAGATTGAGAAATCGACCGATACGCTGTGGGTAACCCCCCAAGAGGCGCCCTATAATGAGCTGCCCGTGGTGCCCGTCAGGCTTCAAGCCAAGAAGTTGCAGCAGTCTATATATAGTGCTGAATATCAGAGTGAACACATCAAGAACCTCATGGATAACCTTAACATTCTCTATGTGGCTTTCACACGGGCATCGCATAATCTGTTTGTCATTGGCAAAAACGAGAAGGCCGACTATCCTTCAACGATTATAGGGAAGGTGCTTGACCGGTTGAACGAGGAAAACACTGTACCCGTTTTGGCTGATATGCTGCCCGATTGCGAGATGGTCGAGGACGAAGAAAGCCGTACCCGAACGTTCAGATATGGCACGTTGTGCCTCGTTGAGGACGAGCATAAAGAAGAAAAAACGGATAATGTCTTTGAACAGAAGCCCGAAGCCGTCAAGGTGAAGATTGAAAACTTCGACGCGAAAGCCAATTTCCGACAGAGCAATGCCAGCAGAGATTTCACCGCCCCCGACGAAGAGATGGAGCAAAAACGAAGGATGGAGTCTTATATACAGACGGGCAATGTGCTCCATTCACTGTTCGCGACCATCAAAACGCTCGATGATATAGATGACGCTATCGCCCGATTGGAGTTTGACGGCGTGCTCTACGACAAGCCCATGACGCGACAAGAGCTAAAGAGAATGATCGATGAACGCATGCAGTCACCACAGGTTGCCGACTGGTTCTCGCCAAGATGGAAAGTGCTCAACGAGCACAACATCATTTCATACGACACACACGACAGCAAAACGACAAACAGGCGCCCTGACCGTGTGATTTACAATCAGGAGGAAATGATTGTAATCGACTTTAAAACCGGGGCACAACGCAAAGAGCACATCCCGCAAGTGGAGCAATATGTTCGCCTCTTGCGCGAAATGGGGTATCCCAATGTGACGGGCTGCTTGTGGTATATCCGCCCCAATACCGTCATTCCCGTCACTGTATAGGCCTTTGCCGTTCAACTTATTTTTATCTGAACACCTTATCGTTTCAATATGAATTCATTCCTGCAAGCTGTAGCCAAAGATATGTTAGCCAAGCATCCCGACGGACTTGTTGACATTGCAGTGGTGTTTCCCAATAAGCGTGCCTCGCTGTTTCTCAACAAGGCGCTTTACGAGGAGACCGGCCGACCGCTCTGGAGCCCCGCTTACGTCACCATCAGTGACCTTTATCGCGAACACTCCAACCTGACAGTGCCTGACCAAATGCTGCTGGTTTTCAGATTATATAATGTATATCGTGAAATCACCGGCAGCGACGAGACGCTCGACCACTTCTATTCGTGGGGCGAATTGTTGTTAGCAGACTTTGACGATATAGACAAAAACATGGTCGATGCCGACCAGCTTTTCATCAATTTAGAGACATGGCAAGGCATGAAAGACTTTTCGTTCCTTACCGATACGCAACGACAGAGCCTTGAGGAATTCTTTGGACGGGTGATGGATAATACCGAACTGCAACAAAGATTCAACGATATATGGAAGTATTTGGCCCCTATCTATCATCGGTTCCGCGAAAAACTGGAGGCCGAAGGACTGGCATACGAGGGCATGCTCTATCGCAAGGTGATGGAACAGCAGGATATCGTCTTCCATTACAAGCACTATATCTTTATCGGTTTCAATCTCTTGCAGAAGGTGGAGCAACAGCTTTTCAGAAGGATGAAAGAGGAGGGGCGTGCCGAGTTCTACTGGGATTATGATGTGTATTACGCCCATGCGCCCCTCTCGCATAAGCATGGCAACCGCGATATGGAGCAGAGAACGCAGGATTTGGCGCAAGCCAACGAGGCCGGCAAATACATTTCGCGTTATCTCGACCTCTTCCCCAATGAGTTGTCACCATCCCGCATCTCGCCCGATTTATCGTATGATGACATCTATGACAATATGTCCGATCGGAAAGATATTACCTATATCTCCGCCCCGACGGAGAATATTCAGGCACGTTACATCAGTTCGTGGCTGAGGGAAAAAGGCAGAATCGCTGCGGCCGAGCGCACGGCTATCGTTCTTGGCGACGAGAGCCTGCTGCAAACGGTGGTGCATTGTCTGCCTGATGAAGTGAAAGACGTGAACATCACCACGGGTTATCCGCTGTCGGCATCGCCTGTCACCACATGGATGGACGCATTATTAGACCTGCAATTAAAGGGAACGGCAGGAGGAAAGGGCAGGTTTCGACTGAAATATGTGATGGCTGTGCTCCTCCACCCTTATGCTAAATATGTCTCGGATGATTGCCAGACACTTCTCAAAGAGTTGGACGAGCACAAACAATATTACCCCACCCAGTCGTATCTCACCTCCAATCGGGATGAAGCAATGGGCGAACTTTTCACCATCCTGAATCCCGAAGAAAAGTATTTCCCGCTGATGGCTTGGCTGTCGGCCATCTTGAAACGGGTTGGTATAGGTTCGAACGGAAGCAAAGACCCATTGATGCACGAGTCTACATTCAGAATGTACACGCTCGTTAACCGCTTGGAGGAGACAATGTGCCTTACGATGGCCGACCCGGAAAGCCAGAATGTACCATCCATCGACCCGAAAACCAATAAGCAGATTGTCAGCATTTCCATCTTCCAACGGTTGTTGTCACAACTCGTCCAATCCACTTCCATTCCTTACCGTGGTGAGCCGGTAATAGGAATACAGATCATGGGCATGCTCGAAACGCGTAATCTTGATTTTGATCACATTCTCGTACTGTCGTGCAACGAAGGTAATCTGCCTAAGGGCATGAATGACGTGTCGTTCATTCCACACTCTATCCGTGCGGGATACGAACTCACCACTGTGGAAAATAAGGTGGCCATTTATGCCTATTATTTTCATTCGCTCATGCAGAGGGCATCCGACATCACCCTCACCTATAATAATACGACCGATGATGGACGCAAAGGCGAGATGAGCCGATTCATGCTTCAGTTCATGGTGGAGAACGCGGCGTGCCAAGAGATCAGGCAACTTACTCTGCAATCCGGACAGAACGTGACACTGATCAATCGCAAGGAGATAACGAAAGATGCTGACGTGATGGAGAAATTGCAGCAGATTCCGCGCATTTCACCATCGGCCTTGAGCAAGTATCTGCGCTGTCCGTTGCAATTTTATTATAGTTCTATCTGCGGGCTTCGCGAGGCAGACAACGACAATGACGAGATAGACAACCGAATCTTCGGCGATATTTTCCACCGAAGTGCCGAGCTTATCTATTACGATTTGTCGGACGGATACCATCGAACGATAACGGCTCAAGCTATCGATGAATTGCTTAAAGACAGGATTCGACTGCACCGATATGTCGATAAAGCATTTGCAGAGTCATTGTTTAAGGTTGAGTCTGACGACTTCAAACCACAATACAATGGCTTGCAATTGCTCAATCGCAAGGTTATCATCCTGTATGTTGAGCGCCTTTTGCGTCTCGACAGACAGTCTACTCCTTTTGACATTCTGTCTTTAGAGGGTAGGTTTTATGACAAAATGACATTTTCGGTCAATGGACAGCACCATACTGTTGAGGTCGGTGGACTGATTGACCGCCTTGATCAAGTAATGATTGACGGCAGACCTACTATCCGAGTTGTCGATTATAAAACCGGAACACCATTAGGCACCAAGCCGAAAGACGTGTCAGAGATATTCGATTCGCGTTATGTCGACAGCAAACATACCGTGTATTACCTGCAGGCCTTTATCTATGCCGGCATTATCCGCCATGGCAAAGAAGCTATTACACAGGTTAACCCTCAACAGTTGCCTGTGGCACCATGCCTGTTGTTCATTCGGCAGGCATCGTTTGAAGGCTATGATCCTACGCTCACTTTATCTCCGGGAAAGTCGCAAATTGAAGTGATCGATGACATTGAGCTGAAATATCATGACTTTCAGGAGGGTTTGCAAAATCTTCTCGCAGAGATCTATAATGCTGAGACACCATTCAAACCCACCGAAGAGACCGTACGGTGTGGCACATGTCCCTATCAAAATATTTGCGGTTTGGCATAACAGTTTGGCACACAACTTGCTAAATATTAGTAGAAAGGCAATTATTTGTAGCTAATATTTAGAAAAAGAAAGGTAAAAAGAATAAATTATGACCAGTCAGTTTTCACCTAAAGTATCCGAGGTCCTTGCCTTCAGCAGGGAGGAGGCGACCCGTCTGGCCAGCAGTTCTGTTGGACCGGAGCATCTTCTGCTTGGCATTCTCAGGGAGAAGAATGGTCCTTTAATCGACCTTTTCGAGCGTTTGGATATCAATATCCAGAGTATGAAAGAGCAATTGGAAGAGCGCGTTCGCATAGACGAAATCAATGAACCCATACGTACCAGCGAGCTTGTTCTCAACGAAAAAGCCAGCAACATATTGAAACTTGCTGTCCTTGAGGCACGCATCCAGCACACGCAGACGGTGGATGTGCAGCATCTCCTACTCGCTATCTTGCACGATCAGGTAAACAATGGAGCAAAGGAAATACTCGATAACAACAACCTTGATTACGAAAAAGCAGTGCAGTTGCTGCAAAAGAAACCAATGACCGATGGTCTCGGACTGCCCGATGAGGACGAGGAGGAAGAGTTGGATGGTATCAATGGGGCATCCCAGCAGAACCGTCAGCAGCAGCAAACCACCACCAAGCAGCAGCGAGGTGACGGAAAAACACCTGTGCTCGACAACTTCTCTACCGATCTTACTCGTGCAGCAGCCGAGGGAAAGCTCGATCCTGTGGTAGGCCGTGAGAAGGAAATACAGCGCGTGATCGAGATTCTCTGTCGTAGAAAGAAGAACAACCCGATTCTCATCGGTGAGCCGGGCGTGGGCAAGAGTGCCATCGTGGAAGGATTGGCACAGCTCATCTCCAAGCATCAGACATCACCCATGCTCTTCAACCGCCGTGTGGTGAGTCTCGACATGACTGCCATTGTGGCCGGCACGAAATATCGCGGACAGTTCGAGGAGCGGATCCGCGCCTTGCTCAAGGAGTTGGAACAGAATCCAGAGATTATCGTATTCATTGATGAGATTCACACACTGATAGGCGCAGGCTCTACGCCCGGCAGCATGGATGCAGCCAATATCATGAAACCTGCGTTGGCGCGCGGCACCATTCAGTGTATCGGTGCCACCACGTTAGACGAATATCGTAATTCCATCGAGAAGGATGGCGCATTGGAACGCCGGTTTCAAAAGGTACTCGTGGAACCCACATCAGCGGAGCAAACCTTGCAGATTCTCCAGAATATCAAGGATAGATACGAAGATCATCACCACGTTACCTACACCGAGGAGGCTCTGAAAGCGTGCGTGAAGCTCACCGACCGATATATCACCGACCGCTATTTTCCGGATAAGGCTATTGATGCACTCGACGAAGTGGGCTCTCGCATTCATCTGCAGTTTGCCGAAGTGCCTGCCGAGATAACCGACAAGGAGAAGGAAATCGAAGATATCAAAGGCAGGAAGCAACAGGCTGTGCGCAACCAAAACTTTGAATTGGCTGCCGGTTATCGTGACAAGCAGACCGAATTGGAGAAAGAATTGGAAGACATGCAGCTGCGTTGGCAACAGGGTGAAAGCGACACCCGTCAGGAAATTACGGATAAGGAGGTGGCCGATGTGGTGTCGATGATGACAGGAGTGCCCGTCCAGCGTATGGCAGAGGCAGAGGGCATACGCCTTAAAAACATGGGAATTGAACTGAAAAAGAACGTTATCGGACAGGATCAGGCCATCGAAAAGATGGTGAAAGCTATTCAGCGCAACCGCGTGGGGCTGAAAGATCCCAACCATCCCATCGGCGCTTTCATGTTTCTCGGCCCCACAGGTGTGGGCAAGACTTATCTTGCCAAGAAGTTGGCGGAGGTAATGTTTGGCTCGCAGGACGCCCTGATTCGCGTCGATATGAGCGAATACACCGAGAGTTTCAATGTGTCGCGACTTATTGGAGCACCTCCGGGATATGTGGGATACGAGGAAGGCGGCCAGCTCACGGAGCGTGTACGTCGTCACCCCTACTCCATCGTGCTGCTCGATGAGATTGAGAAAGCACACGGCAACGTGTTCAACCTCTTGCTCCAAGTGCTCGATGAAGGTCGCCTGACAGATGGCAACGGACGCACCGTAGACTTCCGTAACACTGTCATCATCATGACTTCCAACGCCGGTACGCGCCAGCTCAAAGAATTCAGTCAGGGTGTAGGCTTCAATGCAGGCGGCATTAAGAACATAGCCAACATGGATTCCAAGGACAAGCAATATGCCCGTTCGATTATCCAGAAGAGTCTGAGCAAGCAGTTCTCCCCCGAGTTTCTCAACCGCCTTGATGAGATCATCACTTTCGATCAGCTCGATTTGGAAGCTATCAAGCAGATTATCGACATCGAACTGCGTGGACTCTACAAGCGTATTGAGGATATGGGGTATCAGATTCAACTCACCGACAAGGCCAAAGAGTTTGTGGCGACTAAGGGTTACGACATCCAGTTTGGTGCTCGCCCATTGAAACGCGCCATCCAGACCTATATCGAAGATGGATTATGCGAGCGTATCCTCTCTGACGACCTGCATCCCGGCGATACCATCTCTATTGGCAAAGCAGCCGGAAAAGAGGAGTTGACATTCAAGTAAAAAGCATTACATCGCCCAATCCGCTCTTTCCGGAAGGAGAGAAGGGGGCAATGCTCAAATATCACAAAGACCGCAAGCCGTTGCAATGGCTTGCGGTCTTCGTTTTTTACAGACGCTCTTCACCCGCATCCCACCAACTAAAGGGCATGCGGATGAGGCAACTTACGCTTGCCGCTCATCGTTTCCACTTCCAGACAATATACGCAGGTACGCGATATGGCAGCCGGATTGAAATGAGCGTTCTCCCCCGGATGATAATGTTCCATCAGCAGGGTGAGTGCTGCGAACTTTTCTTCATCCGACAGAATACGGATTTTTCCCTTGCCCATCACGCTTTCGTAGGCAAAAGTGCAATAACAACTATCGGCAGAATACTCTAATTTGTGCCTACAATCCATCTCAAAGGCAGCTCGCGCATCATTGGCGATGAGACGGAGCTTCCAGCCTTCGAGCGCGCTGTGAAAATAGAAACACAATTTGCCGCCACTCTCCGACACGCCGAAATTGAGCGGCACAATGTAAGGCATGCCATCCTCATCGTTCAAGGCAATGCGGCAGACGTCACACCGATCGATTATCTCCATCAATTCCGCATGGTCGGTAATCTCCCTGTCTTTTCTTCTCATTGTTCCATTCATACTTTTCTCCCCGGTAAAGATTAAGTTATCACCTCCATTTTCCGCTCTGCAATAAACGAAAAACAAGCCCGAATAATTCCGGCAGTTGAGGATTAAATTCTCTTGCAAGAACTTATATCGTCAATTCAATGATTAGTTGTTCCGGCCCATGAATGCAACTCTCATAATAACCGTCACCTGTAGTACGCACGGCGCTAAGGAGTTCATATCCATCGGCAACAAGACTTTCCGTCAACTTGTCAACAGTCTCTCTACTGTCCACACTAATACTCAGATGCACAAGACCCTGCTCGTGAGGTTTCTGCTCGTGACACTCAATATCAGGCCATGACATCAGTTCCAGTTTGCAACTTCCCTCTGCAAAGAGTAGCATCCAAGAATGCAAGCCCGTCTGCGGATTTCTATACTCTCCACTCTCTCTGGCATCGAAGTACCTCATAAAGAAAGATTTCACTAACTCAATATCTGCACAATTGATTGCAATATGATTGATTTTCATAAGCTATATTCTTACTTTTATCCATTTGACGCATAATGTTGGTACAAAGGTAATAAACATATTCTATATAATGTTTGCACTATCATATAAAAAGAATGATAAAATATTTGCAGAGGAATAAAAAAGACAAGCAATGCTACATCATGAAGCAGCAGAAACGGAGAGTATGAAAGTAGTATCTGAGGTGAAAACTAATATTGCCCTAACCGTTTCAGGAACAAGAAAAAAACACCTTGACGGTGGCTTCCGGAACACCGCTCGGCTCTGCCGTCAGGTGGAAACGGCGACGTACGTCGTACGGTGTGCATGCATACAGCGTTCGATGTACGTGCGTACGTCGTTCGGTGTATGTGCGTACAGCGTTCGGCGTACATCATCGTCAGGATGAAAAGCTATGATGGAGCGGGTATAAAGGACATGACATAAAGACACTTTCCGGCCGAAAAAGTGTAGAAACACCCGGCAGGGCAGTTTAAGAACGGGCAGGGCAGGCAACTGCTCCCTGATGCTTGGCGAAAACATACGGAAAATATTCAGGACAATATTGGGTGAAAACCGGTTATTAGTTGCATAATGAAAACAACACGCAAGTTATTCTTTCACAATTGCTTGAATATGAAAGAAATTATGTAAATTTGCAGTGTTTTATAAAACAATTGCAAATGAAGCCAACAGCAATCATGCTTTTGCATTGTCCGGATAAACCCGGCATCATTACAGAGATTACCAAGTTTATCACCGACAATAAGGGTAACATCGTTTATCTCGACCAATACGTAGATAGAGAAGACGGCATGTTTTTCATGCGCATCGAATGGGAGTTGGAGAACTTCCTGATTCCACGCGGCAAAATTGATGAATATGTGAGGACGTTGTATTCGCAGCGTTACCAGATGACGTTTAACCTTTACTTTAACGACCGACGGCCACGTATGGCTATCTTCGTGAGCAAGATGAGCCATTGTCTCTACGACCTGCTGGCACGTTATAAAGCCGGTGAGTGGAATGTTGATATTCCCTGCATAGTGAGCAATCATGAAGACCTAAGATATGTGGCCGAGCAGTTTGATATTCCCTATTATGTATGGTCTATCAAGAAAGATCATAGCAACAAGGCTGAGGTAGAAGCCGCCGAGATGGAGCTGCTGAAGAAAGAGCAGGTCACATTCATTGTGCTGGCTCGCTATATGCAAATCATCAGCGACAATATGATTAAGGCCTATCCTAATCATATCATCAACATCCACCACTCGTTCTTGCCCGCCTTTATCGGCGCCCGCCCCTATCACCAAGCTTGGGAGCGCGGCGTAAAGATCATCGGTGCTACGAGCCATTATGTGACGACCGACCTCGATGCCGGTCCCATCATTGAGCAGGACGTGATGCGTGTGACTCACAAGGATACCCCGGAATCACTGGTTTTGAAAGGCAAGGACTTGGAGAAGATAGTGCTCTCACGCGCCGTGACCAAGCACATCCAGCGTAAGCTCCTCACCTATAACAACAAGACCATTATCTTCGGTTAGGCTCATGGATGTGGCAATCGTGAAATATAATGCCGGCAATATCTATTCGGTGGTCAATGCGTTACACCGATTGGGTGTAGATCCCGATATCACCGATGATGCCGAAAAGTTGTGCAAGGCCGACCATGTGCTCTTCCCCGGACAGGGCAATGCCAAGACAACAATGGCCTACCTGCACGAACACCGGCTCGACGAGGTGATCCGCGGATTGCAGCAGCCCGTGTTGGGGATATGTGTAGGACAGCAACTGATGTGCCGGCACTCGGAAGAAGGCGATGTAGATTGCATCGGTATCTTTCCCGCCGAAGTGAAGCGATTCCGGCCACAGCGGCATGAGGATAAGGTGCCGGCCATGGGATGGAATGCGTTGCAGGATGTGAAGTCACCACTGTTTCATGGTATCAGCGATGACGACTACGTTTATTTTGTGCATAGTTTCTACGTGCCCATCTGCGAATTTACCATTGCCACGGCCGATTATATCCTGCCCTACTCCGCTGCGCTGCACAAAGACAACTTCTGGGCAGTGCAGTTCCATCCGGAGAAAAGCGGTAAGGTGGGCGAAAAACTGTTGCAAAACTTTCTCGAACTGTAACCTGAGAGTATGACAAAGAGCATAGAATTGATACCTGCCATAGATGTCATCGAGGGTAAATGCGTACGCCTCACTCAAGGCGATTATACACGAAAGAAAGTGTATAACGAAGACCCCGTGGCTCAAGCCCAAGCCTTTAAGCAGTTGGGGTTCAAACGTTTGCATGTGGTTGACCTTGATGGGGCAAAGTCGCATCACATCGTAAACGATGACGTGTTGCATCGTATAACGTCCGCCACAGGTCTGACAGTAGATTTCGGTGGTGGCATCAAGACTGAAGAAGACATAGAGAAAGCTTTTGATGCCGGAGCATCAATGGTGACAGTAGGAAGCATTGCCGTGACACGCCCCGAGCTCTTCGTCCAATGGCTGGAGCGTTATGGCGCCGAACGCATGATCTTGGGTGCCGACGTGCGCAATGGCAAGGTGAGCATCAACGGCTGGAAGGAAGACTCGGCAGAAGATCTGCTGCCTTTCCTGCAGAAGTATGTGGATGCAGGAGTGAAGAACGTGCTCTGCACGGAAATATCAAAGGACGGCACGCTGGCAGGCCCTGCCATCCCACTGTATCAGGACATTATGGCGCGCTATCCACAGTTGCACCTCATTGCCAGCGGCGGAGTGAGCTGCAACGATGACATCAAAGCCCTGCAGGCAGCCGGCATACCGGCTGTGGTATTCGGCAAGGCATGGTATGAAGGTAGAATCGATTTGAGGCAACTGAAAGATGAAGCATAACAAACTGGCCAAGCGTATTGTTCCCTGCCTCGACGTGAAAGACGGAGAGACGGTGAAAGGAACCAACTTTGTGAACCTTCGTAAAGCCGGCGATCCTGTGGAATTGGGCAAGGCTTATAGCGATGCCGGTGCCGACGAACTGGTGTTTCTCGACATCACGGCCAGCTTTGAAGGTCGTAAAACTTTTACCGATATGGTGACGCGTGTTGCCCGAGAAATCAACATTCCATTTACAGTGGGTGGCGGCATCAATGCTCTTGAAGATGTGGAACGACTGCTCTATGCCGGTGCTGACAAGGTGAGCCTCAACTCCGCGGCCATTCGTACCCCCAAGCTCATTGACGAGATTGCAGGGAAGTTCGGGTCACAGGTCTGTGTCTGCGCCATTGATGCCCGATTAGATGAAGATGGATGGCATTGTTATGTGAAAGGTGGCCGTGAACGAGTGGAATTGGGCTTGCTCGACTGGGCTCACGAGGTTGCCGACCGCGGTGCAGGTGAGATTCTCTTCACCAGTATGGATCACGATGGAGTGAAACAGGGATTTGCCAATGATGTTTTGAGGCGTCTGGCCGATGAGGTGACGATACCTGTCATCGCCAGTGGCGGAGCAGGCACGATGGAACATTTTCGTGATGCTTTCATTGATGGTAAGGCCGATGCCGCCCTTGCTGCCAGCGTGTTTCATTTCGGGGAAATCAAGATTCCCGACTTGAAAGATTATCTCCGAAACGAGGGCATCAACGTAAGAACATAATTAGAACAGAACACAAGAAATGAAGCTATGGAAGTAGATTTCGACAAGACAGGAGGCCTCGTTCCCGCCATCATTCAAGATGCTGTGACAAAGAACGTGCTGATGTTAGGCTATATGAACAATGAGGCACTCGACAAGACACTTGAAACGGGTAAAGTGACATTCTGGAGCCGTAGTCGCAACTGCCTGTGGACTAAAGGTGAGACTTCGGGTAATTTCCTCCAGTTGGTGAGCATAAAAAACGACTGTGACAACGATACGTTGCTCGTGAAAGTGCATCCCACCGGACCTACCTGCCATACAGGAACAGATACATGCTGGGGCGAAGACAATAGCCTCAACCCCATCCTTTTCCTCTCTGAGCTGCAAGATTTCATCGATAAACGCCGCGAGGAAATGCCTGAAAACAGTTACACGACCAGTCTGTTTCGGAAAGGGGTGAACAAAATGGCGCAGAAAGTGGGCGAAGAAGCTGTCGAGACCGTCATAGAAGCAACAAACGGAAACAACGAAAAACTTGTGTATGAGGCTTCCGATATGATTTACCACCTCATCGTGCTGCTTACCGGAAAAGGTCTCAGGATTGAGGACTTGGCGCAGGAACTGGCAAAGCGTCACGATCCCAACTGGGATAAGGCACGCAGAGTGAAAAAGAGTAAAGAGTAAAGAGTAGAAACAGTAGAGTTTTGTGCATCGATTCTCTCAACTTAGTTATCTTAATAAAACAGAAAAAGTATGCTAATTGATTATCAGAAAGTAAATATATATCAGCAAGACAAACTGGTGTTGCGCGATGTCAACTTCCATGCAGACGAGGGAGAGTTTATCTATATGATAGGTAAGGTGGGTTCTGGGAAGAGTTCGCTGATGAAAACTTTCTATTGCGAGCTTGACCTTGACAACGAGGAGACAGAAAAGGCAGAGGTGTTGGGGCGCGATCTCAAGACGCTGAAACGTAAAGGAGTGCCTGCTCTACGTAAGGAGATGGGTATTATTTTCCAAGACTTCCAGTTGTTGCACGACCGTAACGTGTATAAAAACCTATGGTTTGTGCTTCGGGCTACGGGCTGGAAAGACAAAGCTGAAATAGACCGGCGCATTGACGAGGTGCTCAATGCAGTAGAGATGACGGAAAAGAAAAAGAGCATGCCGCATGAGCTTTCAGGTGGCGAACAGCAGCGTATTTCCATTGCCCGCGCATTGCTCAATAATCCTAAGATTATTATTGCTGACGAGCCTACAGGTAATCTTGACCCGGAGACAGCCAATAACATCGTGAAACTTCTGAAAGAAATCACATCGCAAGGCACTTCTGTGATTATGTCGACTCACAATATTTCCATGCTTGATCGGTTCCCGGGTATCGTGTACCGATGCAAGGAGGGGCTTATTAGCGACGTAACGAAAGAATATAACAGCCTTGATCTCACGGAAGATGAAGAAGAAGGATGAGAGTAAAGAATGTAGAATAGAAACAACTTAAAATAAAATAGAAATGAAAGTAATGAAATTTGGAGGTACTTCCGTTGGAAGTCCTGATCGTATGAAGAATGTAGCCTCTCTGATTACAGACTCGGGCGAACCTACATTCGTCGTGCTTTCTGCCATGAGCGGCACAACTAATTCATTGGTAGAAATCAGCAATTATCTCTATAAGAAGAATCCGGAAGGAGCCAACGAACTGATCAATCAGCTGGAGAATAAATACATGCAGCACGTAGAAGAACTCTACAGTACTGATGAATATAAAGAGAAGACCAGAGAACTATTGCGCAGCGAGTTCAAATACCTCCGTACCTTCACCAAAGATCTCTTTACCAGCTTCGAGGAAAGGGCTATCGTAGCACAAGGTGAGGTAATGTCAACCAATATGGTTGTAAATTATCTACAGGAAATCGGTATCAAGGCCATCCTGCTTAATGCACTCGACTTCATGCGTACGGATAAGAATGCTGAACCTGACATGCAATATATCAAAGAGAAGTTGGCTGACGTGATGAAAAATAATGAAGGTTATCAGATTTATATCACTCAAGGTTTTATCTGTCGTAACGCCTATGGTGAGATAGATAACCTACAGCGCGGTGGTTCCGATTATACCGCATCTCTTGTCGGTGCAGCACTCCCGGCTGACGAAATACAGATATGGACCGATATCGACGGTATGCACAACAATGACCCGCGTATCGTAGACCATACTGAGTCTATCCGTCAGTTGAACTTCGAAGAGGCTGCCGAGTTGGCTTATTTCGGTGCAAAGATTCTCCATCCTACCTGTGTGCAGCCAGCCAAATATGCTGGTATTCCCGTTCGTTTGAAGAATACGATGGACCCAAAGGCAGAGGGCACGATTATCGATAATGTTTTGGTGCGCGGCAAAATCAAAGCTGTGGCTGCCAAAGACAACATCACCGCCATCAAAATCAAGTCTTCACGTATGCTTTTGGCAACAGGTTTCTTGCGGAAGATTTTTGAGATATTCGAAAGTTATCAAACTCCTATCGACATGATTGCCACATCAGAGGTCGGCGTATCAATGAGTATCGACAATGATGATCACCTTACGGATATCGTTGATGAGCTAAAAAAATATGGTACCGTAACTGTCGACACGGATATGTGCATAATCTGCGTAGTAGGAGATCTCGACTGGAGCAACCTCGGATTTGAGACTATCGCTACCGATGCGTTGAAGAATATCCCTGTACGAATGATCAGTTATGGTGGCAGCAACTATAATATTTCATTCCTCATCAAGGAATCAGATAAGCAGCGGGCACTGCAGAGCTTGAGCGACACCCTTTTTAAATAAGTCGCTCAAGAGCATACAAAGACATTACAAGGAAGTAACAATACTCTGATGAAAGGTAATTTCCCAATTGATAAGTTCCAGAATGTGCAAACGCCATTCTACTATTATGATACCCACATATTAAGGCAAACGCTCGACGCCATCAAGACCGAGGCTGGCAGACACGACAATTTTATAGTACATTATGCAGTGAAAGCCAACGCTAATCCTAAGATACTCCGAATGATTTGTCAGGCTGGATTAGGTGCCGATTGCGTGAGTGGCGGTGAGATCCGGGCGTCTCTTGATGCCGGTTTTCGTGCTTCTAAGATTGTATATGCTGGTGTAGGCAAAAGCGATTGGGAAATAAACCTTGGGCTGGATGCCGGTATTTTCTGTTTCAATGTGGAGAGTATCGCTGAATTGGAGGTCATCAACGAGTTGGCTGAGAAGAAAGACAAAGTGGCTGACGTATGTTTCCGCATCAATCCTGACGTAGGGGCACATACGCATGCCAATATCACGACCGGGCTGGCAGAAAATAAATTTGGCATTGCCATGCATGATATGGAGCCAGTGATTGAGATTGCCGCAAAGATGAAGAATGTAAACTTTATCGGTTTACACTTTCATATTGGCAGTCAGATACTTGACATGGGTGATTTCAAAGCGTTATGCAACAGAATCAATGAGCTGCAAGACCTATTGGAAAAGCATCATATTCGCATTCAGCACATCAACGTAGGCGGTGGTCTTGGCGTGAGTTATGATCACCCAAATCGTGAACCGATTGCAAACTTCAAGGATTTTTTCTCTACCTACGCACGCCATTTAAAGTTGCGTCAGAATCAGAAACTACACTTTGAATTAGGACGAGCCGTCACGGCACAGATGGGTTCACTCATCACCCGTACGCTCTATATCAAGCAAGGCACACACAAGCAGTTTGCCATTGTCGACGGTGGTATGTCCGATCTCATTCGGCCTGCACTCTACAAGGCTTATCACAAGATCGAGAACATCAGTAGCGATGAACCTAAAGAAGCGTATGATGTAGTAGGTCCTATATGCGAGTCAAGTGACGTATTCGGAAAAGCGATTGATCTCAACAAGACCAGACGCGGCGACTTGATTGCCATCCGTTCGGCCGGGGCCTACGGAGAAATTATGGCCAGCCATTACAACTGCCGTAAGATTCCAACCGCTTACATCTCCGAAGACTTCCAATAATAAAGAATTTGTTGGCCATAACTATGGACATACAGATAGATATCATTACCATTTGCATCAGTCTGGCTCTTATTGTATTAGCTTGCCTGTCATCGTGCATGAATCCGTTTTTCAGATTCAGCAAGCACGAGGAGGAGAAAAAAGAGGAGGGCGTCCTTCCGCCTGTGTCGATTATTCTCACTCCTCACGAAGATGCTCATCGCTTAGAAAAGCACCTCCCTACCCTATTGCTACAGGATTATCCGACCAAATATCAGGTAGTCATCGTCATCGAACGTGGAGATCATGAGACCGAAGATGTCCTGAAACGTATCAAGAATACATATATTCAGGGCTCTTCCAATGTTAGTATCTATGTGACTTACATTCCTGAGACCTCACGATATATGAGTCGCAAGAAGTTGGCCGTGACACTTGGAGTGAAAGCCGCAACATCCGAATGGATTATGATGACAGAACCTTCAAGTGTTCCCGTATCCTATCAATGGCTCAAAACCATGGCTTCCAACTGCACCGACAGCACCAATCTGGTCATCGGATACGGCTGTTACGACAAAGAAACATCAGCATATAAACGTTTTGAGCGCCTGCACATCGCCTATTACCTCATGCGAGAAGATGCCAAAGGCATTGCTTATCGTAGCAATGCCCACAATCTGATGTTCAGAAAGAGTGAGTTTATAGAGCAGGGCGGCTATTTAGGCAATCTCCATCTCGTAAGGGGCGAGTATGATTTCATTGTGAACAAATATGCCCGTAAGGGAGAAGCCGTACTTGAGACATCGCAAGACGCATGGGTTATCGATGATACTCCTACGCAGAAGACATGGCTCAATGACCATATATTCTATCTTGAGACACGTAAATATCTCAAGCGCAGCTTCTGGCACCGTGCGCTTTTCAATTTGGATCAGATTCTGCTCCATTTTAATTATCTCACAATTTTTGCAGCCATCACCTATGCCAGTGTTTGCAGTCAGTGGGAAATATTGGTAGCTGCCACTATTGCTTTACTTACCACTATTATCCTCCGCATGATAATTGGTAAGCGAGCCATACGTAATTTCGGCGAAGATATACCCGCCCTAATGATCATTCCTTATGAAATTGGAATCATTTGGCGACAATTGAGCTATATCATCCGGCATCATTCTGCCGACAAACTG
>CAUTTP010000055.1:0-19228 GCA_963541305.1 uncultured Prevotella sp.
AACCTGCGGAGCAGTCGTCAGCATGCGGCAGTGCATGTGGCACAGGTGACAAGCCTGCAGAGGAGAAACCGTCTGCTTGCGGTAGTGCCTGCGGTGCCGGTGATAAGTAATTTTAGGCACAGTTCAAAGGCTTTATGGAGTATTTCGCATTTCAATGGCATATCACGGAGGCCTGCGACCAACGGTGCAAACACTGCTATATCTATGCATTGGGCATTCATGCCCGGTTCAGGCAGATGGCTGTGGCCGATATGGTTAAGGTGCTTGACAATATCGAAGACTTCGGACGTCAGGCCAACCTGCAGCCCTATCTCTACATAACGGGTGGTGATCCCATTCTGCATCCGCAGTTTTGGGCATTGGTCGCGATGCTGAAAGAGCGAAATATTCCATTTGCCTTACTTGGCAATCCGTTTCATCTGAATGATGAGGTTTGCCAGAGGCTCAAGGTGCATGGTTGCCGAAAGTATCAATTGTCTATTGACGGGTTGAAATCGATGCATGACACTATTCGCCAGCAGGGTTCTTACGAAGACACGCTGGCAGCTATCCCGTATCTCAAACGGGCGGGTATCACGGTGGCGGTGATGACTACCGTGTCGAAGTGGAACTACAGAGAGGTGCCCGAGATCGTTGATGTGGCCGTGGTGCATAAGGTTGATGTGTTTGCCTTTGCACGCTATTGTCCTGATGCTGACACTAAGGACACCTGCTGTACACCGGAAGAATACCGCTGGATGATGGGGCAATGCTGGGATAAGTTTCAGCAGTATAAAGACTCTGATACCTATTTCAGCCTGAAAGATCATCTGTGGACACTGTTCCAATATGAACATGGCATGTTCAATCCGCAGAGCTATCCTGATGACGAGATTGTGTATGGCGGATGCAATTGCGGCAATGCACACTTCACGATTTTGAGTGACGGTGCTTGCTATGCGTGCCGGCGGATGGAGAGCAAGGTAGGCAACGCTCTTGAGGACAATCTCTACGAGCTCTTCACGGGTGGGAAAATGGATGCCTATCGCATGTATGAAAACTTTGAGAAATGCCGCAAGTGTGAGCTCCTGCGGTTCTGCCGGGGTTGTCCTGCCGTTGCTGCGGGCTATCATGGAAATATGTATGCACCTGACCCGCAGTGCTGGAAAGAAGTGGGATAAACGCTTATTGACGGGCAGACAATTCGAAACGGAACGTACTGTTACGGCAAGAGGGAACATGACGTAGAGCCTTTTCCCTGTGTGTCCCGTACGAAATGCCCTTTCACACATTGCCGAGAAGTGGCCGGTGCCGGTGCTGCAGAATCTTGCTGATCATGCAAGATGGCATGCGATTCAGCAGGCGGGGCGAGACGATCTCAGTGTTCTCTCATCGTAAAACCTATGCCTCGGCGACGCTGTCCTTGTGCTTTCGCAAGGCTGGCAAAAGACACTGAATGTGCAATTTGTATTTTGCTGTTATGATGTATTGTTAATCTGATGATTAGAAAAAACTCAAAATACAGTCTGATTTTCGGGCAAAGTTCTTTTCATTTCCAAACACGCAAACTTCAAGAGGATGTTTGTCAAATTGTTTCGGAATAATAAAATGCAACTTTGCATGGGCATTTTTTTCAATGACACTTGCAGGCCGCCGTATAAAGAGTTATGATGTGAGCAGGCGAAAGGCGTTATTCTTCCTTATAATCGACGTATTCCCCTTCGTCGTCCTTAAATATCTTCTGGTTCACCTCGGTGGGGTTGCGATTGTCGATGATGGTCTCACCTTGTGCAGTGGCAGTGCGCCGGGTGTAGCTTTGCTGCTGACGGTCATTACCGTTTCCCTGCGCCGCCGCCTGTCCGCCCATCTGCTGCTTAATTCGGTCGGCCGTCTTGCGAAGATAAGCATAGAGCCTGAAGAAGAAGATAGCAGCCGAGATGAATGCCAAAAAGAGGAGAAACAATATGAAATGGAAGAATGTTATCATGATGAGGGATGCTTAGTGGAGTTTTGGGCGAGTGCCCGAGACCTATTGAAGTTGCTTCTTGTTGCGGATGCTTATGCCGATGGAGAGCAGCACATACCATGCGATGATGATGGAAAAGGCCGCGATACCGAAGAAAACAAGCATGGGCACGCAGCTGATCAGAAACAAATATTTGATCTCGTTGCCCTGCCATCCCCAATGCTTGAACTTGAGAGCAAACATAGGAATCTCTGCAACGAGCAGCCAACAACTGAGCAGCATAAGCCCGATTAAGACCAGTGCCGTCCATGAGGTGGTTCCGATATATGAGCTGCCACCTGCGAACAGCGCCCCCCAGAAGAGAGCATTGGCAGGCGTGGGCAGTCCGATGAAGCCTAAAGCCTGCCGTTCGTCGAGATTGAATTTGGCCAGACGGAGAGCCGAGAAAGCAGCCATGATGTAGGCAATGAATGCGAGATAGTCGCTCACAGGTTGCAGGAACGAGGGGTAATCCATCACTATTAGCTGGGAGAAGAGCAAGGTGGCGGGTGCAACGCCGAAAGTCACGACATCGGCCAGCGAGTCAAGCTCTTTGCCAATGGGCGAACTGACGTGCAAGACGCGTGCGCTCATGCCATCGAAGAAGTCGAAAACGGCACCGATGATGATCCAGATGAATGCGCATTCAGGGTTGTAAAAGAATGCGAAATGCGTGGCAATGCAGCCCGAAATGAGGTTGCAGCACGTGATAGAGTTAGGAATATGCTTCTTGATGTTCATTATTTCAGTTTTGCAATGATGGTTTGATCGCCAATGGTTTTCTGTCCCATCTCAACGCAAATCTCAGTACCGATTGGCAGAAACACATCTACACGCGAACCTAACTTGATGAACCCAAGGTGCTCGTCGATGAAGCATTCTTCGCCTTCCTTAGCGTAGGTGACGATGCGGCGCGCCATGGCACCTGCAATCTGACGGCAAAGGATATCGACCCCATCATCGGTTGTGATCATCGTGTCGGTGTGCTCGTTCTCCTCGCTGGCTTTGGGAAGCCACGCTTTGTGGAAGTTGCCGTCCTGATGACGCACAAATTTCACTTTGCCATCTACGGGAAACCAGTTGGCATGGACGTTGAACAAGCTCATAAAGATGCTGATCATGAGACGTTTCTCGTGGAAATATTCGTGTTCCTCTACCTCTTCGATGACCACAACCTTGCCATCGGCAGGAGCTACGACAATCTTTTCCGTGTCTTCTAAGTTGAGGTGACGGATGGGGCATTGGTAGAAATTGAGCACAATGCAATAAACCGCACCAAAAATAACGAGGAAAGCCCAAAACACAATCTTATTATCGAAGAGATACCAAAGTCCTGCTGCTGCGGCAATGATGAATAGAAGTCCATAGAGAAGCGTGTCGGTTCCCTCTCGATGTATGCGAATTTTCTTGATTTTCTTTATTTTTTTACCCATGTGTTAGATAGAGGTAGATATACTCTGCAAAGGTAAGCGTTTTTTATTTCTCTCCCAAATTTTTCGACTTCTTCTTTTGGCTGTTTCGGAATTTCGGAGTAACTTTACACCTCACAATTATAGAGGCAAACATGGAAGACTATATACATCTGCACGTCCACACACATTATTCGATACTCGACGGTCAGTCCAAGGTGTCCAATCTGGTTGACAAGGCTATCAAGAATGGCATGAAAGGCATGGCCATTACGGATCATGGTGTGATGTATGGTATCAAGGAGTTTGCCGATTATTGTGCGTCGGTGAACAAAAAACGCAGGAAGGAGGGGCTGGAACCGTTCAAGCCCATCTTCGGTTGTGAGATGTATGTGGCACCGGGACATAAGGAGAGCAAAGACCGTAACAAGGGCGACAACACGCGTTATCACCTCGTGGTGTTGGCTAAGAATTATAAAGGTTATAAGAATCTCATCAAGCTGGTGAGCAATTCATGGGTTGATGGTTTCTATACCCGCCCTCGTACCGATCGTTTTGATTTGGAGAAACATCACGAGGGGCTCATCATCTGTTCGGCGTGTATAGCCGGCGAGGTGCCTGCAAAGATTCTGAAAGGAGACATTGAAGGTGCTCGCGAGGCGATAGAGTGGTATAAACGAGTGTTCGGCGACGATTATTACTTAGAGGTGCAGCGGCACGAGGTGAAAGATTCTACGCTTCGTGCCAATCGCGAAACCTTTCCCTTGCAGCAGAAAGCCAACAAGGTGCTGATAGAACTGGCGCAGGAATATGGTATCAAAGTGGTGGCGACGAATGACTGCCACTTTGAGGATCAGGATACGGCAGAGGCTCACGACCATCTGCTCTGCCTGTCGACGGGTAAGGATCTCGATGACCCGGCACGAATGCTCTATACCAAACAGGAGTGGTTCAAGACCCGCGAGGAGATGAACGAAGTGTTTGCCGATATGCCGGAGGTGCTGAGCAATACGGTGGAGATTCTCGATAAGGTTGAATATTATAGTATAGATCATGGACCCATTATGCCCTTCTTCCCCATTCCCGAGGACTTCGGTACGGAGGAAGAGTGGCGTCGGCGATTCAGCGAAGATGATCTCTACCGTGAGTTTACGACCGATGAGAACGGTGAGAATCCATTGCCCAAAGAAGAGGCTGATGCCGTGATTAAACGTCTGGGAGGATATGATAAGATATATCGCATCAAGTTCGAGGCAGACTATCTGGCCAAACTGGCATACGATGGGGCTAAGATTTGGTATGGCGATCCGGTGCCCGAGGATGTGAAAGAGCATATCAACTTCGAGCTTCATGTGATGAAGACTATGGGTTTTCCGGGCTACTTCCTCATCGTGTCCGACTTTATCAAAGCAGCCCGTGAGAAACTTGACGTGTGGGTAGGGCCCGGACGAGGTTCCGCAGCCGGTTCGGTAGTGGCCTATTGTCTTGGTATCACGCGCATCGATCCGCTGAAATATGATCTGCTGTTTGAACGTTTCCTAAACCCAGACCGTGTGAATCTCCCCGATATCGATACCGACTTCGATGACGATGGCCGAGGTAGGGTGTTGCGATGGGTAATGGATAAGTATGGCGAGGAGAATTGCGCGCATATCATAACCTATGGCAGTATGGCGACAAAAAACTCCATTGCCGATGTGGCACGTGTGGAGAAACTGCCGTTGGAGCGTTCTAACCAATTGAAAAAAGCAATCCCCGACCGATTGCCTAACGGCATGAAGATGAATCTGGCCAATGCCATCTCTTGCACGCCGGAACTGAAAGATGCCGAGGTCTCTACCGACCAGCGAGAGCGCAACACCATTAAATATGCTAAACAACTGGAGGGAACAGTTCGAGGAACAGGCCTCCATGCCTGCGGTTTCATCATTTGCCAAAACCCGATCAGCGAGTGGGTGCCCGTATCAACGGCCGATGACCCGGACTTTCCTGACTTGAAATGTACGGTGACGCAGTATGACGGCCATGTGATTGAATCGACCGGATTGATCAAGATGGACTTTCTCGGCCTGAAAACTCTATCGGAGTTGAAGGAGGCATGTAAGGTGGTGAAGCAGACGAGAGGCATTGAGGTCGATATAGACAATATTCCTATAGATGACGAACTGACTTATCAGCTCTATCAGGCTGGTCGGACGATCGGCACATTCCAATTTGAATCGCCGGGCATGCAGACGCATTTGCGCAATCTTCACCCCACGGTGTTCGAAGATCTCATCGCTATGAATGCTCTCTACCGACCGGGACCGATGGACTATATTCCTGATTTTATCAAGCGAAAGAATGACCCTTCGCTCGTGTCCTATGATATTCCCTGCATGGAGAAATACCTCAAGGACACGTATGGCATCACTGTTTATCAGGAGCAGGTGATGCTATTGAGCCGCCAACTCGCTAATTTTACCCGTGGTGAGAGTGATGCCCTGCGTAAGGCGATGGGCAAGAAGAAGAAAGACATCGTGGATAAGATGAAGCCGAAGTTCCTTGAACAGGGAGCGGCAAACGGCCACGATGTGAAAGTATTGGAGAAAATTTGGGGCGATTGGGAGAAGTTCGCATCGTATGCTTTCAATAAATCACATGCCACGTGCTACTCTTGGGTGGCTTACCAGACTGCATACATGAAGGCGCACTATCCTGCTGAGTTTATGGCAGCCCTGATGACGCGCCGTTTCTCCGACATTGGCGAAATCACGAAACTTATGGAAGAATGTAAGGTGCTGGGCATCCCGACACTTGGCCCCGACGTTAACGAGAGTTATGTGGAGTTCGGGGTGAACAGGAAAGGGGAGATACGGTTCGGTCTGTCAGCCATCAAGGGCATGGGTACGAATGCCGCAGAGGCTATCGTGAGGGAGCGCGAGGCTAACGGTCCTTATAAAGACATCTACGATTTTGCGGAGCGTGTGAGTTTGAAAGATATCAACCGCAAAGGCTTCGAAAGCCTTGCGTTGAGCGGTGGCTTTGATTGTTTCGGCTTGATGCGCGAGCAATATGTAGCGGCAAATGCTAAGGGCGATCAGTTTTTGGACAGTCTTCTGCGCTTCGGCCAGCAGTATCAGCAAGACAAAGTGTCAGCCGCCAACTCCCTGTTTGGCGGTATGGAAACCGAGATTGCCATTGCCACGCCACCCGTTCCTAATGCCGAGGCATGGAGCAGCATTGAGAAGTTGGGGAAGGAGAAGGAACTTGTGGGCATCTACTTGTCTGCCCATCCGCTCGATGATTATGCTTTGATTCTCGATAACTTGTGTAACACCACCTGTGCAGAGGTGGGCGACAGAGGTAACCGCGAAGAGCTGGCAGCCCGGCAAGACCTTACTTTCGGCGGCATCATCACCAACGTGACCACACGTTTCAGCAAGAGAGGAGAGCCGTTTGGCATTGTCACCATCGAAGATTTCAATGGGCCGGGCGAGCTTGCCCTGTTTGGCGAGGACTGGGGGCGTTGGAGCGGCCGACTGATAGAGGGCAGTTCGGTCTTTATCTCCGCCAAATGCGTCAAGAAATTCCCTACGAGTCAGTTCTATTCTTTTGTCATTCAAAGCATCGAATACATGCAGACCGTGAAAGACGATCGCATAGAGCGCTTCACGATTCATATCAAGAACGATTCGCTCAACGATGAGTTTGTAAGCGATGTACTGTCCATGATTGCCGATTCCGAGGGCAAGACGGAACTATGCTTCAATGTAAACGATACCGAAAACAATACGAACGTGTTGCTGCATGCCCGCAAAAAGAGGATTGAAGTGAATAAAGACCTCGTGCAATATGTGAAGAATCATGAGAGCATGAGCTACACCGTGAATTAGCGTTAAGTGGAAATTAGGCTTAACCATTATTTTTTTTGCAATTAAAAGCAAAGCAAATCGGCAATAAAAACAAAGGAAAAATATGCAAATCAAGATTGATTCATTAGACAACATCCGTGCGGCAGCACGTGAGTTTATTGACAATATGGGCGAGAGCACCGTCTTTGCGTTCTATGGCAGCATGGGCGCGGGTAAGACAACGTTTATCAAAGCTGTCTGTGAGGAGTTGGGAGTGGAAGACGTGATTACGTCGCCCACTTTCGCCATTGTTAACGAATACCGTTCTTCCACGACCGAAGAGCTGATCTATCACTTCGATTTTTATCGCATTAAGAAGCTGGATGAGGTCTATGACATGGGTTATGAAGACTATTTCTACAGCGGTGCACTCTGCTTCTTGGAGTGGCCTGAGCTGATCGAAGACGTGCTCCCCGGCGATGCCCTGAAGGTCAGCATCACGGTGCTGGATGATGGAAGCCGACTTGTGGAGTTCTGACGAATTTTGGCATAAAGTTTGTTTCGATGGAAGTAAATGCTTAAATTTGCAGCACAATTACTACATTAAAGAGAAAGGGAAATTAAGATGGAAGTAGAAATCACAACCGATAACTTCGAGAGTTATAAGAATGGCGAGTTGCCATTGGTGGTAGATTTATGGGCTACATGGTGTGGCCCTTGCCGTATGGTAGGTCCGATCATGTCTGAACTGGCCGAGGAGTATGACGGTAAGCTCATCGTAGGCAAGTGCGATGTGGAGGAAAACGATGAAATCGCTATGGAGTTTGGCGTGAGAAACATCCCGACCGTGCTTTTCTTCAAGGGCGGCCAGCTCGTAGACAAGTTTGTTGGTGCAGCTTCGAAGGACAAGTATAAGGAGAAGTTCGACGCCTTGGTCTGAGTTGACGGGTATCGTTCCCGATGACGTATAGACCTTTTGATTATCGGCAATAACATGCAAAGCGCCTCATCCCGACGGGATGGGGCGCTTTGCGTATATGCCGAATCTGCAGGCCGGTTGTCGGGAAACGTTTATGTGAGGATAACGATGGTATCTCCATACATCATGTTTCGTATGCCGATCTCACTGCGGACAGTAGACCAACTTGCCTCAATGCCGGCGTACGTCGGACGCTGTACGCACGTACGCCGAACGCTGTACGCATGTACGCCGGACGTTGTACGCACGTACGTCGAACGCCGTACGTGTGCATAGGTTGCAGCAGGCGTCACCGTAAAGGCCTTGACACATGCACGCTGCGGGGAACTGATAGGGCTGGGAATGTGTGTTTACCTCTTCCTTGCTTTCATCGTGATGATGGGCACGAGCATTTCTTCCATGGAGATGCCGCCATGCTGGAAGGTGTCTTTGTAGTAGGATACGTAATAATTATAGTTGTTCGGATAAGCGAAAAAGGAGTCGCCGGTGGCAAAGATATAGCTCGTGCTGACGTTGGGCGAGGGGAGCTGTGCCTTGGCAGGGTCTTTGATGACAAACACCTCTTTGGGGTTGTAGTTGAGGTTTTTGCCCAACTTATAGCGCAGATTGGTGTTCGTGTTCCGGTCGCCAATGATTTTGATGGGGTTGGAGGCTCGGATGGAGCCGTGGTCGGTGGTCAGTATGATGCGATAATCGCTGTCGGCCAGCTTTCGGAACAGCTCCGACATGACAGAATGGCGGAACCAACTGAGCGTGATGCTGCGGTAGGCGCTCTCGTCATTGGCCAGTTCGCGTACCATGCGCGATTCTGTTCGGGCATGCGACAGCATGTCGATAAAGTTGATGACCACCACATTCAGGTCGTTGTTCTTCAGTTCGTTATACTGTTGCAGCAGTTTGTCGGCACCGCTGGAGTTGTTGATCTTGTGATAACTGAACTTGTCGTGGCGGCGATAACGGTCGATCTGTGTCTTGATGAGTGGTTCCTCGTTGAGGTTCTTGCCCTCCTCCTCGTCTTCATCTACCCACAGTTCGGGGAACATTTGTGCGATCTTATTGGGCATGAGTCCGCTGAAAATGGCGTTGCGGGCATACTGCGTGGCCGTGGGGAGGATGCTCATATACATGTCTTCCTCGATGTCGAACTGGTCGCCAAGCTCTTGTGCCAGCACTTTCCACTGGTCCCAGCGCAGGTTGTCGATCACGATGAGAAACACCTTCTCATCGGCATTGATGGCGGGAAATATCTTCTCTTTGAATATCTCGGGGCTCATCAGTGGCCGTTGGTCGGTGGAGCGGCCGCCTGATGGCTGCTTGGGAGCCACCCAATCCATATAGTTGTTTTTCACATATTTGGCAAACCCGGTGTCGGCATCCTCCTTCTGCATCTGTAACATTTCGGTCATCTGGCTGTCGGTAGCGCTCAGCTCCACCTCCCAGTGCACCAATCGTTTGTAGACCTCCATCCAGTCCTTGTAGCTTCGGCAGTCGCTGATCTGCATGGCGAGCTGCTGATATTCCTGCCGGTAACTGCTCTGCGTGACGGAAGTGACGATTTCCTTGCGGTGTATGTTCTTCTTGAGCGTGAGGAGTATCTGGCTGGGGTTCACGGGTTTGATGAGATAATCGGCAATCTTCGAGCCTATGGCCTGATCCATGATGTTCTCCTCCTCGCTCTTGGTGACCATTACGACAGGTGTCTGCGGTTGTATCTCCTTGATGCGTTGCAGCGTTTCGAGCCCGGTCAGCCCCGGCATCATCTCATCGAGCATGATGAGATCGAAGGCGTGGAGCCTGCATTCCTCAATGGCATCGGCGCCATTGCTCACAGTTGTTACCTCATAATCTTTCTTTTCGAGGAAGATGATGTGTGCTTTCAGCAGTTCTATTTCATCATCAACCCATAGTATGTGTCCGTTGCTCATATCAGAATCCTTCCAAGTCATAATACTCATCCTCCAAATCGAAGGTCTTGGGCGTGACGCCCTTTTTCTGAGTATTGTCGGTTGTCTTGTTTGTTGTGGTTGGTGTATTTTTGTTGTTGGTTGTCTTACTATCGGCAGGCGTTTTTATTGTTCCGACCGGTTTGGCGGGCGTTGTCGTCTTGGTGTTCTTGCCTGCCGGTTGCGTCGGCGTACGTTTTGGCGTATAGTCGTCGTCTGCATCGAGTATCACCTCTACGCCATTACTCCATGTGGGCTGTTGCTGCACGTCAGGCTTTTGAGGCGTAGACGTGGTTGGTGTTTTGGCCGGTGTGGCTGTTGTCGGTGCGGCTGTACCCGATGGGGGCGTGACGGGCATGGCGTTTCGAGGCGTAGGAGCAGTGTTTTCCTCCACGGGGATAATGGTTGTTCTTACCGGCTTGGTGGTTTCTTCCTCTGAAGGAATCACTGTGGTACCTGCGGGCTGCTGCGTTTGCTCCTCCACGGGGATAACCGTGGTACCTGCGGGCTGCCGGCTTGGTGTTTCCTGTTCCACGGGGAGCACATCCGTTGTGGCAGGTGTCGGATTTTCTGTTGTGACGAATGTCTCGTTCAGGAAGTCGTCGATTTCTCGCTCGGTAGCCCTCGGCTCGTTCGGTTTCTCGGGTTCGCTTGTCACCTCGGCAGGTTCGGTCAGGAGGTAGAAAGTCGATATCTGCAAAGGTGCATAATGCTTGTTGTAGAACTTATCGTAGTCGTCATAACTGAAGTTGGTACCCAGCAGTGGCAGATTTTCCTCACTGATGATTACGGGGCGAGCTTTGACCAACAGTTGTGCCACAGCTTCCTGCTTCAGCAATTGGCGTGCGTAGAGCAGGGCTTCGTCGTAACTGCGGAAACCGGCAATCTGCATGCGGCGCAGTCCGTCGGCGTCTTCTATGCTGATGTCAAAGTCGCGCACCAGATAACTGGTGAAATTGTAACGTGCCAACTCAAAGAGCAGTTTGTTTTCGTTCACCGAATCGGGCTGATAAACGAGCAGGAAGAGGAAGTTGGTGTTGCGTTCGTTGCTGAACTCACGTGCCTGTGTAGAGTCTTTTTCGGTTAAGACCACGCTGCGTCTTTCCCACACATTGCCTAAGTCGAACCGTCCTCCTCTCAAACGTTTACCGGCATTCACACCGTTGACAATCATGCCCGCCATCTCCGCCAACTTGCTTTGCGGATATTTTTCCACCACAGTCTTCATGTCGGCGAGACAGCCGTCGCCGTCGCCATTGTTGAGTTTGCTCAGTCCGCCGATGAAGATGAACTTGTCGCGATTGGCTCCCAGCGGAAAGCGTGTTGCCGAGAGGTGGGTGTTGGCGCTCACCTCGCCGAATCGGTTGGTCTTGAAGGCCTCGTAAGTGGCAGCATACAGGCTGTCTTCGATGTGCACGCCCTCCCGTGCGTTCTGCGCAAAGTGGGGATCGGTGAGTATCGCTGTCCACTGGCTCTTAGGATAATTGGCCTTGAGCCTTTGTACGTATGTTTCGGCAATGTCGTGTTGTCCCATGCGCGAATAGAGCAGAAAGAGATGATAATACACGTTATCCATCTGCTCATAGTTAGGGTATTCGTCGCTCAGGCGGCGCAATGCTTTCTCGCTCTGCGGCAGATTGCCGAGTTTATCCTTAAAGATCACACCGCTATTATACAGTCCGTCCATGATAATGAGATTGCTGGCGATGATCTGTTCCTCAGTGAATGGAATCTGAGCCATATAGTATTCGCGATGATGCGGGTTGTTCTGCACGCTGTCTTGCGACTGTCTGATGGAGTCTTGTCGTGCCTCAACCTGCGCGATAGAGTCGCGCTGCTCATCGGTCAGGTTGTCGCTAAGATCTGTAAAGTCGGCCACGACGGTCTTGTTGACGCGTTGCCAGTTGTCCACATTCTCGCGCTTACCCCACGAGCGTTGGAATTGCAGCTTACCCTGCTGCACGGCAAGTGCATTGTAGAAGTACCATTGTCCCTGTGTGCTTTGCTGGCTGGCAGTGCCTGTGGCCGTCTGGTTGATATTGCCTATGGCACTATTCTGCTGTTGCACCTGCAAGGCATTGGCCTCAGCGGCACGGTCGCGTTCTTCTTTTTCTTTCTTTTTCAGAGCCTCGATCACACGGTCGATAGCGGCATTGCGATCCTTTTCGTCCATCCGCGCCAATGTCTGTAACGAGTCTTGCAGGTGTACGGCCTCGGTGTAGGGTGCGAGTTTATCGAGCACTTTGGAGCGATTGGACAACTGTTCGTAGTCTTCCCGCTCCTTGTCTAAAAGGCCGATAGCTTCGCCGTAGCATCGCTGAGCATCGCCATACTTCTCTTTTTCCCAGTAAAGATCGCCGAGTTTCAGCAGCAACACGCCTTTCTCGATACCACTGCGTGTGGCTTTGCCGTTGCCTCGCTCATAATTGGCAATGGCTTGGGCGGTGTCGCGTTGCAACAAATAGATGTTGCCGATAGCATAATACACCTGATCAAGATAATCTTTGTTGTTGTCCGATGTTGCCATGCGCTTGAGTTTGGCAATCATTTTCTTTGATTGCTGTCCGGCCATCACCTCCGTTTGGGCGATACGTGCATTAAATTCCAGCTCGTAGGGAGGGTTCAGTCGTATCACTTTCTGAAATGCTTTATACGCTAAATTGTTATGTCCGAGAGCAGTTTCGAGCTGTCCCAGAAGGAAACACTCGCGTGCTTTCTGCTTCCTGCGCATCTCATGCTTGATCACCTTACGCAGATAAGGTATAGCTTTCTCGTATTCCCTCGTATGGATATAATAGTCGGCGAGGGTATAGTCCCACTCTTTCTGCGCACGCCAATGTATGGAATCGCGCTGCATGTTGCGTATCACGTCTTCCGCATCGTAGAGGTAGCCGTTCTCGACGTAGCTTTTGGCCAACCATGCGCGTGCCCTGCCGTAGATGGCAGGTTGCGTCTCGTAGAGCCTGCTCATATAATTAAAGGTCGATGATGCCCCGTCGAAGTCGCCCTTAAAGAATTGCGAGCGTCCCATTAACATCCATGCTTTCCACAAGAAAGGGTTATATTCCCTGCGGTTCAGCCACTCCACATCCCTCTCTGTCTTCCGTCTGCGCTTGTTCCATTCTGGCCTGCGCTTGATGCTGTGCAGCTTGATTGCTTTCTGCATCTTCTCAATGGAGCGGTCGAAATGGGCTTTGCCCAGTTCGCGGCTGTTCTTGTTGCCAACTGTGTATAGCGGGATGATTTCAGTGTAATTGTCCACGTTGCCCTGTTCTTTCTCTAACGAACCGTCGATGTAAGCCAAGGTGCCATTGTAGTAAGTATTATATCGGGCATTGAACGAGTGCCACCAACGTGAGCCGGAGGTGTTCTTTTTGGTAGAACATCCGGCAACTATAAGCAAAAGACATATAGTTGCCAGCAGCGTGATATTTTGTTTGGTTCTTCGTCGCAAAGTCATTTCTTGTCTTCCGTGCGTGTAGGTGAGGGGCTATTCCGCCAGTGCGATAAACTCATCTTTAATGCCGTCGGGCATGTTGATACCACGCAGAATCAAACTCCGGCTCCACTCTTTCACTTCGTTGGGGCGTAGTGTTTCCAGTATCTCGGCAAATTGCTCGGTCTCCTCGTCATTGTAAGTATCGGAGGGGCGACCCGCGTAACTGTCCAGTTCCTCATCGTCGAAATATTCGATTTCCTTTGTGGAAGTCTCCATCATGCACTCCTGCTCGCACATGGCATCCGTACCATCGCAGGTAGCGCAATCGCCTTTGCCAATGACAATCGGTTCCTCGCCATGTTTCTTTTGCATAACATAGCCCATGATGGCAGCAAAAAAGCCGAGGACGACGAGCGATAGGAGGAGGTAAATCATATTGCGCTTACTATCAAACTGTGATGATAACGGGAAAACAGGAAGAATCGTATATCTAAGTCAGGGATGTTTCGATGCTGAACCCTGCCTGCTTCATATCTTTCCAGAAGTTTGGATACGACTTGCTCACCACCTCGGGATGGTTGATGCGTATCTCCGAGAGCTTGATGGCCAAAGGGGCGAATGCCATTGCCATGCGGTGGTCTTCGTATGTGTCGATAGGCTCTAAGGTTGGTGCACAGCGCTTGCCGTCCCACGACAATTCCGCGTCGTGGGCGCTCCGCAGTACGTAGCCCACTTTTCGGAGTTCCTTTTTCAAAGCTTCGATACGATCCGTTTCCTTGATCTTGAGACTGGCAAGCCCCGAAAAATGGAATGGAATGTCGAGAGCACAGCATGTCGTGACCACTGTCTGGGCGAGGTCTGGGCAGTTGATAAAGTCGTATTCCAACTTCTGCACCCGCCCCAAATGGCGCGAAAGCGTCACTGTGGTAGGGTTGCCCGAAGTAACATCTTTGAATGAAGTCTTCACACCAAGCAGCGAGAAGATGTATTTCAAGATAGAGTCGCCCTGTTTAGACCCGTCAGAGAGCCCTTGCAGTTGGAGGTATGAGTTGCCAATGTCATATAGTGCCATTATCTCATACCAGTAGCTGGCAGCGCTCCAGTCGTTCTCGATGAGGTATGGGCGCTCCTTGTAGGGTTCCGGTCTCACCGTGATGGTGTCGCCTGCCGTCCAGTCTGCATCGGCTCCATACTCGCGCATCATCCATAGCGTGAGGTCGATGTAAGGGCGCGACACAATGGTACCTGTGAGCTGTAGTTCCAGTCCTTTCTCCATCATCGGGGCAATCATCAGCAGGGCAGAGATGTATTGCGAACTGATGTTGCCCGGCACTTCCAGTCTGCCGCCCCAGAGTTGCCTCCCATGTATGCGGAGAGGGGGATAGCCCTCTTCACCCTCATATTTTATCTCGGCGCCTAAAGAGTTCAGGGCGTCCACCAAGATGCTGATGGGACGGTGTTTCATACGCTCCGTTCCCGTGATGACGTATTCACCCCCCGACACTGCCAGATAGGCCGTCATGAACCTCATGGCCGTACCTGCGGCCTTGATGTCGATAGTGGATGACATCGTGCGTAAGGCCTCGATTACCACTTCGGTATCGTCGCAGTCAGACAGGTTGGTAGGTGGCACCTGTCCGCCAGCCAGCGCATGGATAATCAGTGCACGGTTGCTGATGCTCTTCGATGCCGGAAGATTGATGACGGCATTGATATGAGCAGGCGCTTGGATTTGGTATGTCATGTCTATGTTTGCCTTTTCTCTTATCTGATAACCACTGGCTTCAGCACCAATTCGCTGCTGCCGGCTGCGGCACGCGAGTTCTTGTTGGCACCGTTCTTTTTCGGGCCGGGAATCAGCGGACTGTAATAGAGCACGTTCCGCATGCGGGCTTTCTGCTCTGCACTCACTTGGAAGCCCAGTGTATAGGCATAGTCCATGATGTTGGTGGAGTTGAACGTGGTGTCTGAACAACTGGTACGTAAAATCAGAGCTTCAGCATAGTATTTCGTGTTATTGCTGAAATAGTAGTTGAGATATTCGGTATATTCGTAACGGTTATAACTTGGCGTATCCTCGCAATAATCGGTATCTTTGCATGAGTTGGACGGGGTGAAGCTGTCGGAATTGTCATTGTCGTCGTTCACCTCGGTGAAGGTATGAAACAATCCGAGATAGTGTCCAAGCTCATGTGCCAAGGTCACCACCACGTCTTGCGGAACCAATGTGGTCATGTTGTGATTACTATTGGTATAGCGGTCTGACTGGTAATAGCCTCCACCGGATGACTGCCCGGCGTAGAGGCTGTTGATGGCAGAGCAGTAAGCATAGGCCAAACTCGACTTCGGGATATAAGTGTAGGTAGTGGTGTTCAGCCCTTCAAGCGCATTGGTGCCCTCGATGGTCAGCGGCATGTGCGATATGCCCAGCGTTGTGCCGTCAGTGCTCGTATCCTTGAAGTTGAACATCATCACGTTAATATACTCATTGGGGTCCCAGATGTATTGGGTATATTTACGGTTGTTGTTGGTCATAAACTCGTTCACGTCAATGGGGTATTCCCCCGTGTATTTCACGTATTCCACTCCCGGCGTGGATAACGTGTTGCCATTTTCATCCTGCTCGGCCAGAACAAACTGCACATTGAGGTTCTCACTCTTACCGTATATGCCTCCCTGATAAATCTCGTTCACGTAGGTCAGAATGTTTTTCAAGCGTGTCGCCTGTATATATTGGCTGCCATCATTGGCATCGGAATAGAGCACGTGGAAAATCACGGGCAGCTTATACACATAATTGTCATTGATTTCTTCCGTAGTGTTATCTTCATCCTGATCATTATCAACAATTACTGTTGTGCTGTTGTCACCACTACATGCGGCGAGCAGCATTGCTGCCACCATCAGGAGCCATATCAGTTTTTTCTTCATGTTTATTATTAAAGATGTATATTGTTTGTCTGCAAAAGTACGAAAAAAACGATATGAATGGTTAATTGCGCCCGTATATTTAAATTAAATATCGCAAATAAACTAAAAAACGGCTTGGAAATTTTGCCAATTCGATACGATTCATTACCTTTGCATTCACAAATCGGGATTTGGCGCAGTTGGTAGCGCACACGTCTGGGGGGCGCGAGGTCGCTGGTTCGAGTCCAGTAATCCCGACTATAACAAAGATAAGGGGTTGATTATCAACACCTTTTGCTTTGTCGGAGGGGCGAGGGTCGGTGAAAAATCGGCGAGCACCTGTTTACTCATAAAAAGATTGTTCAACAGGGCATTTCACTCAAAAATTTAAGAAATGCCTAAAAAAAGTTTTTCTTCATCAAAACAGCAAACGGCGATTCAGGAGATTGTCGGTTGGAAACCGCCGAAGTTTCATCAGGCTTCGGAGTGCTATGTGTCGTTGTCGGCCTTCGATCCGTCGAAGGGAAGAATGTGCATCAAAAAATTCATGCTTGACCACATCAAGGGCAAAAGGGCGCAACGGACGTATGGGGAAGCCTTGATTAAGCGACTGACTGAGAAGCTGATGCAGGGCTGGAATCCGTGGGTAGAGATGACGCAGCCACGAGAATATTCAAGGTTTGACGATGTATGCAGGAAGTACGAGGAGTATCTTTTCAAACTGCTCAAGGAAAACAATATGCGCGAGGAGTCGGTAGTGTCGTATCTGAGCCGGCTGAAAATTTTACGGGAGTGGAAGGTGAAGCAGAAAGTAAACCTTTTTTATACTTACCAGTTTGACAGCAGGATGGTAGGGCAGTTCCTTGACTATGTGTTCGTGGACAGAAACAACACGCTGCGCACACGGAACAACTACCTCGGCTGGGTGAAGACTTTCTGCAAGTATCTGCTGGAACGCGGATATGTTTCGACAGACCCGACGGCGAGTTATTCTTTTGTGCAGCGTCGGGGGCAAGGCAAGAGCCGTGCGGTGATACCCGATGGCGTGCTGGCGGAGGTGAAGGCGTGGCTGACGGTGTACAACAGGCATTTTCTGTTGGCGTGTTACATGTTGCATTATCTCTTTGTACGTCCGAAGGAAATGAGCTATCTGAAAGTGGGCGACTTCAATATCAGGAAGAAAACGCTGCTCTTGCATGGCACGAATACGAAAAATCATAATGATGCAGTATTGACTCTGCCCGACCACGTGATGAGACTGATGCTCGAGCTGCGGATATTCGACAGCCCGGGAAGTTACTATCTGTTCGGCGACGGTTTCTCGCCCGGGGCGGAGCGGAGAAGCGAAAAGTTTTTCAGGGACTATTGGAGCAAGGTGCGCCGAGCGTTGGGCTTCAGCGACCGTTACAAGTTCTACTCGCTCAAGGATACGGGTATCACGAACATGCTGCGCGCGAACACGGATATATTGACCGTTCGCGACCAAGCGCGCCATTCATCAATATTGATAACCGATATCTACACGCCAAAAGATATTCAAGAAGCCAACAAGCTGCTGATGAATTACGAAGGAGTTCTTTAGTTTACATTGAAATAGGGCAAATCTTATATATAATAAAGGTAGGAACGCAAAATCTGCGCTCCTATTGTCCTACAATCCTACAAAATAGCAATGAATATCCAAGAAATTATCAACGACGTGGCCTTGGCCTTGCGAGGTCACAATGCCCTTATCCAAATTCAAGTGGAAGGGCAATACTTCTGCAAGAGAGTAGGGGATGTTAATAAACTGGTCGACAGTCCGATTGTCTCGGAAGCGGATGGTGAACGTTCCTTCTTAGATTGGATGGCGGAGGAGATAAAAAAGGAGACGTACACCGCTGGTACGGTCGCCAACCACAAGGCCACACTGGCTGTGCTCAGTCGGTTCAAACCGGGGATGTCTTTTTCGGATATCGATTTCAGATTGCTTTGCGATCTCGAGCGTTTTCTGAAAAGCGAGGGTTACACCGTCAATACCGTCGCCAAGTTCATGAAGATTTTCCGCCGCTTTGTCAATCTCGCCATCGACGAGGGACTGATGACCGCCTATCCTTTCCGCAAGTACCATATCAAGACGGAGCATGTGCAGAAGCAGTCGCTGACGGAACGGGAGCTGCGCCGTATTGAAAACAGAGTCAAGGCGGAACCTTTGACCGAGGAGGAACGACACGTAGCTGACGGATTCTTGTTCAGCGTCTATTCCGGACTGCGGTACTCCGATATCCGCCAGTTGACGAAGCAGCATATCAAAACCGTCAGTAAGAGCAAATGGCTGGTGATGCGCATGCGGAAAACCGATCGTGAGGTACGGGTGCCGATTTCCAAGATTTTTTACGGGAAAGCGAGCACGCTGGTGCAAACCGTGAAAACCACAACCGGAAAATTATTTAGGTTGCCTTGCAACGCGCGGACGAACATCGTGCTGCGTCGTGTGCTGAGAAAGATTGGCATCCGCAAGCATATCTCCTTTCATTGCGCGCGACACACATGCGCCACGTTATTGCTCGGAAAGGGCGTAAGCCTCTCCGTGATCCAGCATATTCTCGGCCATCAGAGTGTGAAGACAACTCAAGTGTATTCCGCCGTGAAAGACAGCACCATCAATAAGGAGATAAGACGAGCTTTCAGGTGATTGTTCCATCGGAACTGAATTCGCGGGCAATACAAAAATACGGACATTTAATGAACT
>CAUTTP010000056.1:0-19172 GCA_963541305.1 uncultured Prevotella sp.
GCACTCACCACAAAGATTCATGACCGAGAAATGTTCATGAAAGGTATCGATTATTCATATTATTATGAACAAAATGATTAAAAGTTAAAACAATGTTCTATAGCATTATACAACGAAAAAGGAAAGAATGGTTAAGCCGAGTAGATTGCCCTGTCAATTCTTTACTTTCATACATCGAAAGTAAAGGGGTGATGCGTGATGCACAAATTGAAGCAATAAAGACTTATCTGTTCTTAAAGATAGAATGTGGCAATAAGCCTTTGTGGAGGCTTTTCACCGAGGGCGATTTCTTATCACTCAACCTTGACAATATGAGTCTTACCGCTAAGGCAAGGCGTATTCTTGAAACTAATAAAGCAGCTACTTCTCTTTATGAATATGCTTGTCAGACTGACGACCAAGGGAATGTTTCAGCACCAGCATTAAAGAAATACATTGAAGATAATCCCGACACAATAGATTATGTAGCTGTCTTTAAGAAGTTTTTTTATGATGTTGCCTATCCCGACTATATTTTTAGCTTACCAATGGGAGCGGGTAAGACGTATTTGATGGCAGCGTTTATCTATCTCGACTTGTATTTTTCATTAAACGAGCCAGACAATCCTTCCTTTGCACACAACTTTATGATATTGGCACCATCAGGTTTGAAGTCTTCTATTATTCCCAGCATAAAGAATATACAAGACTTTGACCCTACATGGATTCTCCCAGAGCCATCTGCATCTCAAATAAAGAACGAAATTCAGTTTGAAATACTTGATGCACAGAAAACCGCACAAAAGAGCAATCTTGTTAAGAATCCAAATGCACAAAAGATAAATAGCCATCTCACGTCAGATGACATTCGTGGCCTGGTTGCAGTAACCAATGCCGAGAAAGTAATTCTGGATAAATACGATAAGGATAAAAGTCCGTCCTTTCTTAGCGACAAGGAAAAGAAAGAATTTGAAATTTCCAATGAGCTTCGGGCCATTGTTGGAAAAATCCCCCATCTTTCTATTTTCATTGACGAGGTTCACCATGCTTCAGATGGAGACATAAAACTTCGTCAAGTTGTTAACAAATGGACAGAAACAGAAACCTTTAATTCTGTATTAGGCTTCTCTGGCACTCCTTATCTTTCCACTGCCGAGTCTGTAAGAATAGGGTCTGATTTGTCTTTGCAAAATAAGAACCTTTCAAATGTAGTATATTATTATCCGCTGATAGAAGGTGTGGGTAATTTCTTGAAATCACCAAAAATAAAAGTGTCTGATGGTGGTTATGAAACCATTGTACGCAAGGGTGTATCAGAATTTCTTGATACCTATTGCAATCTGGTTTATTCTAATGGCACATGTGCAAAACTGGCAATCTATTGTGGGCGTATTGAGAATTTGGAAGAGAACATCTACCCTATTGTTGCTGAACTTATCAGCAAATGCGGTTTAAATCCTGCTGATACTATTCTTAAATATCATGGCGGTAACAAGGAGTATTCTGTGCCAGAGCGTGCAGCTATTGAATTTGCTTCATTAGATACCAATCTGTCAAAGATAAAGATAGTGTTGTTAGCGCAAATAGGTAAAGAGGGATGGGACTGCAAGAGCCTAACCAGTGTTATCTTGCCTCAAAAAGGAGCTTGTCCACAAAATATGGTGCTGCAAACCTCTTGTCGTTGCTTACGTCAGGTTGTAAAGAATAACAACGAAACAGCCCTCATTTGGCTTAACGAGGATAATGCTAAAACACTAAATAGGGAATTAGACAAACAGCAACATACTTCTATTGAAGAGCTGAATAAAGGTGGCAATGCCAAACTGTACACCTTGCAGCGGTTCTCGCGTATGCAGAAATTGCGTGTGCCCCCTATCGATTTCTTCCAACTGAAAGTGTCTTACCTGACATTAGTGTTAGAAGAAGACCTGAACACAGCAACAGAACTGCAAAGAGACGATGTTTGTTCTATAAGCGATTCGCAACTTATCAGCCAACAAAACTTAGAAGGCGAGGTAGAAGACAAATCTATCGAACAATTGCAAGATGATGAATATGGCACGTCAATAACATTTAGCGGTTGGCTACACCTTATTTGTAAAGAAAGTTTTGACACATTACGTATTGCCCAGCTAAAAAAGCACACCACGGCTCTGCAAGCGATATTCGATACCATCACAGAGAAACGTGATGATATACACTATCTTAAAGGAGAATACAACCAAATGAATGTCCGTGCAAATGTGCGCAAAGCCTTTATACCGCATCGTTCTGTTGAGGTGAAAGAAGAAGTGATTCCAGAGACTGCCGAACTTCTCCAGATTAAGAACTTCCAATCTACAATAGCGGTGAACGACACTTCTAAATATTTCCCAAACCAAGAGCAAGTATTAAGGATAGTTGATGCGGATAATGGTAAGAAACCGCTAAGGGCAGAAATACAAACAACTATTGATACACTTAAAACGTTAGGCAATCAAGAGCAAACTATACAAGCCTTATTGAATAGTCCCGATAGTTACGAGCCAACAGATAGCAACATTAATGATAAGACTTATCATTATTTACCTTACAAGTTCGATAGTCTGTTTGAGATTAGTTATTTCTCGGATTCTCTCCAAGCTATCATACGGGATAAGCAACTCGAGTTTTATTTCAATGGTGATGATAACCTGACCGATTTCAAAATATGTTGCTATAAAAAGCGAGATAAGAACTGGAGTCTACTCGGCAATTACACTCCCGACTTCTTAGTGATTAGCAGAGATGAACAGGGAATCATCAACCAAATACTTATCATTGAGACGAAAGGTGAAGGCTTCGCTAGCAAGTTTGCCGAACGAAGGCAGTTTATGGAAGAGGAGTTTGTGAAACTCAATAACGAGCGTTTCGGTTACAATCGATTCAGTTTTTTGTATATCGAAGATACGATGACTCCAGCCGAGCAAGATAAAAAGACCATTACAGCAATCAATCAATTTTTCAAATAAAAGAATTAATCATGGCAATCAAATATATTTCTTACGTTCCCAATGTCCTCGAAGGACAAGCTATACTCGATAACTTTGTGCGCACGCAGCGCATTCTTCGCTATCGTGATAACGGTAAAGTGTTTGAGCGTATTCAGCGTGGTATGCCGCTCTATGAAGTAGAAAACCAAGAAGTGGTAGGCAGGAATCATAATCGCAACCTTGTGCTTCGTGGCGAGTGTCTTTCTGCTTGTGCTTATCTTAAAGAGAAAGGGGTGAAAGTAGACCTTGTTTATATTGACCCACCTTTTGCGAGTGGTGCTGATTATGCCAAAAAGGTTTATATTCGTCGTAATCCAAAGGTGGCAGAAGCTATTAAGCAAGCTGAGACAGAGATTGACAGCGAAGAGCTACGCAACTTTGAAGAAAAGATGTATGGCGATGTGTGGGACAAGGAACGCTATCTGAATTGGATGTATGAAAATCTTATAGCAATAAAGTCTGTAATGAGTGATACTGCATCTATCTATGTGCATTTGGATTGGCACATCGGACATTATGTGAAGATTCTCATGGATGAGATATTTGGTGAAGACAATTTTAGAAATGAAATAGTATGGTATTACAGAAGATGGAATATTGCAGGTAAAGACTTTGCAAAAAATCATGATACATTATTTTGGTATACGAAATCTGGAGATGGTACACATTGTTATAATCAATTATATATTCCAAAGTCTGAAAAATCAAGTGCGCAAGGGAAATCATGGAAGAGTGTTATAGGAGAAGATGGTGTACGTCGCTCAATTCAGACTAATGAACCAACAAAAGGAGTTCCAATGCCTGATGTATGGGAAGTTTCAATGATTAATCCTGTTGCAGAAGAACGTATTGCAGTAGGCTACGCCACCCAAAAACCCGAAGCCCTATTAGAGCGTATCATTAAAGCCAGCAGCAATGAAGGTATGCTTGTGGCAGACTTCTTTGGTGGTAGTGGTGTAACAGCTACAGTCGCCAATAAATTAGGACGTAAGTTTGTTCATTGTGATATAGGCATTAACAGTATTGAGACCACACGCGACCGATTGCGCAAGGTGGGAGCAGAGTTTGAGGTGTTGGAGATAAAAGATGGGGTTTCGCTCTATCGCAATCCCGTGCAGACGATGGATAAACTAAAGAGCCTTATCCCTGGACTTCGTAATGAAGATGCGCTCGATAAGTTTTGGGAAGGAAGTATTCATGACACGAAAGATGGTATGCTGCCTGTTTATCTTCCAAACCTTATGGATAGCAGTACCCGAATGCTTGATACAGCATTGATGAACCGTATTCTGAAGGAGGCAATGCCTGACCTGCCTGACGAAACGAAAAAGGTAATTGTATATTATATTGATATCACAGACATAAAAGAAATAAGGCAATTTATCAGAGAACAGAACGACACGCTGATAGAAGTGGAATTAAGAGACTTGAAAAATGTGCTAGATAACGTTGTCGTGGAAGACGATGCCGAGTTTGATGTGAAGGAAGTTCAACCTGAAGGTGAGGCTTTCAAAGTGTGGCAGGTAAGCATCAATCGTTTCTTTAGCGACCGTGTGAACAAGAAGATAACAGAATACAATCTTAAAGGGCAGCAACAAGCGTTGAAGAGTGGCAAAGATTTTAAGCCCATCACGTTGAGCGAAGAAGGGCTTGAAACAATAGAGTTCCTCAGCCTTGATAGTACTTCTGCCGACATCCCCTCTCCTTGGCACAGCGACTCTGAAATCCTTATAGATCGTCTCGGTTATATCCGTAAGAATGGTATTGATACCAAAACATTCTGGGATGGTACCATAACCTCCGATAACAAACCACTCCGCCTCAAGATTAGAAATATCTGTGGGGATGAGACAATATATCGTATTGAAATAGGATGAGAAATCTATGATAAAAGACATTTTATTATTTTTATCAGAGAATCCTTTTTATGGTGTATATTTCTCTGAATTGGAATTTTCTCTTCAGATAGAAAGGATCCCGGTCCCCAAATATGACCATATAAATATTCTGCAAGATTATCTTATGCAACACACTTCACCTTTTAGTGTAAAAGAATTGCGAAACATAGGACTTGCAAATATCGTTGACAAAATAAAGATTTGGCAAAGCAATATGACTAAAACGGGAGAATGGGCACATTTAGACGATAGAGATACTATAGAAATTACAGACTTGCAACAAAGGCTGTTAGATTTACAATTTGATTTCTTTGTACCCCAGTTCTCTTCAAAATACATTTATATTACGAGAACCGAGCATTTCGCAAAATCTATTATGCAAAATCGAGTGGCCCAGTTTGATGCGTTCTATGCTATCAAACAAGCACTTATAAGAAAAGCAGAAAACAATTCTTATATAAGTATAGAGGAACAAAATACTGCTTTCCAATTAGGTTGTAATATAAATTTTGATGGAAGAATCTGGGTACACTTATATGGAAATATGAGTAATAGACTAACTTTCCATAATGTCAATTCCCAGTATGACCAACCTCCGTATTCCATTAGTGTTCATTTGGAAGGAAAACCTTATGCTCTCTACTGCCGTTTTGATGAAAATATAAGCAGACCACATCTAACATTACCAGAAACCATAGATGCCATATTTACACAACCAGTAGATATAGGAGAACATAAAATAACTATAAAGAGTGTGTTCTCAACTATATCCAAAGAGAATATTCTTTCTGAAGAAATTATGTATGATCCCGTAAGAAAATGCTACTGTCTTTCGATGGAAAAGGAGCAACAACTGTTTACCAGACTGATTCCACAGGAATCAAAATGCAAAGAGTTTGCAAAATACACTTCATTCTCTACCTTAATGGCAACGCTTCAAAGCGGAAAGATACGCATGAATTCAATTGTAGCCATGAATGATAAAACAGAAATGTTTTTCCTTTCAGATACAATAAAGAACTTTCAAGAAAGTATAGCAGAAGAAGGAGATAATCTTTACATGGCTAATCAGACTTTTATTACCTCTTTCTCAGAGCGTATAGATGAGCTTGATATGTGGCGTTTCTACGGAGATAATGCATATGAGGTTTGCATGGTTTTTGAGCCAAAAGAAATGTCCGAAATAAGAATTAAGGAAATATTATATATAAATAAGGGGAAGAATGAGCAGATAAAACAGATGAATGGGATTCTCTCTAAATTGAAAGCCTATAAAATCAATTTTCGTTTCTCCATACTTGATAGGTATAGGCCATTCTATAAATCTGAGGATTTTAAAAACGAGGCAGAGCATCGTCTTCTAATCAGTTCTGATAAACCTACAAATTGGATAATTGCACAACCTTATAATATACTCTCGCCTTATGTCGAACGAGATTTAGGTATAGGTGTCCAAAATGGAATTACAGAATTTCCTCTGATTCTAAAAAAGATTATCCTAGGTCCAGAAATGTTAAATAAAGAAATTAACAGAATCCAGTTAAGCCAATTTCTTAGTAGTCGTCATTCTAACCACAACATCAAGATTTGCAAGAGTACTATATCAACTTATAGATAATGTCAAGGAAACATTTTTGTACCATACAAATATAAATTATTGATAATCAGCACAGGATATATTTGAGGAAGGAACTCCGTTGTTATAACCTCGGAGAAAGAATGATGGGGATTTGCAAGGTGGATTTGCAAGAATGCTTTGGCCTACGTCTATATAATGAAAATAAGTGACATACACAATCGAATACTGCAAATGGAGCATGGCTTTCAGCACGTCATTGATGGGACTGGCAAAATTCTTTCGGTATACTTTCTAAGGACCAAAGTTTCGAGTTTGCCCCTCGAACAGGTTAAGAACAAAACCTAAAGAGCAAATAAGTACAGATAGGAATTAAGAACGAAACCTAAAGAGCAAATAAGTACAGACAGAAATTGACGTGTGCAGCAAATGCTTGCAAAGGTTTTCGATGAAGTTATTCGAACCACGAGTTCTGTTTACTTATAAACTTGCAACTAAGTTGTTGAAATAAAAGCTCGCGCTATAAGGCTGTAAAAACATACTCGGTTATGAAGAATTTGGTTATCAATCCGCCCAAAACAGAGAGACTGCTCACCTCTCTTACAACCGTATGGGAGAAGTCTGTGCGGGCAACCCATCATTTTTTGACAGAACAAGATATTCAAAATCTGCTCCCTATCTGCCGGAAAGCAATGGAGGCGGTCGATTTATATGTCGTGAATGATAATGAGCGACCTATTGCGTTTATGGGTATTTCGGGCGACAAGATAGAGATGCTGTTTGTCTCGCCCGATCATTTCAGGCAAGGCACAGGACAAAGGCTGGTCAGGCTTGCCATTGATGAATACAAGATACGCTATGTTGATGTAAACGAGCAAAATCCCCATGCACTCGCGTTCTATCGGAAAATGGGCTTTCAGGTTTTCGAGAGGACGGAAACGGATGAGTTTGGGAATCCTTTCCCGATACTCAAAATGAAGTTGTGATGTAAGAAGATAAATTAGTTATGAACACCTGCTTATGATATTCTTTTGAAGAAAATACTGTCGTTTTCTTCCTTATAAATTATTGCGAAAGAATATGACAAACGGTGTTGGAAGAGGCGTAAATTCCTAAAATCGGCGGGATTTTGGCCTAAAGTCGCGAAAAATCTGCATGTATTAGAACTTCGCTGATTATCAGCAAGTTGCATTCTCGAAGTTGAAATTTTCCAAAAATCTTGATTTTTAAGTTTTGCGATAGCATAGGTTTCGCATCGCGATACCATAGTTATCGCAACGTGAAAGCATTGAGATTGCATCGCGATAAGGCCGTTCCGGGAGTGCGAAAGCATAGGTATCGCGAGCCGGTCTCGGAAATCTTGGTCACGAAATGGCATTTCTTTGATGAAGTGATCCTATTATTTCTCTCTTTCATCTCAATATTTTGGTCTGATTTTATTGAAACTATTGGACAAAAAGTTTGAAGTGATTCAAACTTATTTCCAAATTCTTAAACAAGGAGCTAAAATGTTAAAGTGCAGCGTACCCTTCGAATTATTCATTATATTATGGGTGACCAAACTCATTCATAACGCAACGCTTATGAAATTGCACTAAGGAGACAAGGCAGAATCTTTTCGAGCAATTCTAACTAAAAACGATAAGTAAGAAGTTAAAAGTTTTGCCATATCCGTGTTTTGGCGTACCTTTGCATTGATTTTCGATTATAAAAAAGATGAAAAAAGAAATGAAGAGTAAATATCTCATCCTTGCCGGCATCTGTTTGCTCCTGCTCTCCGGATTAGCTTATTATTACTTCTTTACCTCTTTTACGGGAAAGAACGAAACCAGTTATCTCTATATCGATGATGACGACAGTTACGATTCCCTCATGACCAAGCTCCAATCCATCGGCACTAAGCATGGCGTCCACGCTTTCTGTATGCTCTCACGCCACAGCCGACTTGCCAGTCAGGTGCATACGGGTCGTTATGCCATAGAGCCTTCCACGGGTGCATTCAGCCTCTTCCGCCGAGTGAAAAACGGCATGCAGACACCGGTCAATCTTACTATACCCAGTGTACGAACGGTTCATGACCTTGCTAAGGCGATGGGCGCAAAGCTAATGCTGGATAGCGCCTCGTTGGCAAAGGCACTCACCAATCAGGAGACGTGCCGTAAATATGGATATGACACGACTACCATAGCTGCCATGTTTATCCCCAACACCTATGATGTGTATTGGAATGTATCGGTGGATGGCTTCTTGGAGCGTATGCAAAAGGAAAACCGGAAATTCTGGAATGATGACCGTACGGCTAAGGCCGCACAGCTGAGGCTTACACCCGTGCAGGTATCGACCATGGCGAGCATTGTGGATGAGGAGACAGCCAACGAAGCAGAGAAGCCGATGGTGGCCGGTATGTACTACAACCGCCTCATGCTGCGCAATGCCGAATATCCCAACGGCATGCCCTTACAGGCCGACCCCACCATCAAGTTTGCGTGGAAGCAATTCATGCTAAAGCGCATCTACAACAAGCTGCTGGCCATCGATAGTCCTTACAACACCTATCGCTATGCCGGTCTTCCCCCCGGCCCCATCCGCATTCCTTCGGTTGCAGGCATTGACGCCGTACTCAACATGAGTAAGCATGATTATCTCTACATGTGTGCAAAGGAAGACTTCAGCGGCACCCACAATTTTGCCAAAACCTATCAAGAGCATTTGGGCAATGCCCGCCGTTACGCCGAAGCCCTCAACAAGCTCGGCATTAAGTAGGGTTGTGCCCATACGGCTACACAAAATCGTTCTGCAGATACGAATTATCCTTAGTGTAGATATAAAATGAAGGACTATGGGAATATTTCTTCATTTATTTACCTTTTTATTGTAAAGTTCTATTTAACTTTGCAACATAACCAAGCATATACATAAAGTATGCGGTCTATCAAGTACGACATAAACCGTTAACCTGCATTGAACATGAGAAGAAAAACATGCATGTTGCTTGCAATTGCGCTATCCGTTTTGAGTGCCAGTCTGCAAGCAATGGAGTTGACCGATACGATTACTGCCGGAAAAACAGGTATCACGACTACAAATTATCAGGACATGAAGCCTGTGACATTTACTTCGACGGCCGTTTATACAGGCTATATCAATTGTCACAATAACTGGATAATAATGAAAAGATCCAAAGGCAATGATAACAATACCGGCATCGTCACCACGGCATCGGGAGGGAAACTCAAGTCGATTACCTTTACTATCACCAGCACGAATGCAAAAAGTATTCTACGCGTGTATGGAAATAATTCTGCATACACCTCGGTTAATGATCTCTACAACAACTCCGCGCAAGGAGCTCTGCTTGCCTCTGAGACCATCGGAACCAGAACAACAATCATCGTGACCCCGGAAGACAGCTATTCGTTTTTGGGTATCTGTTCCAATAATGGCGCCATTGCATTTGAAAAAATCGAGGTGCAATGGGAAACGGAGGATGCCCCGCACGCGCCGCTCATAATCGATGAGAATGTCTCAACAAATAGGATAACTCCCGGCGAGACTGACGTGCAGCTGTTTCGTACCTTCAATACCAATGCGTGGAACTCATTGGTGTTACCTTTCTCCATGAGTGCAGAGCAGGTCACAAAGACATTTGGCGATGGCGTGAAAGTGGCCAAGTATCTCGGAACGACAACCAATGCGGACGGAACCTATACGCTCAATTTCGAGCCATCTGCCACTATCACCGCCCACGAGCCGGTGATGATTTATGGTGTAACCACCTCAAGCCCATACCTCATCGGGCAGGCTACCGTCACCGAGGGTACGCCGGTCACCCTGCCCCAACAGAGTAGAGCGGAGGCGGGCTACAGCTTCGTGGGTTCCTACGACCGTATGCGTGCCGGTGCAGGCGAGTGGTTCATCTCATCAGACAATAGATTCTATCGTGCCATCGGCACTGAAAATATCAAGCCCACGCGTGCCGTCTTCCATCCCCTCACGTCTGCCGCCGCTGCCAAAGGCATGAGGTTTGACATTGTCAACGGTGCTACCGGTATCGCAACCATTGAATGTGAAGACGCCATAACCCCCGCTTATAATCTCTCCGGGCAGCGGGTAGGCAGTGATTACCGTGGCATCGTGATCCGTAACGGCAAGAAATATATTAACCGATAACAGATTTCTCTCTCAAAGATATGAAGAAAGAATACCTTGCCCCCAGCACCACGTGCTATCATATAGCTATCGAGCACGATGTCTTGGCTGCCTCCGGCCTCTCGCCCAGCAAACCGGCAAGCGGACTAAGCAATGAAATTGGGTATGGCGGCGACAGTAACGGAACCCAAGAAGTAGGTGCCAAAGCTTTCCAAGACAAAGATCCATTTCTCTGGACGGGATGGGATGAGGAATGAATCTGCCGCACTATCAAGTTTCGCGATGGATACAACAGTGGCAGAGTGGCATAAGATAAATGCTTTTTGTTGTGTTCGCCCGATTAGATATGCAAGCAATTATATCGTGCAGAGATTCCCAATTAGACGCTTTGGAAATGTTTTTTTTATCCTTTTATGCTTTTTATTCAAATCATTTGCTTACCTTTGCGTTTGTGAATGCGCTTGTGGCGAAATTGGTAGACGCGCCAGACTTAGGATCTGGTGTTTTGCGACGTGTAGGTTCGAGTCCTATCAGGCGCACGGGCTAAATAAATGATAAATGAGTTATTAGGCTGCTTGTCGGTCTTTTAACTCATTATTCTTTTTCCGTCTTTCTGGTTTAAGTCACATTACTAAAAGGAACAAGTATGACTAAATCAGAATACAGAAAGACAGTCGCCCGACCAAAGACGCAGTCTAAAAGAAGGAATGCCGCATCATGGTAAAACTTACCACAGAGGATTATTATACGCTTGAAGGTAAGCCAAACTCTAATCAAGAAATTACATGAATCTAAAACGATACATGGCGCTATGTTCTCTCGTGTTTTCTATGGCATTGATGTCATGCAAAACATCAGCCCCTATAACCAGTGGAGGTATTGTAGAAACAATAAAAATGAGGAAGCAAGCAGATGCATTTCTTAGGCATACGCCGGCCGGTCTTCAGCATTATCAGGTGCTTGCCATACGTGAGGCAATTGATGGTGACAATGCCAGTTTGATGGCTGTGAGAAATTCACGTAACGGCCAACCTCCAATCTCGGATAATGTCGAGACACGGATGCTCCGCGACTCACTGCGCCTCTACGAGCCCAAGTGCTGCAAGGACAACGTGCTTCCTTTGCTCATTTATCTCCACGGGGGAGGATGGACATTTGGGAGTATCAATAGTTGCGGCCGTTTCTGCGATGCCATGGCTTCAACAGGTAAGTTAAAAGTTATGGCACTGAACTACCGCTTGGCACCGGAACATCCTTTTCCTGAAGGTCTGGAGGATTGCATTCGTGCAGTGGAGTATGCCATTGAAAATGCACAGTTGTTGGGGATTGACGCCAAACGAATAACAATCGGCGGCGACAGTTCGGGCGGCAATTTGGCTATAGCCGCGGCTTTATCAGGAAGATGTAAGGGCAAAATAGAATCCCTTATCCTTTTCTATCCTGTGGTCAAGGCTTTTGACGATAAATCGGAATCATGGAAATTATATGGCAAGGGATATGGGCTGGATGCAGAGATCATGGAGGCATTCAATAAGGCATATACACAAAAAGCCGATGCGCGTAATGATTCTATTAGTGTTGGTTTGTGTAGCGATGAAAAACTAAATCGTCTACCGCGCACACTGCTCGTTGCCGCCGGCCGTGACATTCTCCGCGATCAGGGGAAAGAATTTGCCCGAAGAATGGGGAATAAAGCCACAAGGATTGAATACAAGGATGCCGTGCATCTGTTTATCACAGTGGCCGGACAAGATGAAGCCTTCTGCAAGGCTGTAAATCATGCCACTGCATTCATAACTCAATGATATGCTGATGAGGTTAAAGCATCAACCTACGCCTATCAATATATTCCCGTAAATTAGTCCGTAAAGGTTTATACTTTATTTATATTTCCCACTCATAATTCGTTTTCGGATACTCTTCACGCCGGTTTGATAATAATCGATGTCCATACTTGCGAGGATATTATCGAACTCATGCTTTATTTCCGGATAGAGTACGGATTGCTTATAGGCAAGCTTCATACAGAGAACCTGAGAGGCGCATGGCAGGGTCTTGGAAATCATGCCATCAAGGCAGAAATCAAGGAAATCGGTGCGGAGCGAATCCTTACTGAACATCATACGTTCAAGAAGAGTCATCGTCAGTCGAAGCAGGCGCATGTTGGTGGTGTGCAGTGCAAGATTGATGAAGTCATTTTGCCGTTGCTGCAAAATATCGATTTCCCCAAGTGTACAGTTGGTTAATACCCATGCTGCTTTATCTGCAACACGGGCATCTTCATCGAACATATAATCGCAAAACCGTAGGAGTTTCGCTTGATTGCCTTGCAATTCATAGAGAATTGCTATAGCATCGTCAAGATTGTGTACTGCTGTAATTCTTTTTCGAATGCCTCTCAATATTGCCATCTTTTTATCGAAGGAGGTATTGCTTATTGCCTTCGCTAAGGAGTTAAGAAAGGTAGAGAAGTTAAAGACAATACTTTGACTTACAATAGACAGGATGATGCCTTTAACTCCTCTAACTCCTTTAGCTCCCTCACAATTATTTCACCACATATTTCTTTCCGCCGCGGATATAGATACCCCTCTGCGTAGGCTTGTCGATGCGCATGCCCGAAAGGGTATACCATGCGTTGTCATCGGTGGTGGTTGTCTGGTCGGTGGTGATGCTTTCGATACCCGTCGTCATATCGCTTGTCACGTCGTTCACGTTGTATTTTCCATTCGTCCGGGTCGACGAAATCTCAAAATAAGCATCTTTTGTCACGTTTGTCACATCGACTGTCTGGTTGCTGCTGGCCGTAGCCGACGTACCGATGCTGAATACAAAGCTGACGTAATCGTCGGCGCTGGTGATGTCGTAGGTCTTGTAAAACCACGTCTTGCCGTTCATCGTTGTAGTGGCCGTCACCCGGTCGCCCGGCCAGCTGGTGCCTGTGCGGTGCTCGCCCCATGAGTGATAATTCACATAGTCGCTCCACCCCACCTCATCCGTATTCACATAAACGGTGATGGTATAGGGTGTGAACGGTTCCTCTTCCGCCACGTTGTAGGTTCGGGTGATGATGCCCGACACCGTAGAATCGATGAGCAGACCCACTTTCAGTGTCGTTTCGCCCGTCGGTATGGTGATGCTCGTACCGCTCTCCACGGCCGTACTGGTGGCTGTAGGGTCAGTGCCGTCGGTGGTGTAGACCAGTTTTGCATCACTTGTTCTGCTTGCTGCCACGAGCTTCACGCTGAGATTCGAACCCGTATAGCTGCCCGAAGCCTTATCGACAAAGGCCATTTCGGCATCCTTATGGGCATAATACAGGTAGTGATACCCTTCAAGTACCTTTACCCACACAGCCCCTACGGTCTGCGCATTGGCCGTAGTGCCTACCATAGCGAGCAATTTACCGTTATCGCCCGCCACGTTCACACCGGCGTATCCGGTATTGGTGTACTGAAACGAATAGGTGCTTTGGTTGTGGATGCCCAACTGTTTGCGTACATCGATCATGGCTTTTAACTCGTCCTCATAGGCCAGCCAATGCTTGTAGAAGATGCAAGGTGTGCCCGGCATGGCAAGCATGTAGGCATTGGCTGCCAGCGTGTCTTTCGTTATCGGGTCTTGCTGTGAGGTGGAAGAGCGGTACTCTGTGTCGTGGTTCTCCACGAAAGTGACGCCATAGCGGCGATAGCTGGCATTGCCGGCGAGCGTGCTGCTGCTGTTGAGGGTAGCCCAGTTGCTGTTGTTGATGGCGTCGCGCACGGTATATCGGAAGGGGAAGTCGAAGGCCGCACTCTGTATGCTGCCGTCTACGGTAGTGCCGTCAATCCACGTCTGCACAGCCGATACGTTGCCATCCCAGTATTCGCCGACGGAGTAGGTGGGGTTGGCCGACGTGTTATAGATGCCCGTAAAACCGGCGCCGTAACCTTTCACCATGTCATAGCGGAAGCCCGCATAACCAAAGTCGTTGAGCAGCATGTCGAGGTAGGCTTCCACGTTGGTCTGCACGTTCGCACTATAGTGGTCGAGATCGCGCATGCCATCCCAGTTTTCGCCCGTGTCGTTGTTGGTGCTCAGCGTCACCCCCTCCGTCACCGCCTGCGAGGCGCCCTCGTCGTTGGCTGCGATGTCGGTGGAGAGCAGTTGATAGGTCGTGCCGTTGTAAGTCTCGGCAGGGAAGTCAAACCATCCGGTGAGTGTCTTGCGGTGGTTAATCACCACATCGGCTATTGTGCCGATGCCGTTATTCTTGTACGTCTGGATGAGTGAGCGCAACTCGCTTTCCGTACCGAAGCTGCTGTTGTAGTTGGTAAACCAGTAGAGGTCATCGTAACCCATCGAAGTGCCACCACAGTAAGCACTCTGCGGAATCCACACCAAATCGATGTAGCCTTTCAGGTCACCGGCTTTCTTTTCCAAGTTGGTCCAAGCCGAAGCCGTGTACGAATCCCAATAGAATCCTTGAAGCATCACGCCGCCATAATTGGCAGGCCACCCCTGTGCCAGCATGCTTGCATGAATGGCAAGGATAGATAATAATAATGTGTAGAAACGTTTCATATCAAATAGAGTTTAGTTGTTGTATTTTGGTGACTAAATTACCATAATTCCATTCAAACATTTGCATGATATAGGTCAATTAACAATAATTTTGGTGCAATCGTTTGCATGGCGGCCGTTCTAAGTCCTTTGACCTCCCCAAGTTTCTCCTTCCGAAAGATTTAGAGTGGCTGAATTATCTTGACAAAGACCCTCTGTAGAATCGCGTGTAGCAAAATTGAAAATCTTTTGTCCGAAATACGCGAAAATTGGAGGGGTTTACGTAAACCTCGGAGCATCAGAGAGTTACACACGAAAAGTAAGAATATGCCATAGATATTCATCTTCTTGTCTTGCGATAGCATAGCTTTCGCGTCGCGAAAGCACCCTTATCGCGATGCGAGAACATTGAGATCGCACTGCGATTAGGCCGTTATCGCGATGCGAAAGCTATGCTATCGCAACCCTGCCTCAAAAATTTCGATCTTCCGCGACCAGAATCTTGCCCACCCACCCCGATTTTTCGCTCTAGAATGAACAAAAATCTGAACGAAAAAACTGTAATGAATTCTTGACAGATTTTGGGGGAGAGAGGAGTGAGGAGAGAGGAGAGAGAAATGTCTGCTTGCTGTTTTACCTAAGCATCTGCGAAGCATTTCTCTCTCCTTCTCCCCCAAAATAACAATGCAGGAAAGTGGAAAGATAGAATAAAAGAAGGAATGGAAATGTAAGAAGTTACAGTTGCTGCACCCCCCTTCTACCGGAGGGGTTGGGGGCGGTCTTTTCTTCGGAGTGGTTAGGAGAGGCTGCCAGCACCTTGTATCTGAAGCATTTCTCTTGGTGGTCGTTGATAACGCCGATGGCTTGCAGGTGGCTGTAGATAATTGTCGAGCCTACAAACTTGAAGCCACGACGCTTCAGGTCTTTCGCCACACGGTCAGACAACTCGTTGCTGGTCACCCATTTCTGCTGGTGATCGGGATAGATAAGCGAGCGTCCATCGCTGAAACTCCAGATGTATTTGTCGAAAGAACCAAACTCCTCTGCCACACTCACAAATGCCCGCGCATTGGTAATCATACCTTCCACCTTTCGTCTTGAGCGTATCATGTCGGCGGTCGTGAGGATGCGCTCGATATCCGTCTCATCGAACATCGCCACTTTGCGAGCGTCAAAATCAGCAAAGCATTGTGCGAAAACCTCCTCGCGCTGAAGCATCATCAGCCATGACAGTCCGCACGACATCGTCTCCATCAACAGGTATTTATAGTGTAGCCGCTCGTCGTGCACCGGCACGCCCCATTGCTCATCATGATATTTCTCTGCCAGTGCATCGTCTCGGCACCATGCACACTTCACGGGATATTGCAAATGCTTCATCTTGTGTCCGCCCCACGCATTCTCTCCCACATACTCGAAACCGATTCGGCGATACAACCTCTCTGCCCACGGGTGTGCATAATCGACTAATAGACCCACGGGTTGGTCGTTGCCATGTGCATTGATAAATGTTTTGAGCAGTGCCGTGGCGATGCCCTGATGCCGGTATTCCTCCCTCACCGCCAACGAGTCGACATAGTACTCGCCTTCCTGCGTCTCATCTGCTATACCGCTGTGGTCACGCTTCAGATATGTTTTTGCGGCTGCAAAGAACGCTTCGCGCAGTCGGTGCAGGTCGCCTCCGTCATATCCTGTGCAGATGCCCACCACCTCGTGCTTGGTCGTCACCGCCACCAACGTGTTGCGATAACTATATTGGCTCTCCTCCATCCGGACCAATTCGGTCAACATGCGGTGGAAATCGTCGAGGGTATATGCTTCTCCAGCAAAGTGCTGGCAACATTCGTGATCCATCGCCAGCATAATGAGCGTGGCAATCTCCGTGGCCTGCTCCTTGCAGGCCGGCTCTATCTTGATATTCTTTTTCATCTTTTTGTAATTCTTTATTGTGACAGTTATTTTAAGAACATAATGACAAAGGGCTTTATGTAATGTGATAAGAAGAAGGCTGTACCCTTTGTCATTCTGTTTTCCTTCTTCATTCGGTCTCGATAATACGTTGGGCAATCATAGCCTGTTGCCGGTAGAACGCCTGTTCTTCCGCTTCGCTCACGGGCGTAAACTCCGCCAGCAGACGTGCGATGCGATCCACATCGCTGGGTATCGGGAGCTTTGCCTTTTTACGTGCAGCAATCGATTTGCTGATCTCGTAGGCTGCGCGTGTGGGTTCGGGCATCTGGAGGAGTGATGCCAAATGATACCGATAACCCATATTGTATGCCTCCTTGGGCTGATGGGCGACGGCTTGACAGAGCAGCGCCACCTTCTTTTTCGGGTCTGTGAGCAGGTCGGCCAGTTCGGCAAAGAGATAGCCTTCCTGATGTCGTTGCAGCAACTTCTTGTACAGAGCAATGGCCTGCGTCTTGAGTTTCACCCGCACATAGAGCTGTGCCAGATGGCGCAGGTTGTCCTTGTTGCTTGGGTTTATCTGTAATGCTTTACGGAAAAACGGCATCACACCTTTCACATACTCCTCCGTTCGGTTGCCGATACCTGTCATCAGTCGGTTGGTGATACGTTGCCCCATTGATGGAATGATGCGCCCGTCGCGTCGAGTTCCCTCCCAGTCGGTATCGGCTAATCGCATGGCGTAGGGCACAAAGTAGGCCAGATTGAAGTTGGGTATCACCTTGTCCAATGCCAACGCATGGTGTATGATGGTCTTATTGGCCGTCAGGTCATTATCCGGTAAGGTGGGGTAGAGCTGCGTCATGCGGTAGAGCGCACGACGTGCCACATCCGTAGCCCCTGCTTTCAGTGCCTGCGTAAACTCCTCGTTCGCTTTCCAAAAATCATTTCTATTGTCCATTATTGCCTCCTTTGTTGCAAATATAACAAGAATGATTCGATTATGGGCATATATTCCGGATTAAAGTGTTTTGCTTTAAAATAATTATAGAAACTATAAAAGCCATATCCGGTTCACAGGATATGGCTTTTATGATCGGTAGCAATGTCGGGCATATCTGCCCTTTGCTTCTTAATGATTGAGGTAACGCTCGGCCTCCAGTGCGGCCTTACAACCCGACCCTGCGGCCACGATGGCCTGACGATAGGTGGGGTCGGCACAATCGCCCGCGGCAAACACACCCTCCACGTTGGTACGGGGAGTATCGCCCTGCGTCTTGATGTAGCCCGTCTCGTCCATGTCGAGCTTGCCCTTGAACACGTCAGTATTGGGCGTATGGCCGATGGCAAGGAAGAAACCGTCGATGGGCAGGTCGTACTTCTTCTCATCGACCTCGCCTTTACGATACACAAGATGTGCACCCTCCACGCCGTTGTCGCCAAAGAGACCGATGGCATTGGTCTCATAGAGAATCTCGATCTTGGGATTTTTCTCCACACGCTTCTTCATGATGTCGGATGCGCGCAGGAATGGTTTGCGTACGATCATATAGACCTTGGAGCACAATCCGGCCAGATAGGTAGCTTCCTCGCAAGCGGTATCGCCTCCCCCCACTACAGCCACCACTTTCTTACGGTAGAAAAATCCGTCGCAGGTAGCACAGGCGCTTACACCTTGTCCGTTGTATTTCTCCTCATCGGGCAATCCGAGATACTTGGCGGCGGAACCGGTCGCTACGATAATCGTGTCGGCCTCCACCTTGTCGCCGCGGTCGGTGGTCACTACGTAGGGCTTTTTCGAGAGGTCTACATCAGTGATGATGCCGTCGCGGATGTCAGTACCGAAACGTTCGGCCTGCCGGCGTAGTTCTGTCATCATCTGGTTGGCATCCACACCATCAGGATATCCGGGGAAATTCTCGACAATGGTTGTCTGTGTGAGCTGACCACCCACTTGCAGTCCGCAATATTGGATGGGACTGAGGTTGGCACGGCCAGCATAGAGGGCAGCCGTGTAGCCTGCGGGGCCGCTCCCGATAATCAAGCATTTTGTATGTTCCATAAAAACTTGCCTTTCCGCGTCCTTCGCGTTTTTATTTTATATTGTTA
>CAUTTP010000057.1:0-19018 GCA_963541305.1 uncultured Prevotella sp.
ATGTCTAACTCGTCTCAATGCGTTAGCCTTTGCAAACATAGTAACTTATCGTTTAACTGAGGTATCGTTCTTGTCGCCGTAGCTGCTATTGCTGTAATTGCCGTAGCTGCCATAGCTGCCGTATGAGCCATATTTGCCGTAAGAACCGTATTTGCCATACTTGCCGTAGCTGCCATAGCCGTAATAATAACCATACTTCTTCTTCGACATATCGATGCCATTGAGCACGATGCTCATCTTAGGCAGTTTCTTTTCGGCTGCCAATCCGTTGATGAGATCGAAACTTGACTTGGCGGTATAATCCGCCCGGCACATATAAATGGTAGCATCGGCCACGCGACCAATCTGCAACGTGTCGGTCACCAGACCCACAGGGGCGGTGTCGACAATGATAAAGTCGTATTTTTCGCGTAGGATTTTGAAGATGTGATCAAGACTCTTGCGGGCGACCAACTCTGCCGGGTTTGGAGGAATCGGACCTGCCATGAGCATGTCAAGGTTGTTGTTCACACCCGAAGGCAGTATTTGCGTCTGGATTTGCTCCCATGTCGGGTCGTCCTTTATGAGCAGATTCGTGATGCCGTGACGCTTGTCGTCGATCTCGAAGAGCTCTGCCAATCGGGGTTTGCGGATGTCGAGGCCGATGAGAATGACCTTTTTGCCGAGCAAAGCGAACGACACGGCGAGGTTGGCGGCATTGAATGTCTTGCCCTCACCGGAGGTACTGGAAGTAAACATCACCACCTTCTGACCTTCCTCCAGCATAAACTGCAGGTTGGTACGCATAGAACGGAATATCTCCTCCATCTGATTATTCTGGTTTTCGTGCACCACGATACTGCCTTTTGTCTTTGCCGTCTCCGATGCCACGGCCACATCGGCGATGATGGGTAGCTTGGTGAGACGGGTTACATCGTCGTGTCCTTCGATCTTATAGCGCAGGAAGCTGATGAGGAAGAGAATGAGCGCAGGGATAGCAAGGCCTAAAGCCAGTGCGATAAGGAAGATAACAGAACGCTTGGGGCTAACCTGACCATCCATGGCGGGGTTATCGATCGGCTTGCCTTTATCGGCTGTGGCGGCGAGAGAGATGGAATTCTCCTCGCGTTTCTGCAGCAACATCAGGTAAAGACCGGACTTTACTTCCTGCTGGCGGCCTATCTGGGTCAACATGCGCTCCTGTTCGGGCGATTCGCTCACCATGCCCTGATACTTGCTGAACTGCGAAGCAACGGAGTTGCGCTGGATGGTCATATTGCGTTTTGCCTGTGCCATCGCACTGCGGATAGCCTCTTCCATCTGGTCGAGCTGGGTAGTGAGAGGCGTTACCGACGGTGACGACTCGCTGGCGCTCTGCAACAAAAGGTTGCGGCGCTGCACGATGTCGTTGTAGCTGTTAATCAAACTGGTTGAAGCTCCATCAGAGAGACCCACGTTGGAGGGGATGGGTTGATATTTGTTTGCCGCGTTGTTCATGTAGCTCTGAATCTCATTCAGTAGCAGAACTTGTGTGTTAGCCTCCGTAAGTTTCTTGGAATACTCGTCCGAATTGGTGGCAGCCTGACCGGCGGTGGTGCTCAGCTGCACCATGTTGTTGCGTCTCTTATAACTTTCCAACTGCCCTTCGGTGTTGCCTAACTCGGCATTGATCTTCTCCAAACGGCCGTTGATAAACTCCTCGGTACGCATGGCGATCTCGTTCTTATCTTCGTTGGCCTGACGGTTATAGCATATAAAAAGCTGCATCAGATAGTCGATGGCACGCTGTGGATTCTCGTCCTGAAGGATGAGGCGTGCGATAGTCGTGGTCTTGCCCGACGGAGCCACCGTAAGTTCTCCCACATATTTATATGCGGCATATCTGGGCGACTTGATGGAAACCAGCATCTTCGAGCCGTCGGTCATCGGCTTTGTGGTGTTGGTGTTGAAGGTAATGATGCCGGCACGCGTGCCTATCGTGGCGGGGAAAGATGAGATGGTCTTGTCGATGGAGTAGGGACCTTCCGACAGGCTTTCGCTTACGGGAACCCGATAGGTACCTGTCACGTGATATTTATTGCCCTTGCGCTGAATCTCCAGATTGATGGTGGAATTCAGTTTTTCCAGATGTGCCGGGTCGATATCTACGCTGATGGGCTGATTCTTATAGTACAGGAGGTCGGTAACCTTACCCACACTATAGTAGGTCACGTAGAGTTTCAGGTCGCGCACGGCCTGCTCGGCCAGCGAATGCGACGCAAGAATCTCCATCTCGTTGTCCATACCGCTGGTGTTGGAGATCATTCCCAGTGTGGATGAATTGAGCACACTACGGCGCGATGTGTTCTCATTATTATCCTTAATCAGCAGTTTGGCCGATGCCTGATAGATGGGAGTGGTGTAGCGCAGATAGATGGCTGCCGCTCCTATGCAGATAATGAGTGACAGGATAAACCATTTCCAGTTGAGAATGAGGGTACGGTAAATGGCGGAAAAGTCAAGCGACGACTTCTCGTCGTCTTGGGCATTAACCACTGACGCATCCAAATTTTTGTTTTCTTCCATGCTTTTATGTTTCTTTTTTTTATTTCTTCACTTCGCCGGCAAGCTGCAACAGGTACTTGCCATAATTATTCTTTGCCATGGGTTGTGCCTGCTCGATGAGTTGCTCGCGATTGATCCAGCCTCGCTTGTAGGCTATCTCCTCCAGACAAGCCACCTTCAGTCCCTGTCGCTTCTCGATGCACTCGATGAACGTGGCGGCCTCCGACAGGCTGTCGTGCGTTCCCGTATCTAACCACGCGAAACCGCGCTGCAGGGTCTGCACCTTGAGTTTCTGCTGCGCCAGATACTCCTGATTAACGGTCGTAATCTCCAGTTCGCCGCGCGGACTCGGCTTGATGTTTTTGGCAATTTCAACCACGCTGTTGGGATAAAAATAGAGCCCCACCACGGCATAGTTGCTCTTCGGATGTTCGGGTTTCTCCTCGATGCTGAGGCAGTTGCCCGTCTCGTCGAACTCCGCCACGCCGTAACGCTCGGGGTCGTTCACATAATAGCCGAACACGGTGGCATTGCCCTCCTCCTCGGCCTGCCTCACGCTCTCGCGCAACAGACCCGTGAATCCAGCCCCATAGAAAATATTGTCGCCCAGAACCAAGCATGCACTGTCGTTGCCGATAAATTTCTCGCCGATGATGAACGCCTGTGCCAAACCGTCGGGGCTGGGCTGCTCGGCATACTCGAAGCGCACGCCATACTCCTGCCCATCGCCCAGAAGACGCCGAAAGCCCGGCAGATCATGGGGCGTAGAGATGATGAGAATCTCGCGGATGCCGGCCAGCATCAGCGCTGACACGGGGTAATATATCATCGGCTTGTCGAAGACAGGGATGAGCTGCTTGCTGATTCCTTTGGTGATGGGATACAATCGCGTACCCGACCCTCCGGCTAAAACGATACCTTTCATTTCGATTTACTTGATTTTATAAACTATGGCTTTCTGCTGATAAATTTTCGGATTGACCACCTGCTGTGGACTGTCAGATGACGGAGCTCGCGTTTATTTTTGTGCAAAGGTAAGGATTTAAAGCGAAAATAGCTTGGTTTCTATTTAAAAATATGTTGGAAATTCCGTTATTTTTATTTTGCAGGTATACGAAAAGTGTGGGGAGGGCAGTTTGCGAGTGCGTGCAGACGATGGGTTAAAGATGGTGTTTGTATATAAAATTCTTAATTGTTTTCGGTGATAACAGCTGCTTTTTTGTCAAAATTACATTACAATTTTCGTCGCTTTCGGCCGTTCTGTTTTAGAAAAATATCCGTGCCGATTTGTCAACAAAGCGTCAATTCGTATACCGTTTCGGTGACTTCCGTTTGCGATAGCATAGGTTTCGCATGCCGATAACGGTCTTCTCGCGACGCGATCTCAATGTTATCGCATTACGAAAGCTATGCTATCGCGATGCGAAACCTATGCTTTCACGAGCCCCTGACGGGTGCTTTGTTATACCTTTTTTACCTCCGAATATGTAAAGTATTGATATTCTGGCACTTACATAAACCCCTCGATTTTTCGCGAATTTCAGGCAAAATCCTGTTCGTTCTCAAATACGCAAATTCTGAGAGACATTTTGTTGAAATGTTTCGTAATATATTTTGCTGAATAACAGTGCAGAATTGGTGATTTTAATCAATTTGTTTTGAGGTCTCGCGATATTGTTGTATTTTTGCAACTAATTAGGACAAACAGATAAACGTTTATATAATTGAAAAATAATTATGGGATTACTTTCAAGGATTTTCGGCTCGAAAGAGCGGGAAGATAAGGCCGGAGGCATGCAAGACTATATGACCCTTGTGCGAGTTTATTTTCAGGCGGCATTGGCTTCGCATCTGAATATAACCAATCTCGCGATGTTGCCCGATCTCCGGATGTTCAAGACCACGCTGCATGTTCCTACGCAGAACAATAAGTTGGGTGTGGGCGAGAAGAGCCATTGCAAGAAGATGATGAGGGAAATTTACGGTACTGACGACAATTTCTTCAAGGAGATAGACCTGAGCATCCGCAAAAACTGCAAGCAGCTGACCGATATGCAGGTCTATCTGGTGCAGTTTCAGAACTTCAGTCAAGACCTGATGATGCTCGTGGGCAACCTGATGAAGTTCAAGCTCCGTCTGCCTTCAGTCTTCAAAAAGGTTATCTACTCCATGACGGAGAAGACCGTCCACGATGTGTTCACCAAAAACAATTATACCGATGCCGGCGTGATCAAGACCGTGATGAGCATCCGCCAATACAACCAGCGGTTGAATTTCTCGGAGAAATGGATCACCGACTTCGTCTATCAGGTGGTAATGCTCGCCAAGAAAGAGCCTGCCCCGTCGCAGGAAGAGGCTGCGAAGGCAGAAAAGAAGATGGGCGGATGACGCGGAGCAAGGATGATTTGACACTCGGGTGGCAGCATGTCTCACAATCGGCAACGGTTGATTTGTGCTGGTAAAATTGCGCGTCGGAGCCTAAATTTTAAATCCTTTTTCTTGCAATTCTCATCTTAAAACATTAAATTTGCAGAAAATTGTATCATGATGGATGCCAACGAGAAAATCATCAATACGTTTGCCACTCGTGTAAGGCAGATGATTCTCCAGTATCAGGAAATGAAACAGGAGAACTCGGAGCTTTATGCAATGGTTGACGAACGTGATGCCCGAATCAGGCAACTTGAGCAGCAGATAGCACAAGCCCGGAATGATTACGATTCGTTGAAGATGGCGAAGATGCTCGAAGTGACCGACGGCGATCTGGAGGGAGCGAAGAAACGGGTGAACAAGCTCATCAGAGACGTGAACAAATGTATTACGCTGCTGAACGGAAAATAACAGAAAGCGATGGCAGAAGCAGATCCGAATAAAATCAATATAAGGCTGAATATTCACGATATGGATATCAATGTCCGCGTGCCGCGTGAGGACGAGGCGCTGTATCGTAAGGATGCGCAGTTGATCAATGAGCTCCTTAATACTTACTTCGCTAACTATAAGGGAAGCAAGAGCGACAAGGAGATAACCTATTATGCAATGATCGACCTTGGCTTGCGGCTGGCAAGACAGTTGCAACGCAACGACACGAAGCCATATAATGATGTTCTCTCGAAGCTGACTTCTGAGATTGAGACCGTATTGAAGCAGAAGTAGGTGATGCGATAACGAAGAGAATATTATAAATTAACAGAAACATTTAATGACAGGTATTATAATTACTGCCGTGGGCGCGCTCGTGATTGGTGCTTTGGCAGGTTATGCTATTTTCCGATATGTGGTTACCGGAAAATATAAACAGGTGATGGAAGCGGCTGAAAAGGATGCTGAAGTGGTGAAAGAAAAGAAGCTGCTGGAGGTGAAGGAGAAATTCCTGAACAAAAAAAGTGAACTGGAACGTGAAGTTCAGCAGCGCACACAGAAGATTCAGCAGAATGAGAACCGCCTGAAACAACGCGAAATTTCGCTCAACCAGCGACAGGAGGAGCTGGGTCGCCGCAAGCAGGAAGTAGACCAGAGTCAGCAACGCATTGACAACGAGAAGAAGTTGCTCACCGTGAAGCAGGCCGAGTTGGAGAAGATGCAGGAGCAGGAACGCGCCAAGTTGGAGGAACTGTCGGGACTGTCTGCCGAGGAGGCGAAGAACCGATTGGTAGAGAGTATGCGCGACAAAGCACGTCTCGACGCTGCCAGCTACATCAATGAGGTGATGGATCAGGCTAAGCTCGACGCCAACCAGAAGGCAAAAAAGATCGTCATCCAGACCATTCAGCGTGTGGCTACCGAGACTGCTATCGAAAACTCCGTGAGCGTATTCCATATTGACAATGATGAGGTGAAGGGTCGAATCATCGGTCGCGAGGGTCGCAATATCCGCGCGTTGGAGGCTGCTACGGGTGTAGAGATTGTCGTAGACGACACGCCCGAGTCGATCGTTATTTCGGCTTTCGACCCCGTGCGCCGCGAAGTGTGCCGCTTGGCACTGCATCAGCTGGTGGCCGACGGCCGTATTCACCCGGCCCGTATCGAGGAGGTGGTGACGAAGGTAAAGAAGCAACTCGACAACGAGATTATCGAGACGGGTAAGCGTACCGCCATCGACCTTGGTATTCATGGCTTGCATCCCGAGCTGGTGCGCATCGTGGGTAAGATGAAATACCGCTCATCTTACGGACAGAACCTGCTTCAGCATGCCCGTGAGACGGCCAACCTCTGTTCCGTGATGGCTGCCGAATTGGGGCTGAATCCTAAGAAAGCCAAGCGTGCCGGATTGTTGCACGACATCGGTAAGGTGCCCGACGAGGAGAGCGAACTGCCCCACGCATTGCTCGGCGGTAAGATGGCAGAAAAGTTTAAGGAGAAACCCGACATCTGTAATGCCATTGCCGCTCACCACGATGAGGTGGAAATGGAGACCCTCTTGGCTCCCATCGTACAGGTTTGTGACGCCATTTCCGGTGCCCGTCCGGGTGCCCGCCGTGAGATAGTGGAGGCTTACATCAAGCGTCTGAACGACCTTGAGGCCATCGCCATGAGCTATCCGGGCGTGACCAAGACCTATGCCATTCAGGCAGGTCGTGAGCTTCGTGTGATCGTGGGTGCCGACAAGATGAGCGATGATGAGAGCACGAAGCTGAGTGCAGAGATTGCAGAGAAGATACAGAACGAGATGACCTATCCCGGTCAGGTGAAAATTACGGTGATTCGCGAGACCCGTTCTGTGGCTTACGCCAAGTAGGCGCACAGAGAATTTTATTCCATCGGGGCATTTCCGTATTGGAGATGTCCTGATTTTTACGTTAATTGCTGTCCATAGAGACAGCCCATTTACACATTATGACATTTCAAGAGTTACATGTTTCCGAGCCTATACTAAAGGCTTTAGCGTTAAAAAATTACGAGATACCCACCCCCATTCAGGAGCAGGCCATCCCTACCGTGCTGACAGGCCGCGACCTCTTAGGAATCGCACAGACCGGAACAGGCAAGACTGCAGCCTTTTCCATTCCCATCATCCAGCAGATTCTTACTTCCGGGCGTAATGACAGACGAGGCATCAAGGCGCTTATTCTTACTCCAACACGAGAGCTGGCCATACAGATTGAGGAGTGCGTACGCGACTATTCGCAGTTTACCAATGTGCGTTCATGCGTCATTTTCGGTGGCGTTAACCAGCATTCACAGGTCATTGCCCTCAAGAAAGGTGTCGATATCCTTATCGCCACGCCCGGCCGTCTGCTCGATCTCATTGCACAAAAGATAATATCGCTCGACACCATACGCCATTTCGTGCTTGATGAGGCCGACCGTATGCTTGATATGGGATTCATCCACGACATCAAGCGCCTTATCCCCTTGCTGCCCAAGCGCAGGCAGACGCTATTCTTCTCTGCCACGATGCCCAAGACCATCGCCACATTGTCGGAGTCGTTGCTCTACAAGCCGACGCGCGTAGAGGTAGCTCCCGTATCATCGGTGGTAGATACGATCAACCAGAAACTCTACTTCGTTGAAAAAACGGAAAAGGTGGATCTGCTGGTCAAGGTACTCGGCACCAATGACGACAACACTGCGCTGGTCTTCTCACGCACCAAGCACGGTGCCGACAAGATAGCCCGAAAGTTGAAGCAGCGCGGCATCAACTGTGATGCTATTCATGGTAACAAGAGTCAGAATGCGCGTCAGCGGGCTCTCGAAAACTTCAAGACGCACAAGACGCGTGTGATTATTGCCACTGATATTGCTGCCCGGGGTATCGACATTGCTGACTTGCAGCTGGTGGTAAATTATGACATGCCCGATGTGGCGGAGACCTACGTTCATCGTATCGGACGTACGGGGCGTGCCGGTAACAGGGGTTCAGCCCTTACTTTCTGTACCAAGGAAGATGCCGGCATGCTGCGTGACATCCAGAAACTGACGGGACGTAAGCTCACGCCGGTGCGGTAAGCTTAGAATAAGAGCAAATGTCTCGTGAATGAAAATATGCCAAACGGCACACCGATCTCATTCTGATGCCGGCGTACACCGTACGACGTACGCACGCACACCGTACGTCGTACGCATGTACACCGAACGCCGTACGTGCATACACCGAACGCCGTACGTACCCGTCAGAACGAGAAGCGACGGCGAAACGTACAGAGAGAAAGGGTGTTAAGCACTTGGAGGACTATATATCCGGGTATGCCGGCACAACTTCACAGCCCAGACCGTCATCCGTCAAGATTACGATGCGGCGATCTGGGGGACGATCTGACTGCTGCCGTATGTTTAGTTTCAACTTTTAGCGCACACCAATAATTCTTTTATTTGTTCCGAACGTACCTCGTAATCGGGTGATGGTGCGGGTGAGTTCGCGCTGCATCGCATCGTCGTCGGTTTGAATTTGAGCCAGTCGGTCGGCAATGGCAGCACGACGATAGCAGAGGTCATACCATCCCAACGTCTGTATGGCAAAGATGCGTACCTCTATGGGGCGGGTATTGTCGCAGGCAGTGTTGATGAAGAGATCGGCCATCAGCGGAGTGGGGTGATTGCGATAGGTGTAGATGGCATTACGGTACACACCGATTTTCTGACCATCTTCGGCTATTGTTTGGCAGTCGTTGGTGCGGCGAGTCTGTTCTGTCTTATACGCTTTGCGCAGTTCGCGGACAATCGTGTCGCTATACAGAATCCTATTCTGAAGCAGTTTGTCCAGTTCCGTTTCCATCACCTCGGGCTCGAAGGATGAGGTGGCGCTGGCAAGGCGAAACTTCAATCGCCTTTCCGTTCCTCTGTCAAGATAGGTTCGCACGACGGCGGGCACAAACGCAGGGTCGCCAATACGTTCGACGTATTCACAGGAGAGGCGTCGTACCAGCTCATAGCTGTCGTTCAGGCTGAGCTGCAAGGTTGAGATGGCCTGCTCAGGATAGAACAGCGACAGGAGGCGCACCGCTTCCATGCGCACTACGAAATGTTCAGACTCCTTGTAGGTCTGTGCCAAGCGTGCGGGCATGTTACGCTCGCCGGCATAGAGCAACTGACGGAGCGCCATAGCCTGCACGTCGGGCAGAACATTGCCCAGCTGCTTGCGCCAGAACGCGGCATCACGGTCGTGCAGGGTGAGAGCTTGGTTGATGTCGAATGCAAGGGGGGTGTTATTTGCAAAGCGGAATGTAGGGTCGCCGATGACATGGCTCTCAAGATACCCGGTGAAGCGATTGAGTTGCCCTATGCGTAGTCCGGCGGCAAGGAGTCCGATGAACTCGTCAGGCCATTTATCCTGCAAGGCATTTACCGTGCCTCCGATGGTCGTCACGGTGTGGCCGGGGGCAAAGACGTAAGCTCCTGCCTGATAATCTTTCTCATGAAACGAGCCGTTGAAACAGGCGTCGAACAGCACGAACTTGGCGCCGGGGCACATCCGGTGAATGTCTGATGCGTAGATGTCAAGCGAAGCGTTGAAGGTGGAATCGCTGATGATCTTGGCAGAATCGAAGGCTTCCTCACACCATGAGGCGGGTACGTCGAGCGATTGTTGATATTCCCGCACCGCTTGCTCGCGCCCCACTTTCTCGGCACGCTGGCTCACCTTGTTGCGCAGATAACGTTTCACGTTCTCGATACTCGGTCTCACGTTTGATTCTTCCGGGTAGCCATTGATGTATTCCGTAGTGACCGCACCGTGGTGGTGATAGATCATTACGTCGAGGTCGGTGCTTTGTACCTCGTTGAGCAGCATCGGCTTCATGGGGTACATGTCGTCATAATCCATGAACTTTACCGTACCACCGCTCCGGAAGAGCTGCGGCAGCTGCTCACGTAAGGCTATCTGCTCACCAGCCCAAGCTTGACGGTCTTCAGAATTGTAGCTGTGGCCGCGTGCCATTGTTAGCCGGTCGAGTATGTTGGCGGTCTGTTTCTCGCGCACTACTTTCATCAGATAGTCGGCCAGCAACCGGTATTTGTCCTTGCCCTCCACCTCGCAGGGCTTGATGCGCCCCGAATAGATATCCGGCGAGAGATAGGTCTTGCTGTCGGGTGACAGTGAATAGTAGAAATAAAGGGGAATATCTTTGTCCTGCTTGATAAACTCGAACTTGAGCGAGAAGTCGTCATAGTAGCGGTCACTGGGCACGGACGACCGTTGCCAGTCATTGGTCTGGTTCATCTTGAATGCCGAAGTGAGATACTGGGCGTCGCGCACCATGGGGATGGGGATGTCGCCTACAAATACACATCCCTCCAAGGGCTGTTTGCGATCGGCATGATACTGCACGAGCATCTCGCGGATAGGCTCCGGTGATTTGAAGTCGTCGATGATGAGATACGTACCCAGCCCATCGTCCTCAATGCTCTTTCGGTAGGCATCGACGGCCGCTCCGGACTTCTCATAGCTCATGCGGTCGATGAAGATAGCAAAGCTTGTGCGTGTCTTGGCTGACGGGCGGATGATGGTTTGTGCCCTCAAGCCCGCGTTACAAAATAGCAGAAACAGGATGAGAAGCGGTAACAGATTCTTTTGTTTCATCTTTTCGGTTTAGAAATTGCAGCCCACCGTGAATACCAGTTGCTGGCGTTTGTCGAACAGGGCGATACTCGACTTGGTATAATCGAACTTTACAGAGGCAAAGGCATTGGCCTTGTTGCCTGCCTTGACCAATCTCGAATAGGTGGCGGCGATACCTGCGTTCCAGTTGTCGCTGGTGAGATAAGACTCGTCCAGTGGCTCCATGTCCGTCACGGTAGGATAGTCGGCATTGCTTCCGCCATAGCTGTAACTGCCTGACATGCCGTTGCGTATGCCGCCGTTTACAGCGATCAAGAGACGGTGGTTTATATCACTGTGGCCTAATTTGAAATTTTTCTTCATGTCGGCCTGTAGGAGCAATGCCTCCGAGTTTTTGTAGGAGAGGGGCAGTATATATTTGTCGTCATGCTTCACAAAGCTGACCTGTGCATCGGCGCGCCAGTCATACTCATCGTTTTGCGGCTTGATGATGCCGTATTTCACGAATAGCTTGTGGGTGTTGTAGGTGGAACGGATGAGACCGGTCAACTCAACCCAGCCGGCACTGCTCGTAGTATTGTCACGCTTCATGAGGTATTGTACGCCGCTGATGTGGTGAAAATCCCAGCCGGCCTGCAATTCATGAGTGAGCATCTTGCCTTTGTGAAAGGCCGTAGCGTTCAGAGCGAGATGCTTATCGTTGACTGCTCCTAACTTCTTCGGCGTGGTATAGCTCTGCTCCACATTCTCAATCTTTTTGTCGTAGGCGGCTTCAAAGAGCACGTCCCATGCGCCCTGTTGATATTGATACTGTACGCCGGCACCCCAAGTATTGCCGAAATAATTGGCGGTGATGCCGCTACCCAAACCGTGCGACGCCGTGCCCAGTCCGTAGAGGATGTAATATTCCTGACTTACGTAGGTGTTGACGTTCGTCATACGGCTGTCTTCCTTGATTGACGCATAGTAGATGTTTGCCCCCATGCGGTGGGCAGCGTTGATCGAGATGGTGACGGCCGGCCTGAGTTGGAGGTTGTAGAAACGGGTGTCTACACGCGGGTCGCGCTGCTTAGCGGCCAGCGACGCCTTGTAAATGCCCTCCAGACCGAAGGTGAAACGGCTCCAACAAACCGGTGTGCCCACGCGGAAGCTCAGACTATAGAACTGGTTGCGCCAATCGCTGATGTTGGTGTCGGTCACATAGAAAGGCATGCCACGGAAGGGATCGGTAATGGATGCATTGTAACGGGCATCGGTCACATTTTCGTGCCGGAACGAGAGTTTACCCCATACATACATCTTGCGAAGGTTGATGAATCCCTCGCTTGAGACGGAGAGCGTCTTGTCTTTCTCGCCTTGCTGAGGCCTCTTGTAGTTTCCACTGAGCATTTCGTAGCCAATCTTCACATCGGAGTAGTTGCGGTCGTCGTCGTAGGCCAAACCCGCAGCATTGCCGGAATGTAGCCATTGGCGTTGTTCTTTCTGCCATTCCATGGCGGCGGGCGAATAACCTTGTGCTGTCAGCGGCAGCGGAGAGACCATCGATGCTGCCATTACACAATATTTATATATATTCTTCATAACATTTGCAAAAGTCCTAATCATTGTCAGTCCGGTTTAATAGGTTGCGTTCCATGAAGGCACACCCGTGTTGTATCGATGTAGCACGGGAATGACATTGCGTTCAAAGTCGTCGGATGAGTTGTTCGTATCTTGGAAAATCAGAGCGCCGTTAGCCCGGCGGATGGTATCTCCGTTCTCATCCAAACTCACCTTGCGTGTCACACCTTCACCAATGTAGGTGGCACCTACCCATGTCATGCCGGCGTCGAGCACAGCTGCCACACGCTTGGCAGTCGACATGCTCTCGTTCTGGATACACTCTACAGCATCGAGCACATAGGCGATAGGAATTTTAGCGTAGAGTGTGGCGGCGGTTCGGGCAAGGTTTCGGGTGTGCATCGTCGGGTCGCCCACAGGGTCGTAGGTGACTCCTTCGGGCACTTTGAACATGCAATAGGCCGGTCCAAACACCGTCATGAGATACTGGGGCAACGTGCCTTTCTCTGCTTTGCCATTGTAGAATACGTGCACCATATCAATGGCGGGCTGATCTGGCCAGAGAGTGTTGCTCATGTTGAACTCAAATTCGGCATGCGAGCAGTCGACGGGAGAGTTGGGGTTGTAAATTTCCAACTGGTGATTTACGGCAAACTGGGCTACGACAGCCGACTCGCCCGGCTGCAAGGGATAATCAGTACCAGTGCCGGGAAACTTCCACACACGGTTGCCGTACACATAGTTATTGCCGTCCTCGGTAGGCCATACGGGCAGCGTGGTGGTGGCAGGGGAAGGATAAAGATCGGAGAAATAGATGCCGTCAAGAAACTGCACCTGCGAGGAATTGTTATAAATCTCGAAGAACTGATCCCGGAAATAGGTTGTTCCCACAGGTGGGCGCGACCCGCAGAAATAGAGTTCCTTGAAGATCAGCGGACTCACCTTTAGGCCTCGGAGAGTGATGGTGAGGTCTTTGTTGCTTTCCATGAGTGCTATGTTGACTTGATTACCGGCCAGATAATACTCCGTATTGTTGCTGTCGAAGCCTGATCCCGACACCGAAACGGTATAGATACCGGGGGTGATATCATCCACGTTGACCGCACTGTCGTTGAAAGTCTTGATGTAATGATAACCGTTATCATAATCGTCGAAGGTTATTTTCAGTTCTGAGAGAGAGGCGATACTGTCCACCTCGATGTTCAGCCGGACGTTCACATTCAGTGCCTCCACTTTCTTGAACTCACTCACACTCCGCCATTCGTCGCAGCCGGTGAACAGCAAGAAGATGCAGCCCAGTAGGAGTACGATATAATATTTGCTTGATTTCATCGTCATGTATGTTTTGCTTGGTTTCCTGAATTAAATCTTCATGCTTAGCTCCATGCCGAAATAGAAACGGTTATTCATAGAATAATAGGTGCCGGGAGAACGCTTGCTCTCGCGGCGGGGATAGCTGCGGAACATGTTGTTGGCAAAGAACGACATGCGCAGAAGATCGCTAATCTCTTTCGTTATGTTGATGTTGAAGCAGAAGTAAGGGCGGTACGACTCTTTGATGGCATTGGTATGATCTATGTTGTAGAGCAGATGACTGTATCCGGCAGCAGCAAGCTCAGCTGTGGTGGTATACTGTCCGCTGGTGAACCACGTAGTCTTGGCATCTTGCAACGACAGGTAGCCCAAGGGAATAGAGTCGTTGTTGTAAGTCGTCCAGTTCGACTGTTGCCAGATAGCCTGCGCTGTCAGTGTCACCGCCAATCCGAGCCGCGGAATGTTGTGGGTGGCGCGGAGCGAGGTGGTGAACTGCTGTTCGTGGTTATCCAAACGGTGCTTGTCGTAAATAGCGATATTGGTACGGGTGGAAGGCTCTTCGGAACTGTTGTCATAGAAATAGTATGCATCCGAGTAGCTGTCGCAGCGCATCCAGCTGCCACTTAGTTGGAAAGCGGTGCGGATAGCTTCTATACGTGCGATGTTAAGGTCAAACTCTACACCTTTGGTAGTGACGAAAACACTATTGGTAGGTGTATAGAAACTGGAGAGCACGGGGTAGCTGCCCGATAGCTCTATGTCTCCAGACACATTGCGTGCGTATTTGTTATAGGTGACCGCCTTAAAGCTATTGAATGTGTAGTTCAGACTGTATCCATCTTTCAGTTTCTCGACAAATCCTATCACATTCAGGCTCACCTTGCCAAAGTTCAGGTCGAAGCCGACCTCCGATTTGTAGTTCTTAGCTATGCGCAAGTCCTTGTTCTGTGTATCGAAGACGCGTGTTGTGGTCACAAACTTGCGGTTGGCTTCCGGTATATTCTCATTAGCCAGCTCGTTGAGGTTGATATATTCGAAGTACGCGTTTTCAGGATAGAGATACAGCAATGTGGGCATCTTGGCAGTGATACCGAAACCACCGCGAATGGTGAATGTCTCCGGTATCACGTCGAACGAGACGTTGAAACGGGGCGACAACGTGTTGCCTGCCACTGACACATTATCGAATCGCAATCCACCCTGTAGATTGAAAGCGTGTGTTCCACCAACCATCCAGCAGAAGCGCTCCTCGAGGAAGGCACCAAACTGATTGATATAAGGTATATCTTTATAGGCGCGCGGACGGAATGTGGCGTTCTTCTGCGATTGGCTGCGAAGCGGCGGGCGTGCGGGATCGTAGGTCTTTCCTGCACCCTCGTTGCCGTCGGTCTTGAAGTCGACGCCAAACAAGATACGGTTGTTCACATGACCGAAGTGTTTGAAGAAGTTGGACGTAAGTTTGGCGTAGACGTTCACCTCCTTGCTGTCAATATCGTAGCGCCCTACGTAAGATGAGGGCAGATAGACGGCATAGTTGGAAGCGTCGGCTGAACCGAAGTGAGTAATCTCCGTTCCGTCGGCGGCATAGAGGTGCTCGCCAGCTGTGTTAGACAGCACCGCACCGTCGGTTGTGGTCATCGAATAAGGGGCGTTGGCCGAGGAATAGGCCTGCTCATAGTAGCTGTTCTTGGCCGTATAACTTGCCGAGATGACATAACGGATGTTCTCCAGCCATCCCTTGTTGATGTTGAGTGTTCCGTTGCTGTTGAATCGCAGCCCCGTATCTTCGCCACGACTATTCAGCATGAGGGTAACGTCGTCGGGATTGCGGTCGCGCTCATCTTTGCCGTATGAGAAATCGAGTGACGTGTTGCTGCGTAGCTTATTGCCGAAGAAGGTATTGGAATAAAGAGCTTTGGCGGTAAACCGTTGGTAGTGGTTGTAGCTTGACATAGGATCTTTCACGTTGTAGGCATAGTCTAAACCCAAATTGAGTGTTCCGGACTTGTTGCCCAGACCAAAACCGTAACCCATACTTCCCTGATACACGTTGGGATTGGCTTTGGCCTTGATGCGCAGCGGTTCGCGTCCGGCCTTTGAATGAATGATAACGGCACCCGATGTGAGGTCGCCATACTCCACGGAGGGAATGCCGCGGACAACCTCTACGTTCTCAATGTTCTCTGTTGAGATGGTCCGGGTGTCAAAGCCCGAGTTGGGCGAGCTTCCGCCGGCTAAAGATCCGGCACCTCCGGTCACCGTGGGATTACCCGTGCTGAGGTTGGCGTTGTTGGAGATTGGTGCACCATCCTGAATGATGGAGGTACCGAGGGAGTTGATGTCATTGGTTTTGCCATTATATATCTGTCTGATATTAAGCGTCTTGGCCGAGTTGAGATCAGGGTTTCTGCTGATGCCGCCCGGCAGCAACGCCATGAGATCGGCAAGACTTGTTGCCTGCAGATGCTCTGTGGCTTGGTGCGAGATGTTGCTGGAGGTTGCCTGTCCGGCCGCACTGCTTGTGGCCGTAACGGTCACTTCCTTTAGTCGGAAGTTATCGTCAAGCATTGTGAAATCTTGTCGAAAGTCGCTGTTGACGGTCACCAGCGTATCGATCTGTACCTTGCCCAAGCAGCTCACCCGCATCCGCACCTTGCCCACAGGCACGTTGGTAAAGGTGTAACGACCGCCGTTGTTGGTCGTGGTACCCAGTCCAAAATCAGGAAACGACACGGTAGCGAAATCAAGGGGTACGCGTTTGCCGTCTATCATCTCATATACCACGCCCGTGGCACGGGCTGTCTGTTCTGCCTTCGTCTCAAGGACAGAGGCGAAGAAGAGCAACGTCAGCAGAAGTGAAGTGATTTTCCATTTATAAAGGTTGGTTCTCTTATCCATACTTTTCGTTTTAAGTTTTTGTATTGATGCGATATGCTGTCATCTCTTTGAGAGCTTTTGTCTGAATTCAGACATCATCTTATTATCTTCATGGCATGTTATTGATTCTTGTGCAAAAATACATTCTTTTACATATTTACGCAATACTTAATAATGGGTATTTTGAATCGGCCGGCCGTGTTCTATTTTCACCTTATATTGAAAATAAATTGCCGCATAGCATAATAAGCCCCCGAAACTGGCGTTACAGTAATATACATATCAATAACAACCATCTGATTATCGCCTATGAAGTATTTTACGCCGAAAGAAGTCAAGCCATCAGAGAAGACTTTGGATATTATTCGCCAGATTGCTTATACTTATCGGGCAATGAAAGGCACGGGCAAGGCGATGCCTTGCTGCATGAATTGATGTGAAGATGATAAGCCAAAACTTGCCATGAGTATCATTATTTCTCCCTCTTTGCTGGCTGCCGATTTCACCAATCTGCAACAGGACATCGACATGATTAACCGTAGTGAGGCCGACTGGCTGCATTGCGATGTGATGGATGGTGTCTTTGTGCCCAACATCTCTTTTGGTTTTCCCGTGTTGTCAGCAGTTCACAAGATATGCGATAAGCCGCTCGACGTGCATCTCATGATTGTAAGACCTGAGCGCTACATCATCCAGACCGCTAAGGCTGGCGCCATGATGATGAATGTGCACGTGGAAGCCACCACCCATCTGCACCGCACCATTCACGAGATTCATGAGGAGGGCATGAAGGCGGGCGTCACGCTCAACCCTTCGACACCCATCAGTATGCTTGAAGATATTATCGAGAATGTAGACTTGGTGCTGCTGATGAGTGTAAACCCGGGCTTCGGCGGGCAGAAGTTTATCGAAAATACGATTAAGAAAGTGGGAAACTTGCGACGGATGATTGCTGCAAGCGGTTCGCGGGCACTCATCGAGGTGGATGGCGGCATAAATGCGGACACGGCGCCACGGCTCGTTGCAGCGGGCACCGACGTGCTGGTGAGCGGCAGCTATGTGTTCAATGCGTCCGACCCTATAAAAATCATACACGACCTGAAAGCTCTGGGTTGAGTTTTCAGTGGTAGATGGAAAGAGAGGTTTTGTTCTCTGTCTAATCCAACAGCAGCTGCATATTGTTCTCGCGTGCCATCTTTCTCATGTTGATCAGGGCATAGCGCATGCGCCCCAACGCCGTATTGATGCTCACGTCGGTGGTGTCGGCAATCTCCTTGAATGACATCTGCTGATAGAATCGCATGAACACCACCTCACGCTGCGAAGCAGGCAATTGGTTCATCATTTTCTTTACATCGGTCATCGTCTGCTCGTTCACAAAACGGCTTTCGATATTCGTGTCGAGCAGGCTGTCATGGCTGAGGTTCGAGAGGTCATTGTTTTCGGTCGTCTCCACTATACGGCTGGCCTTCTGCTCCCGATAGAGATCCATAATCACGTTGTGGGCAATGCGCATGCACCATGCGCCAAACTTCCCGCTGGGCACATATTTGCCGTGCTGGAGCTTGACTATGATCTTGACGAATGTATCCTGAAAAATATCATTCGCCCGCTCCTGATCGCGCACCACAAAAAGGATATAGGAGAAGAGCTTAGACTGGTTGCGGGATAATAAAAGGTCAAAAGCCCGGTTGTTACCGTTCATATAGCACAGTGCCAACTCCTCGTCAGTCATCTCTGCAAGATTCTTCATTTTCTTAATTTTTAAATATGAAGTAAAGGTTTTCCGATAGGCTTTTGAGTCTCTTTTTGTGAAATGTTTGTGATTTACAAGTGCAAATATAGGCATATTTCACATATCTGCCAAATTTTTAACACTGTAAATACAATAAAAATTCAAAACCTGTTGTGCACACAATGCAAAGATCAGGGCATCAGCCGGGGATGTTCCCGACATAAGTTGTCATAATCCTAATTCGTTGAACGTACATGATGGGGGGTGTGCTGGCTGCGGGTTTTTGTTGAATATATTGCTTGGAATTAAAGGTAATTTAACATCTTGCAGAGTCGAGAAATCGGTATGTTTTATCAAGAAAGTGCTGATTTTTGGTCGAAAAGATTGAGGTGAGCTTGCGATAGCTATGCTTTGGCTTCTCCGTTTGATGCTAATCGCAGTGCGAACTCAATGCTCTCGCATCGCGATAACTATGCTTTCGCGATGCGAAACCTATGCTATCGCAAAGCCGA
>CAUTTP010000058.1:0-18928 GCA_963541305.1 uncultured Prevotella sp.
AATTTGCGCCCGTAAACCTCCGCGACCTCCGCGCCTCTGCGTGATAAAAAACTCACTCCCCGAGATGTAAGAGTCTCCTTTTTCTTTTCTCACGCAGAGTCGCAGAGGGAACGGAGGAGGGAATCTAAAGTTAGGCAACTTGATTCTTATAACTCTATAATTTTGTAACTGTGCGTAGAGTCGACCGTGAGGTTGACCCTGCGCTTCGTTTTTAGATTTCGTTCGCCCTTAAGCGCAGCTGCTTTTTACTCTTTTACCTTTTTACTTTTTTATTCCTCGTATTCATGCCCCTTCCCTATTTGGGAGGGGTTAGAGGAGAGGCTCCATAATCTTATAACTTTTATCCCATATTCCGTAACACCTATATATATATAAGGTGTTACCTTTGCATGCGTAAACATCAATAATAAACATCAACAATAAACATCAAGGATTATGGAAACAAAGACTTTTCCGGTAAGCGGAATGAAATGTGTGCACTGCAAGGCTAACGTGGAAAATGCCATCAAGGAACTTGCGGGCGTCTCATCGGCAGAGGCAAACCTCGACGAGGGCAGCGTGACGGTGCAATATGATGCAACTGCCGTGACCCCCGCGCAGATGAAAGAAGCCGTGGAAAACAGGGGGCATTACGAACTCACGCTCTAAGCTATGAAACAGACAATACCTGTTGTCGGCATGGCATGTTCGGCATGTTCGGCCAACGTGGAGCGCAAGCTCAGTTCACTGGATGGCGTCTCCTCGGTGTCAGTCAGTCTGCCGGGGCGCAGTGCACTGGTAGATTTCGACCCAGAAAAGATCTCGCTCGAAACGATGAAGCGAGAGATTAACAACATCGGTTATGACCTTGTGATAGAGAAAGACCGCTCCGCTGATGAAATTCAGAAGCGCGAATACACCCTGCTCAAGCGCAAAACCTTGCTGTCATGGGGCTTTGCCATCCTCGTGATGAGCGTTTCAATGGGGTGGATTCCGGTGGGAAGTCGTGACACGGCCAACCAGATCAGCTTGTTATTAGCCTTTGCCAACATCCTCTACTGCGGCTGGCCGTTCTACAAGACTGCTTGGCGACAGCTCCTGCACGGTGCTGCCAGCATGGACACACTTGTAACCCTGTCCACTGCCATCAGTTTCCTGTTCAGTGCGTTCAACACTTTCTGGGGCGAAGCCGTATGGGGTAGCCGGGGCATTGAATGGCACACCTATTTTGATTCCAGCGTGATGATCATCGCTTTCGTGCTTACCGGTCGTCTCTTGGAGGAGAAAGCCAAGGACGGCATGGCAAGCAGCATACGTCAGCTCATGGGTATGGCACCCAAAACAGCCCATATCGTGGAGACCCCCGAGAAGTATGACGAGGCGGGCAATGTGGTGCAGGAAGCTGTGATACGCGAGGTGCCCATTTCGACCATTGAGAAGGGTGATGTGCTGGAGGTGCGTCCGGGCGAAAAAGTGCCCGTCGACGGTGATGTGATATGGGCTAACTCGTTTATGACGGCCGATGCGGTTTACGTCGACGAAAGCATGATTACGGGCGAACCGACACCTGCCGAGAAGAAGGCAGGGGCGAAAGTGCTGGCCGGAACCATCCCCAGTCAGGGCAAGTTTCGTATGAAGGCACGTCAGATTGGTGAAGAAACGGCTCTGGCGCATATCATCCGCATGGTGCAGCAGGCGCAGGGCAGCAAAGCTCCCGTGCAGCGCATCGTGGACAGGGCGGCACTCGTCTTCGTGCCCGTGGTGACGGTTATCGCCATCATCACCTTTCTGGCATGGTGGGTCATCGGCGGCAGCGCATATCTGCCACAGGCCATCTTGAGTGCCGTGGCAGTGCTGGTGGTGGCTTGTCCGTGCGCTATGGGGCTGGCTACGCCTACTGCCCTCATGGTGGGTATAGGCAAGGCCGCCGAGAAGAAAGTGCTCATCAAGGATGCAACAGCACTTGAAAACATGCGTAAGGTGGATGTCTTGGTGACCGATAAGACAGGCACTCTGACCATTCCCAACCAGAACGTTGACTTCACCAAGGCCGACGACCTGCCATTGGAGGAGCGCGAGACGCTCAAGCCGAATGCGCGCGAGGCGATGGCAGAGTTGCAGAGCCGTGGCATCGAGGTCTATATGATGAGTGGCGACAAGGAGGAAGCTGCCCGATATTGGGCAGATAAGGCCGGTATTAAGCACTATTACAGTAAGGTGTTGCCGCAGGACAAGGAAAATCTTGTGAAGCGTCTTCAGGCGGAAGGCAAGCGGGTGGCGATGATCGGCGACGGCATCAACGACACGCAGGCGCTCGCCATAGCCGATGTGAGCATTGCCATCGGCAAAGGAACCGACGTGGCGATGGACGTGGCGCAGGTGACGCTGATGACCGATGACCTGCGCGCTCTGCCCGAGGCGGTGACGCTGAGCAAGCGTACCGTGCACATGATATGGCAAAACCTTTTCTGGGCGTTTATCTACAACATCGTCTGCATACCTTTGGCGGCTGGTGTGCTCTATATCTTCGGCGTCGATTTCCAGATCACGCCGATGTGGGCGTCTGCCCTGATGGCTTTCTCCAGTGTGAGCGTGGTGCTCAACAGCCTGAGACTGAAGATGAGAGGATGAACCCATTCGGGGACGTTGGGGGCATTGCCTTGCCCTGCGGCAAGGCAACGTTCCCAACTTATCTCTTTTCTCCGACTTATTTATCTCTCTGGGTATTGTCCGGTATTTTCTTTTTATTTCATTCTGAAATATTGCGACAAACAGCTTCAACGGTTTGCTGTTTGTTCTAATTCGGCGATGTTTTACCTAAAAATCGATGAAAAACGAGCATATTTTAAATCTTTCTGATTATCAGCGGGTTATGGGCGTAGTGCTGAAAATGTGCAAAGATTCTGAATTTTTGGCTTTGCGATAGCTATGCTTTCGCATGCCGATAACATAGTTATCGCGTTGCGATACCATTGAGATCGCATCGCGATAAGTACCTTTTGGGGATGCGAAAGCATAGCTATCGCAAGACCATTTCAAAATTTTAGGGCAAAAACAGCCATGTTCTTCGTGAAAAATCCCGATTATTTTGCTCTTTCATTCATACTTTCTTGTCTAAATTCTATGAAATAATATGATCATATCGAGCATAAAAACGTATTTTTGTATTGCTTTTTCGTTGAGAAATTAAGGTTGCAGGCAGGCTGCCATCCGCGCAGCTTTACATATTTTTATGATGCGTGGTTATGGCTGTGGCGTGGGGTAGTTGTATTGGTCGAAGTAATGCGCATTGCCTTTGGGATACCAGTTGTGTTCGACGGAGAGCTCGACGGAGAGCGTAGGGTTGGGCGTCCAGCGCACGGCAGCACCCAGTTTGTCGCCCAGTCCGTTATAAGAATAAGGTGAGAGGTAATTCCATCCCCGGCCGTAATAACTGCCGAAACCCGATATGCCACTGTTGACCAGTGACTTCTGGCCATACACATAGGCTGACCAATGCTCGTTGAACTGGTAACCCAACTCGGCATAGAGACCGCCCGAGGTGTAGCTGTCGCCACTCCAGTTCAGATGGTCTACATATCCTCCTACAGCCATCCAGCTGCGTTTGCCCAATGGCTGAACATAGGTGGCAGAGAGACGTTGACTGAAGCCGGCGCCATGACGTGCATGCTTGCCAAACTGGGCAAACACGCTGAGGTCAAGACTTGCGTTCAAGCCTTTATGCAGCCAGCCATAGTTGCAATAGTAGGAGGAGAGGTGAGTGGGGTAGTAAAGGGTAGAGTCGGCGTCGGTAGTGGCTTTGGCCGACTTCTTTGAGGTAACGTCCGCGGCATCGGTGCAGAGCCCCTGTGCTGACGTCGCTCCGGACGATGGTGCCGAGGAGGCGTGGTCGATGGCGGCAGATACCGCATAGCCGGAGGTGGTGAGCTGCGGGGTAAGGGTGGAAGAGGGGCGCATGGCGACGGCATTCGTACCCGGTATGGCGACCATCGACCCGCCATAAAGTGATTTGTCGCTTTGAGCCTGCATGGCAGTTGCCATGATCAAAGCCAGTGTCAGTGCTGCATATCTATTCATGTATATCCCCTTTCTTCTTACGTTATTCCGCCCGATGGAGAAATGCTGGTGCAAATATAAGCAAAGCCCGTGATACCTATTGACGGGTTTAGCTTTTTTTATTATAGTTTTGTATAAAAAAGACTAAAGGAGCATGACCTGTATATTGATAATCCTTATCTTTGCAACAAGTCTGTTGGCAGGCGAATAATTTGTTAGATTAACTTAAAAGAATGACAAAATGAAGAAGATGTTGGGGATGGTTGTTGTGCTGCTGGCGACAGCCACGGCGATGAATGCACAAGTATATAAAGAGACCGACAAGAGCGTGAAGACACGTGTGAACACCCTCTGGAAACAGGCGAAGAAGGGGGTGAAATCGGCAGAAAAGGATGTCTCAGACTTTTTGGGCATTGAGAAAAAGAAAGATAGTGACGACATTACGATTGACGGAGTGAAGTATATGCCGCTCTATACGAAGAATCTGTTTTATGCAGACTCTACGGGAATGCTGGAGAGATGCCGGCAGGATTTCAGTCGGCGCTATCCCTCGGCAAAGATTATCTCGGTGGCTATTCCGCAGAAAACGTGGATAGAGGCCGCCAAGACGAGCGGAAGCAAGGTAAAGGCATATAAGCGTACGGCTTACTGTTACGTGTTGGCTAAGGACGGGGCAGACGGCTACATCAACGTGCGCTACCTGTTCCAATCCATGCGAGAGCCGGGTCGCCCGTGGGTATATCCCGAGGAGTATTGGCCTTATATGGATCGTGCTGACGCCATTCCCAATGCACATTATCAGGAGATGAGGGAGTAGGCAAGGGGAGAAGGAGCTTGTCATTTGGCCTCAAAAACGAGTAAGGCGAACTTAACTCAGGAAAAAAATCCGATAAAAAGTTTGTTACTTAAAATAATTATTATACTTTTGCACCCGATAAACGATAAATAGTAAAGATAATGAAGTCTTACGCATCTTTTTATTACTTTTATTTTTACTTTGCAAAGAATTGCGAAGCGGGAAGTTGCGTGTAGATTTCAACTTAAGACAAAGATATTCACCCAAAGAGGTTTGCATCAAAGTCCCGCATCATTTTCAATGAGGCGGGACTTTGATTATATGGAGACCTTGGACAGAAAAAGAGATAAATGAAAAGAATAGCGATACAAGGCGCACTGGGTTCATTCCATGACATTGCCGCACATCAATATTTCAAGGACGAACAGATACAGCAAATATGCTGCGCAACGTTTGAGGATGTGTTTGAGAATATCAAGCGTGATCCCACTGTCGTAGGTCTGCTGGCCATAGAGAACACCATCGCCGGATCGTTACTTCACAATTATGACCTGCTGCGGGCAAGCGATACGACCATTGTGGGCGAGCATAAACTGCATATCTGTCATTGCATCTGCTGTCTGCCTGAAGACGACTGGTCGACGATTACCGAGGTGCACTCGCATCCGGTGGCGCTGATGCAGTGTCGCGCTTTCTTGGCCAACCATCCCGATTTGAAAGCGGTGGAGGCAGAGGATACGGCAGGTAGTGCAGAGTTTATACAGCGTCATCGCTGCCGGGGGTGGGCAGCCATCTGCCATGCTGATGCCGCAAGGATGTACGGTTTGAAGATTTTGGAAGATCATATTGAGGACAACAAGCACAACTTCACCCGTTTTCTCGTGGTGACCAATCCTCGCAAGGCCGACTTTCTCCGCCCGCAGCATCTGTCCAACAAGGCCAGTCTGGTGTTCTCGCTGCCCCATTCGGAGGGCTCGCTGTCTAAGGTGCTGACGATATTGAGCTTCTATGACATTAACCTGACCAAGATTCAGTCGCTACCGGTGATAGGTCACGAATGGGAATATCTGTTCTATGTGGATGTAACCTTCGAAGACTTGATACGATACCGACAGTCGATCGACGCCATCACGCCATTGACTAAGGATATCAAGATCATCGGAGAATATAGGGAAAGCGACACACCTGTCATGGCATAGCGAAAGGTGTTGCGAGGAAAGAATCAGTAAGAATAATAAAAAAATCGGAAGATGATACAACCAGCAGAGAGAGTAGGCAGTGTGCAGGAATACTATTTCAGCCGTAAGCTGAAAGAGGTGGCACAACTCAATGCCCAAGGAAAAGATATTATCTCGTTGGCAATCGGCTCGCCCGACATGCCGCCATCGGAGCAGACTATCGACAAACTGTGTGAGGTGGCACATGACGCATCGGCCCACGGCTATCAGCCCACGGGCGGACTGCCGGAACTGCGTAAGGCGATGGCTGGATTCTATCAGCGGGTGTATGGCGTTGATGTGGACTGGACGACCGAACTTCAACCCATCATTGGTTCGAAAGAGGGCATTATGTATGTGACACTGGCATTCTGCAATCCCGGCGACGAGGTGCTGATACCAGACCCGGGCTATCCCACTTATACCGCCATCAATAATATCTTTGGCACAAAAATTACCTATTATAATTTGAGGGCGGGCAATGGTTGGCAGCCCGATTTTGAGGAATTGGAGCAGTACGACCTGCGGAATGTGAAGGTGATGTGGACCAATTATCCCAATATGCCTACGGGTGGTAATGCCCGTAGAGAAACCTACGAACGGTTGGTTGACTTTGCCAAGCGTCATGGCATTGTGGTGGTGAACGACAATCCCTATTCGCTGATCCTCAACAAGCAGCCAATGAGCATCATGCAGGTGCCGGGAGCGAAGGATTGCTGCATAGAGCTGAACTCGATGTCGAAGAGTCACAACATGCCGGGCTGGCGTGTGGCGATGATGGTGAGCAACGCCGAATACATCTCATGGATGTTCAAGATTCAGAGCAATATAGAGAATGGTACATTTCGCGGCATTCAGTTGGCCGCCGCCGAGGCTTTCAATAGCAATGGTGAGGCATGGCATCGTACGAATAATATTACCAATTACAAACGTCGTCGCGTGTTGGCAGAACAGATCATGACGGAGCTGGGCTGCACGTTCGCCCCCGAACAGGTGGGTATGTTCCTGTGGGGTAGGATTCCCGACGACTATGCCGATGTGGAGGAATTAACAGAGGCAGTGCTTTATCAAGCCCGTGTTTTCATTACACCGGGCTTCATCTTCGGAGCAAATGGCAAGCGGTATATCCGTATTTCGCTATGTGCAAAAGATGAGAAAATAGAGGAGGCATTGGTGAGAATACGCGAGTGGAAAGATGAAAGAGAATAGAAATTTAAAACAAAACAACGATATGGAATTGGAAATTGAACCATTGGTATTACCAAGTGATAACCAGCGTCCTTTTGTCATTGCAGGCCCGTGTAGCGCCGAAACAGAAGAACAGGTGATGACTACGGCAATGCAACTGAAGGAGAAAGGTTGCCACATGTTTCGTGCAGGTGTGTGGAAACCGCGCACCAAGCCCGGAGGTTTTGAGGGCAACGGTGAGGTTGCACTGCCTTGGTTGAAGCGCGTGAAGGATGAAACGGGTATGTTGGTCGCTACCGAAGTGGCTAAGCCCGAGCATGTGGAACAGTGCTTGAAGTATAACATTGATATTCTTTGGGTGGGTGCGCGTACATCGGCCAACCCTTTTGCCATGCAGGATATTGCCGACTCTTTGAAGGGAGTGGATATTCCTGTGTTTGTGAAGAACCCCGTAAATCCGGACATTGAATTATGGATAGGTGCTTTGGAGCGTATCAATCAGGCCGGTATCAAGAAATTGGGTGCTATTCATCGCGGGTTCTCCAGCTACGACAAGAAGATATATCGTAACCTCCCTATGTGGCAGATTGCTATGGAATTGCATCGGCGTATACCCAATTTGCCCATCATCTGCGACCCCAGTCATATTGGTGGGCGTCGTGAGCTGATTGCTCCCCTGTGCCAGCAGGCGATGGATTTGGGCTATGACGGTCTGATTGTGGAGAGCCATTGTGAGCCGGATCACGCGTGGAGCGATGCCCGCCAGCAGGTAACGCCTGATGTGTTGGATTACATCCTCTCGTTGCTTGTGGTTCGCGATGAACATTCCACGACGGAGGGCATACAGCAGTTGCGCCGCCAGATAGATGACTTCGATAACCAGTTGCTCGAACTTCTCGCAAAGCGCATGCGTGTTTGTCGTGAGATCGGACAGTATAAGAAGGAGCACAACATGACCGTGTTTCAAGCCAACCGCTATAACGAGATATTGGAGAAGCGGGGTGCACAGGCCAGCTTGTGTGGCATTGAGCCCGAATGTGCAGCCCATATCTTTGAGTTGATTCACGAGGAAAGCGTAAGGCAGCAGATGGAGATTATCAATCAATAGAGGTTTATCGTGGAAGTTATAAGGTTAGAGAAACTAAGGCGAATGCTTGCCGGAAGCGAATGTTATAGTATGCTTTGAGGTGTTTTGGCTATTGTCCTAACTTCTCTAACCTCTTAATTTCTAACTTCATAAAAGAAAAAGCAGATATGAAAATACTCGTGATGGGAGCCGGAAAGATGGGTTCCTTTTTCATAGATTTATTGAGTTTTGAGCATGAAGTGGCCGTTTTTGAAAAAGATCCCAAGCGGTTGCGCTTTACCTATAACTGCCAGCGCTTCACCGTATTGGATGAGATAAAAGGCTTTGAACCGGAGCTTGTTATCAATGCCGTTACCGTTAAATACACTATTCCTGCATTCGAGGAAGTGCTGCCATATCTCCCGAAGGATTGTATCATCTCGGACATCTCATCGGTTAAGACCAATCTTAAGGAATATTATGAGCAGGCAGGATTCAGATATGTATCTACTCACCCGATGTTTGGCCCCACCTTTGCCAATCTCAATCAGCTGTCTGAAGAGAATGCCATTGTGATCTCGGAGGGCGATTACATGGGGCGCATCTTTTTCAAGGATATGTATCAGAAATTGGGACTGAACATTTACGAGTATAGTTTTGAGGAGCACGACAAGACCGTGGCCTATTCTTTGAGCATCCCTTTTGTGTCTACGTTTGTGTTTGCCGCTGTGATGAAACATCAGGATGCACCGGGAACCACTTTCAAGCGCCACATGCGCATAGCCAAAGGCGTGCTCTCGGAGGATAATTACCTGTTGCAGGAAGTGCTGTTCAATCCCTACACCCATGACCAAGTGTCGCAGATACGTGACGAGTTGAAGGAACTGCTGACCATCATTGATGAAAAAGACGCTAAGGGAATGAAAGAGTATTTGACCAAGATTCGTAAAAATGTTCTTGAATAAATATGCTTTTGTAAACGAACCGTGATAGAGCCGCATAAGATGTTATAAGTGAAATAAAGCACTATCCATTTCCGTTTCAATTTCATTGAGGCCGGACAAAATTGTAGAAAATATGCTTCCTTTTTATCAAAAAGTGCGGCATATTTTCTTTTTTCATCAATTATTTATCTAACTTTGCATGACGTTATGCCGGAAACAAAAGGATTGGGGTGTGTGATTCCATGATATTTGTCAGGAAAAATAAGCGTAAAGAAGAAATTACATGATGTTTGAGGACTTAACTGATCGGCTTGATCGTTCTTTCAAAATATTGAAAGGCGAGGGCAAAATCACAGAAATAAATGTTGCGGAAACGTTGAAAGATGTGCGCCGAGCTTTGCTCGATGCGGACGTCAACTTTAAGGTGGCCAAGACTTTTACCGATACTGTGAAGAAGAAAGCAATCGGCATGAATGTGCTGACGGCTGTGAAGCCGGGGCAGTTGATGGTCAAAATCGTACACGATGAGCTGGCTACGCTGATGGGTGGTGAGGCAACAGAACTCAAACTCAATGGTCGGCCTTCAGTCATCTTGATGTCAGGTTTGCAGGGTTCGGGTAAAACCACCTTCACCGGCAAGTTGGCCAACATGCTCAAGACAAAGCAGAAGAAAAATCCTTTGCTGGTGGCATGCGATGTTTATCGTCCTGCCGCTATCGATCAGTTGAAGGTAGTGGCCGAGCAGATTGGCGTTCCCGTTTATTCTGAGGATGACAACAAGAATGTGAATGAAATAGCACTTCATGCCATCCATGAGGCTAAGGCTAAGGGGAATGATGTTGTCATCATCGACACCGCAGGTCGTCTGGCTGTGGATGAGAACATGATGAACGAGATTGCATCGCTGAAGGAGACTGTCAGTCCCGACGAGACGCTGTTTGTCGTTGACTCGATGACCGGTCAGGATGCGGTGAACACGGCTAAGGAATTCAACGGTCGGCTCGACTTCAACGGCGTGGTACTCACCAAGCTCGATGGTGACACCCGTGGCGGTGCGGCACTTTCTATTCGCACGGTGGTGGAAAAGCCCATCATGTTCATCGGTACGGGTGAGAAGATGGAGGCCATCGACGTGTTCCATCCCGAGCGTATGGCCGACCGAATCCTCGGTATGGGCGATGTGGTTTCACTCGTTGAGCGTGCTCAAGAGCAGTTTGATGAGGAGGAAGCCCGTAAGCTCCAGAAGAAGATTCAGAAGAACAAGTTTGATTTTAACGACTATCTCGGTCAGATAGAGCAAATCAAGAAGATGGGCAACCTGAAGGATTTGGCCTCAATGATCCCCGGAGTGGGTAAGGCCATCAAGGATATAGATATCGACGACAATGCATTCAACGGCATTGAGGCCATCATCCGCAGCATGACGCCCAAGGAGCGAACCAATCCCGAGATATTGAATCAGAGTCGTCGCCTGCGCATTGCCAAAGGTTCCGGCACGAATGTTCAGGAGGTGAACCGACTTATCAAGCAGTTCGACCAGACCCGTAAGATGATGAAGATGGTCACCGGTAACCAGATGAAGTCGATGATGGCTCGCATGAAAGATATGAAGGGCATGCCCGGGATGCCAAGCCTGTAAGCAGCCGAATAAATGAAAATAAGGTAACAATGGCCTACACACTGATTGATGGTAAAGCAACAGCCACTGCAATTAAGGCAGAGATAGCCCAAGAAGTAAAGAGTATCATTGCCCACGGCGGCAAGCAACCGCATTTGGCTGCCGTGCTCGTAGGTCATGACGGAGGTTCGGAGACATACGTCAAGAACAAGGTGATCGCCTGCGAGCAGTGTGGATTTAAGTCTACGCTGATTCGTTATGAGGCGGATGTTACCGAGGAGGAGCTTCTCGCTTGTGTCGACAAGCTCAACCGCGATACTGATGTCGACGGATTCATCGTGCAGTTGCCGTTGCCCAAACACATCGACGAGCAGAAAATCATCATGGCCATCGATTATCGCAAAGATGTAGACGGATTCCACCCTATCAATGTGGGACGTATGGCTATCGGCCTGCCCTGCTTCATCTCGGCCACCCCTCTTGGCATTCTTACTCTGCTGCAACACTATCACATCGAGACTTCCGGCAAGAAGTGCGTAGTGCTGGGGCGCAGCAATATCGTAGGCAAGCCTATGGCGCAGCTCATGATGCAAAAGCAGTTTGGTGATGCCACTGTCACGGTGTGTCATTCCCATTCTAAGGATTTGAAGAAAGAATGTCGGGAGGCCGACATTATCATCGCAGCCATCGGACTGCCCGGGTTTGTCACGGCCGACATGGTGAAAGACGGTGCAGTCGTCATTGATGTAGGTACAACCCGCGTGCCCGATGCCACCCGCAAGAGCGGATTCCGACTGAGCGGCGACGTGAGTTTCGATGAAGTAGCGCCCAAGTGTTCTTTCATCACCCCCGTTCCCGGCGGTGTGGGACCCATGACGATATGCTCGCTGATGAAGAATACATTGGCAGCAGGCAAGAAAGAATATTATCAATAGGATATAAGATATACGTAATAACTTGATTTTTTATAACTCTCTAATTTTGGGGGGCAGGTCGTAGTGATGCAACCTGCCTTTTTTTATTGTGGTGATTTTATGGTTAATCCGTATTGTCAGTTGCAATATATTTCCTGAATTTTCGCAATATTTTCAGGTGATTAAAACCTTGTCATGACGTTATTTTGTAAATATATCATTACAGTTTTATGCAAATATGACCGTGGTGAAAGAGAAAAATACAGGTGATGATTTATCGATGTAAGCTCGAAAATGATGTGAAAAATTCAAGATGGCGTTGCGATAACGTATGTTTCGCATCGCCAAAGCATAGAGATCGCACTGTGATAGCATTGAGATCGCATCGCGATAAGATAGGTATCGCGATGCGAAACCATAGTTATCGCAACGCCATAAAAATCAAATTTTTCTGGCAAAAACATTCTATTTGCACAACTTGCTGATTATCAACAAAATATATTTCAATGTGATTTTTGACCGATTTTCGCCCCAAATTCTGCTAAGTTTCAAATTCTGAAATTCTCAGAAATGCTTTGTCATCTTATTTCTTGGTTGTTTTTCGTATATAATAGGTTCTCTGATGTTAAAATATTTACATACGGCTGGCCTGCCGATCTCCATCTGCACAGCTATATGTTGTCTTGTTGAATGCTAACGACATCAGAACATCATCTTGGCACCTGCGATGATATAGCCGGGCATCCGGTGTTCGGTCACGGTTTCCGTGTAGTCGTTCTCTGCATTCACGCTGATGCGGTTGAAGCGTCCGGTGTGGAAAATATTCTGACTTTCGGCGAAGAGCATCCATGCGCCGGCGTAAAAGGACACTTTAAAACTGCAGTCTATGTAGCGGTAGGTCAGCGATGCTGCCTTGTCGTAAATGAACGAGAGGGGCATGCTCACGTCAAACTTCTCTTTCCTGATAAGGAAAGGGCGCACGTATGTTTCCAGAGACACAAGGTTCAGCGTGGTGCCCGTCAGTCCGGTCTTGCTGTGCTGAAAGACATATCGGTTGCCCACCTCTATGTTGAACAGCGTCTTCATCTTCGTAGCCAGCGACAAATTCCCATTGGCCTGCGAATATCGATTGCTGCTTATGTTGCCATTGTAAACGTTCTGATACTGCGAATTGAGCAGATTGAGCTTGCACCTCAGTGTGAGTGGCGCCCTAAATCCCTTGTGGAGATCTAAGTAAGCGTATTGCGTGTAAGCGTTTTTCCGGGCTTGCATGACGGTCGTCAGCACCCTGCCGGCATTGCTCTCGTAGGACATGATGTAGGGTTTTTCAGTCATGCTGCATCCCGCATTCATGAAGAAACGGAGGTCGTACAAGAGATCGAAATAATTAACACTCAGCGACAGCCTGTGCTTCCGGTGCAGCAAATTCATATCACTATTATATGATGTAAGCCTCCTGTAATCGTTGATGACCGTGCCGCGAGCGAAATAATCATTGTCTTTCTGGTAGTAGCTGCTGTAAGACAGGCTCACCGAGTTGGTGCTGCTCGGCACCCACTCCAGCGAGACATTCGGAAAGAGTGCCGCCTTCCGTCCTGCTCCGCCGCGATTGGTGTAGGCAAGGTCAAGACCGGCATCCATCCGCAACTGTCCCCGCTTCTTGTGCAGCGACACGCCATAGCTGTAGAGGTTGGTGTCGTCGGCCTGCTTCGCCATGGCGAAAAGCGCTTGTTCCGATTCGGCCGACAGGGTGGAACGAATATAGTTCCACGAGACCGCCATCTTGAGTTGCCACATCTTGGAGAGCCTGTTGTTCCACGAGGCCGACAGAAAATTATCCAGCGTGGTGCTGCGGCGTTTCTGCCCGGCGCTGTAGAGGCCATAGCTCGCATCATACAGCAAGCTGTCGGATGCTATCTGCACGTCTCTGCTGTAATGGTTGTAGGCCAACCGGTTGCTGACGGTCAGCAGGTTCTTGTTGTTCCAGTTCTTGACGAATGACATGTCCTGCGACAGGTTCCATGTGCGGTCTTCCCATGCGTTGCGCCAGTATTCCACGGTGCTGTTGTCGTCGTTGGTCATGGCGGTTATCCTCGTCCGGAAGTCGAAAGCGGTGCCCGCCGCCGGCATCAGCTTCATGTTGAACCCCAAATGATGAAACCGCTGTCGGCTGTCATCGCTCTGGTTCAGCTGCTCCGCGTCTCGTGCATCGGCGTATTGTCGGCTGATGTCGTACAGCCCCTTGCTGTGCACACCGTTAAAGATATAGTAAGCATTGATCTTTACCCGCTCGTTCGGGTTCCACGCCACATTGGCCGAGAGCATCGCGTTGTTGCGCTTATGGGTGCTGATGTCGTTCTCGATGTAATCGCTTGTGGATATGCCGTTGTCGATGATGCTTTCTGCGCCTCCAAACGATTGGACGTAGTCCTTGACACTGCCCATCAACTTAACATAGTCGATCAGACTCATCATCTCCTCGCCCGTGTTGAAGAGTTTGGCATTGACGCCCCACATCGCTTTCTGTCCGAAAGAATAGAGGTTGAGCGCCGTACGGTAGCGGTCTTGAAATCCCGCGTGTGCCTCGGCGTTGCCGGTTACCTTGCCGGTATGCAGCGAGTCGATACCCACGTTCAGCGCCGTGGCCTTGCTCGTGTTAAACCCGCTGAGCATCGAATATTCACTGTAGTTGTTGCGCAGCTGTATCTTGTCCACATAATCGGATGGCAGGTTGTTCACCACCTGCTCGTTATGTTCGCCGAAGAAGTCCTGCCCGTTCACCAACACTTTCTTGATTGGCTTGCCGTTGACGGAAATCTGTCCTTTGTCGTCCACGTTAAACCCCGGCAGCTTGGCGAGAATGTCTTTCAGCACTTTCTCCGAGCCGTCGGTATATTTCCCGAAGTTGTATTCGATGGTGTCGCCCATCACCTTGATGCCCGGCATGCGTCCGTTCACCACCACCGTCTTCAGCATCTTGCTGTCGGGGTGCATCCTGATATCGATGCGGCTGCCCTGCTCTGCGTTTGCCTTTTCTTCCTGATAGCCCAGACACGTGGCTTTCAAGACGACGCGACCGCCACCCTCGTATTCCAAGGCAAACCCGCCCTTGTCGTCCGATGTGGCGAAGCCCACCGGCAGACTGTCCGGCAGACTGTAGGCCATGATGTTGACAAAGGAGAGAGTGCTGTCTGTGGCGGCATCCCTCACCGTTCCCGTAAGCCGGGCATGCTGCGCCGGGCAGACATACGCCCAACAGGAGAGAAAGAAAATGGCTAAGGTTCTATTCATCTAAGCTGATGACAAAGCGCAAAAACTAAAACAAGGGAAACGTAGGCGTGTTATCTTTAACCTACTACTTATTAAAAAATCTCCTTTTGATGTCCTCAAACTCTTTGGCGGTCACTTGCTTTCCTTTTCGCACGGGCGCAACATTCTTGGCCGACCGGGTGTTGATGCCGATGCAGCGGTAAATGTCCGTGCCGTCTTCCAGATCGAGGATTATTCCGGGCAGTCCGCAATAGGTGTTCGGTCCCTCATTAACGGGAATTTCCGGGCAAAACCATGCCACGACAGAGTCTTGCAAAGTGGCTTTGTAGCATTTCAGCCCCATGATGTCTTTACTCTCTTTCAGTATCTTCCATCGATAATCCGGCATCGGAGTTTCTATCGTATAGGCTTTGCCTTGAAAGTCTTTCACCTCTGTCATGCTCTTATGGTTCATGTCTTTGTAGGTGGAATGCTCCTCTTCGCTGTATCCCGGACTAACAAGGACAATACTCGGCCCGGCATCGTCGGTGAGTTCTTCGTCCGGTTCCATCCGTTCGTACGAAGACAGCCTGTCTTTGATGACCAATAAAAAAGAATCCTCCCTTTCGGCATCTATCCCCGACAGAAAGCTCCCATACTCCTGATTCTTCTTATTATTCTTGACCTTGTCAATCTCGCTCTTACGCAACTTGGAGTACACGGAATACTTCACCTCCATGCTTTGCGAGAAGCAAAGCAATGGCATTAGGAAGCAGAGAAATAATACACATCTTCTCATTATTCTATTCTGTTCTTAATCTAACTATCGTATTAAAGAATATTCAGATTTCCCTGACCATGACTATTTTATGAATGGTTAGGAAAATCGCATTCGAATCTAATATAATAATACAATGCAAAGATAATAGATTGCAAGGCACACGGTTCTTTTTTTTATATTTATTTCGTATCTTTAACGAGACAATGCCGTAGGGTGTTCTTAACTTTTTTATTCAACTGGTGTTAAATTCCCCGAATTTTATGTAAGTTTGCACACAGATAATAACTTAGACCATCATCATGAGGAAAACGCTATTGATACTATCGGCCACGGCTATTATGACGTCATTGCAGGCGCAGACGCAGGAGCCGGCCTATCAGATTGTGGGACGCGACACCACGTGCCAGATATTTGTTTATTCGCCCGGCATCAAGGATGGGCTGCATGTAGCCTTCTTGGCAGCGGATGAGACATGGCGGCACATCGGTAAATTGTGCTCGTCGGACTATGCGCAGTGGGGTGGGGAGAAACGAATGTACAACCCCTACGTGCTGAGGGCGAATGACGGCACGTGGCGTCTGCTCTTCGGGGTGAACGATTACTCGCCATGCTTTGCTGCGGCATATAGCGAGGATTTGGTGACATGGCGCCCACAAGACTATCCGCTGATGAGGGAAAAAGGCGTGCTGGAGCCGGTGATGTTTCAGATGGACGACGGCACTTTCGACATTTATTTCAAGGCGAAAGATGGTACACGGCGATATGTTCAGGCCAGCGAGGACTTCAGAAAGTTCACGGAATCGCCCGATCCGAGTACGATAGAAGATATAGCATGGATGCGCGACAAGGAGACCGTGGACGGACGAAGCCAAGAGGGCAACCTGTTTGATGTGCCTAAGGTGCATTTGGATTATATGCGGCAATACTTCCATGCCATCGCCCGCGACAACGAGCTGAGCCAAGAGACGATGCTTGACGACGCCAAGCGGTTTGCGCAGATTGGCAATAAGGTGGAGGCGACGCTCACGGTCTATCCCGAGAGGATGAAGGCCATCAGCGACAAATTGGTGGGTGTGTTCTTCGAAGACATCAACAGGGCGGCGGATGGCGGACTGTATGCTGAGCTGATTCAGAACCGCGACTTTGAATATACGGCAAAAGATCATGAGGGGTGGAGTGCCACGACAGGGTGGCAGTCGAACAAAGCGATACAGATCAGGCAGGATATTCCGCTGAGCAAGAACAATCCCAACTATGCCATCGTCAGTCAGGGCGACACCTTATATAATATAGGGTGGGGCGGAATCACGGCCGCACCAACGCAAGGTTTTGATTTCTCCGTTTATGTGTTGAGTGAGAATGCCGCCAAGAATCAGTTGGAGGTGATGCTCATCACCGATGCCGGGCAAGTGGTGGCTAAGGAGAAGATTAAGGTGGAAGGTCAGGGATGGAACCGCTACAGTGTGCCCCTGATAGTAGATAAAAAAGCGATGAAAGGCAATGTGCGACTGGCCTTGACGGTTCAGAAGCAAGGGCAGCTGAGCGTGGATATGGTGAGCCTCTTTCCGCAAGAAACATACAAGGGACATGGCCTGCGCAAGGATTTGGCAGAGGCCATCGCTGCCATCCATCCCAAGTTCGTGCGATTTCCGGGTGGTTGCATGAGCCACGGGCAGGGTATAGATAATATTTATCATTGGGTTGAGAGCGTGGGGCTATTGCAGGATCGTAAGCCGGAGATGAATATATGGAATTATCACCAGACGAAAGGCTTGGGCTTTTATGAGTATTTCCAGTTCTGTGAGGACATCGGGGCAGAGCCATTGCCCGTGTTGGCTGCAGGCGTGCCATGCCAGAACTCAAGTTCGGAGTTGCATAAGGATGAGTATGGTGGTCAGCAGGGAGGCATACCGATGGAGGATATGCCAGCCTATTGCGAGGAGATATTGAACATGATCGAGTGGGCTAACGGCGACCCCACCACGTCGAAATGGGCGAAGATGCGTGCCGACGCAGGTCATCCTGCACCATTCAACCTGAAATATATCGGCATTGGCAATGAGGATTTGATTTCCACGGTGTTTGAAGAGCGGTATGAAATGCTCTGCAAGGCGGTGAAAGACAAGTATCCTGATATCATCGTATGTGGCACGGTTGGCCCGTTCCATTATCCTTCGTCAGATTATGTTGAGGGTTGGAAGTTTGCCAAGGCACATAAAGACATCCTTGACATGGTGGATGAGCACTATTATGAGTCGGTGGGGTGGTACTTGCACCATCAGGACTATTATGACAGTTACGACCGTACTGCACCAAAGGTCTATTTAGGCGAGTGGGCATCGAAGACCCGTACGATGGAAAGTGCGTTGGCAGAGGCTATGCACCTCTGTGCCTTGGAGCGCAATGGCGATGTGGTGGCGATGTCGAGCTATGCTCCGCTGTTGTGCAACGAGCGCAATCCGAATTGGAATCCTGATTTGATCTATTTTAATAACGATACGATTACCTGTCTCACTCCGAGCTATCACACCCAGCGGCTGTTTGGCACTTATAGCGGCGACAGGTATGTGGAGTCGAAGATCGACATAGCGGAGAATCTGCGCTACAGAGTGGCAGCCAGTGTAGTGAAAGATTCCAAGACTGGTAAAACCTATCTGAAGCTGGTGAACGCCCTGCCGTCACGCCTTATTTTAAATCTTAAAGGGCTGGCAATATCTGATACAGTCAGGGCAGAGGGTTTCTCGGGCAGGATAGACGACAAAACCGTCTCTATAGATAACGAAACCATTTCGGCACAAAAAATAGAGATGACACCTTATTCTATTAAGGTAATAGAAATCTAAACAGGAAAGAAAGCTATATTCCGCCGCTTGTGGAATGTAGCTTTTATAATGTTTCGATATTGCCTAAATATTTTCCGTACGTTTTCGCTAAGCATCATGGAGCAGTTGTCTGCCCTGCTCGTTCCCAAGCCGCTCGTCTGGGTGCTTTTGCACCTTTTCAGCCAGAAAGCGTCTTTATGTCACTCTCTTTACATCCGCTTCATCATCGCTTTTCGTCCTGACGATGGCATACGCCGAACGCTGTATGCATGCACACCGTACGGTGTACGCACGTACA
>CAUTTP010000059.1:0-18616 GCA_963541305.1 uncultured Prevotella sp.
CTGACGGTCGCCAACTTTGCGAAGCCCTTGCGATAGCATAGGTTTCGCATGGCGACTTATTTTCTTTTGAGTAGGTGTTCATCATTAATTGTCATTATATTTACACTTGTTTTTCAGTCAGTCTGCCGGTTTGAAGAAGGAGTGTAGCGGGCTACACTCCTGATGAAAGAGGGCGGAATGACGAAAAAGAGGCGTAAAGATAGTGGCAAAGTAAAAAGAACAAAATAATAAAAAAATATACGTTTAATTATGAATACCTACTTAAGTATATATAATTTTTTGTAATTTTGCAAAATGGTATTCTATTTCTCTGCTACGGGCAACACACGCTGGGCTGTTGAGCAGTTGGCAGACGCACTTGATGAGCACGTGGCATTCATCCCGGAACAACCAGACGGACTTGTCAGTGTGAACCTGCAAGACGGCGAGCGGTTGGGGTTCTGTTTCCCTGTGCATGGCTGGCGACCGCCTAAAAATGTGAGAGAGTTTGTCTCTCGCCTACGCATTCAGGCAGAAGGCCATTTCACGTACGCTATCTGTACGGCAGGAGACACTTTAGGAGAAACCATCAATATCTTTGAGAAAGATCTCGCTCGGGTGGGCATTCGCCTCGACTCGGCCTATTCGCTCATCTTACCCGAGTCGTATGTCGGTCTACCCTTTATGGATGTGGATAAGCCCGAAAACGAGAAGAGAAAGAAAGAACAAGCCGAAGTTGAACTCAAGACATATATTCAGGACATCGCGGTACGCAAAGCGGGCATCAGAAAACTGGCAGTGGGACCCCTACCTCGGCTTCATTCCCGACTGTTCGGCAGCGTCTTTGTAAACTGTCTTGTTACCGACAAGCACTTCCGCGTAGACCATCAGCGATGCGTGAAGTGTGGCATCTGTGCCGATGTGTGCCCCGTCGGCGACATCACGGGCGGATTGGGCTATGAGCCCGAGTGGAAACACAACGGGGCATGCCTTACATGCTTTGCCTGTTATCACCACTGCCCGCACCATGCCATTGAGTTTGGCAACCAAACAAAACATAAAGGACAGTATTTCTATAAACACAAAATCAGATAAATGAAGAAAATTTTATGCATTGTAACATTGGCTTTATGCAATTTCTGTATGACCTATGCCTGTAAAGCCATGTCGTTCCCCATTGTTGTCACGCAGAGCAACGGACAACAGATCACTGTATATCTGCATGGAGACGTAGATTTCAGTTGGTACACTGATGAACAAGGGAACATCCTCCTGCGCAATGGTAATGACTTCACGCCTATCACCGTCAGCAAGGAAGAGTTTTTCAGAAAAGCCGAGGGTATAAGCAAGGTGAACCAGAGAAGACGTGAGCCTATTGCCAACTCTGCGGCTCTCTTTCCTCACACAGGCAGCCCTAAGGCACTTGTTATTCTTGCGCAATTTTCCGACGTGAAGTTTACCCTGCCCAACCCGAAGAAATCTTTCGACCAATACCTCAACAAATTAGGAGTAAAGACCCACGAGAACTATGGTAACGGTGAACAACGGAACTATGGCAGCGTGAAGCAATATTTCATAGACCAAAGCGGTGGAGCCTTCTCTCCGCAGTTCGACATATACGGTCCCGTCACCGTGCCCCAGACAATGGCTTACTACGGTAAGGACGCAAGCGAAAATTCGCGAGACACGAATGTTCGCCAGCTCATCGCCGACGCCTGCGCTGCTATAGAAGACTCCATCGACTTTGCCGACTATGATGCAGACGGCAACGATACCATCGACCTCGTGTATGTCATCTACGCAGGCTACGGTCAGAGCACGGGAGGAGCCAACGAAACGATATGGCCGAAGAGATTCAATGCAGGATTATCTACGACGTATGACGGAATGAAAGTCGATCTCTGCGGCGTGAGCAATGAACTACTAACCAACACCCAAATCAATGGCATCGGACTGTTCTGCCATGAGTTCTCACATTGCTTGGGGTTGCCCGACTTCTATGCCACCAAAGGTAATGCAATAGGTATGAGCAATCAGGGTATGGAAGACTGGAGCGTAATGGACAACGGGCTGTATAATGGCTATGGATATGTTCCGGTATCCTATACCGCATGGGAACGCGAAGCCTTTGGATGGAGCGATCCTATCGAAGAGTTGACCGATTCCGGACAAGTAAAATTAACTGATATATCAAATGGGGGTAAGGCTTTTAAGATTGTGAACCCCAATGATTCGAAAGAATACTTTGTCGTGCAGGCTTTCTTGGATAAAGGCTGGAACCAACGCATGGCCTACTATTCCGATTCTGTCACGACCTATAATCCCGAGACAAGAGGACTGCTGGTATATCATGTCAACTATAACTATTCATTCAGTATCAGTAGCAACACGGTGAACAACACCGTAGGCAAGCCCAGAATGGTGGTCGTTCCCGCCGATGGTAATCTGGAGTCAAGCTATAATAAGGGGAAAACAATTACGGTATTGAACTACGCCAAAGAGGTTAACGGCGACCTTTTCCGTGGCGACAGCACTTTCACCCAATCAAGCGGTTTACCTAATGCCGCATGGTGGACAACAACAGACGATACCCCTATCTACAATATCAATTATGTAGACGACGCTGTGTATATCGACTTCCTGAAGAAGATTGCCTCCACCGCTACAGCCATTGGCGGTATCACGATAAATAAGGAGACTTCCGATAAGATATATACCATTGATGGCCGCTACGTAGGTACGTCTACATCTGTGTTGCCCAAAGGCTTGTACATACGCAATGGAAAGAAGTTTGTGGTGAGGTAATTTCTCTCTGTTCACATACAGCAAAAGCCCTCCGAACACTGCATTCGGAGGGCTTTTTGCTTTGTCGGTTGTACTCGGTTCTGCGAGATTATCCGAAGTTGTCATACATAATGCTTTCAGGATCTACGCCAAGACTGTCAAGATAGTTCGTGACGGTCTGTATCAGCATGGGCGGACCACAAAGATAATACTCACAATCTTCGGGTGCTTCGTGTGCCTGTAGATAGGTGTCGCGAATACAGTTCACGGCAAAGCCGGCATAATACTTCACACCCTGCTCGTCGGCCACGGGATCTGGGCGGTCGAGAGAGAGGTGAAAATGGAAGTTAGGGTATTCTTTCTCCAGTTCCCAGAAGTCTTCCAAGAAGAAAGCCTCGGTGAGCGAACGTGCACCATAGAAGAAATGAAGCTCACGGTCGGTGGTGTGAAGTGTCTTAGTCATGTGCATGATTTGGGCACGCAACGGAGCCATACCTGCACCGCCTCCAATCCATATCATCTCTTTCTTGCTGTCGAAATGAGGATGAAAATCACCATACGGCCCGCTCATAATCACCTTGTCTCCCGGCTTCAACGAGAAGATGTATGATGAGCCAATGCCTGATGGTACATTTTGAAAACCCACTTGCGGACGTGGCAAGAACGGTGGGGTAGCAATTCGCACGGTCAACATGATGATATCGCCCTCGGCCGGATAGTTAGCCATAGAGTAAGCACGCACGGTATCGACGGGGTTCTTCGCCTTCAGCGACAAGAGGTTAAAATTCTTCCATGCTTCAAGATATTCGTCGCCGATGAGCGACTTGTCGAAGTCTTTGTCATAGTCGATACAGTCGTATGCAGGAATCTTGATCTGCGCGTACGAGCCCGGTATAAAGTCCATATGTTCGCCCGGAGGCAATGCCACCTTAAACTCCTTGATGAAACTCGACACGTTACTGTTGGAGATAACGGTACACTCCCACTCTTTCACGCCGAGAATCGACTCGTCTATCTTAATACTGAAGTCGCCTTTCACTTTGGTCTGACAACCCAGTCGCCAATGGTCTTTGATCTGCTTACGGCTGAAGTGAGGTCTCTCAGAGTCGAGAATCTCGCCTCCACCCTCAATTACCTGACACTTACATTGTCCGCAGCTACCCTTGCCGCCGCATGCAGAAGATAGGAAGATGCCGTTGTTGTTCAGCGTTGTCAAGAGACTATCGCCTTGGGCAACGCTCAGCGTCTTGTCGCCATTGATGGTGATGGTCACATTACCGCTGGGACTAAGATATTTCTTGGCTACCAGAAGAATGACAACTAGCAGGAGTATAATGCCAAGAAACACTCCTACACTGTATAATATAAAGTTAATATCCATATTTACCTTTTATATTTTAAGTCCTGAGAAGCACATCATAGCCATGGCCATAAGGCCTACTGTGATGAAGGTTATACCCAATCCTTGCAATGGCTTGGGCACATCACTATACTGCATTTTCTCTCTGATGGCACCCATAGAAACAATAGCCAACAGCCAACCAATGCCCGAACCGAAAGCGTAAACCAGAGCATCCCACACATTACCGATATACTGCGTGTTGCTCGGATCCATGTTGATACGCTGCTGCATGAATAAGGAGGCACCCATAATAGCACAGTTTACGGCAATCAGCGGTAGGAAGATGCCCAAAGAGGCATAGAGCGAAGGGGAATATTTTTCAACTATCATCTCTACCATCTGCACGATGCCGGCAATCACGGCGATGAACAGGATAAAACTGAGGTAGGACAATCCCAATGGGTCGAGCACCTTAGTCTGCACCAGATAGTCAAGGGGAACGGTCACGCAGAGCACAAAGGTTACGGCTGCACCCAATCCGAAAGAGGTCTTCACGTTCTTCGAAACAGCAAGATATGAACACATACCAAGGAAGAAAGCGAATATCATGTTGTCTACAAAGATAGACCTGAAGAATAAACTTATTAAATGTTCCATAATCTTATTTACTTAGAAGTTAAGATATTCAATGCAGAATCCTTATTCTTCTCCTTTATAAAAATAAGCACGATGTACCCAGATGACGCACCCCACAAGAATTAAAGCCATGGCAGGCATGGTCATCATACCGTTATTGGCATAGCCTAAGTCGTAGAATCCGTTGGGAATAATCTGGAAACCAAGCAACGAACCACGGCCAAAAAACTCACGGAACCCACCCACGATAACAAGTATCAGGGCATAGCCTAAACCATTCCCCATACCATCAAGGAAACTTGACCACGGATTGTTCTGCATGGCAAAGGCTTCGAGACGACCCATCAGGATACAGTTGGTAATAATCAGACCCACATAAACGGAAAGCTGGACGCTGACATCATAAGCAAAGGCCTTAAGCACCTGACTCACAATCGTTACCAATGCTGCGACAACCACCAGCTGTACGATGATGCGGATGCGCATGGGGATAGTCTTTCTAAGCAGAGAGATGATCACATTGGAAAAAGCCGTGATAACCGTAACAGCCAATCCCATCACGATGGAAGGCTTCAACTGCGAGGTGACTGCAAGCGCCGAGCATATACCGAGCACTTGGACAAGCACCGGATTATCTCCGTTCAGCGGCTTGATAAAGACTTCTTTATTCTGATTTGAAAATAATGCCATAATCCTTTATTTATCATTTAAAAATTTGATATACTTTCCAAGACACTCTTTCAACATATTAGTAACACCGTCAGACGTCAGAGTGGCACCGGAGATAGCATCTACCTGAGTAGAGGCATCCTCAACTTTTTTTGAAACGGCGAGGGCTACCTCCCGGTTGTTGCCTGCCGCAAAGAGCTTCTTACCCTGAAACTTCTCCTGCCATTCTCTGTTGTCTTTAATTTCGGCACCAAGTCCGGCCGTCTCGCCTTCATGATTGAAGTAGGCACCATAAACAGTAGACTTGTCTTCATTCAAGGCAATATAGCCGCTGATGGCTCCCCAAAGACCCATGCCATAAACAGGGATAATATATTTAGTCTGACCGTCAACCTTACAGATGTAAAGTGCTAACCGGCCTGCCTTATAATCGGCGGAATTAAGTTTGAACCCAGCTTCGGTACCTCCTTGTGTGCCCTTTTCTATCACATTGTCATCCTCGTCAATAATCCGGTCGGCTACAATCACATCTTTATATTTGGTGGAGGCCTCGGCATCTGTCAGCCCACGAATATTCAACGCATAGAGTAACTGCTTCTTCTTGTCAAGTGCCACATTCTCATCCTGAATGGGTTTGAGTGACTGGAAGACAAAAGCGAGCAAGAATGCCACTACTACTACCATGATGGAGGAGTAGATAATCGTATATGAATTAGAGTTTGTATTCATGCTATTTATCCTCCTTTTTAAGATTTAACAGTTGCACGTTTCGCGCGCTTCGAGATATTTGACTGTACCACACAGTAATCAATCAATGGTGCAAACATGTTTCCAAAGAAGATGGCAAGCATCATTCCTTCCGGATAACCGGGGTTCATCACACGCACGATAATAGCCATTGCACCAATGAAGAATCCATAGACATACTTACCTGTCTCTGTACGGGCAGAGGTTACGGGATCGGTAGCCATGAAAACAGCACCGAAACAGAAACCGCCAAGGAAGATGTGCTCATACCAAGCAATGGGGGTGGAGCCTGTAGCGGTAAATATCAGAGCCATGATACTACCGCCGACAAACACACTGAACATGGTTTTCCAACTGGCAATGCCTGTCCAAAGCAGAATGACGGCGCCAATGGCAATGGCAATAACGGATGTCTCACCGATAGATCCGGGGATAAATCCATAAATCATATCCATGATATTAGCGTGCGGGGTAATGCCCTGCGCAATCTCACCAAGAGGCGTGGCCATTGTAAATCCATCAGGAAGCGTATAGCCCAACCCGAAGATTGCCTCCTGACTTACCCATACGGTGTCGCCCGTCATAGAGCCCGGATAGGAGAAGAAAAGAAACATACGTGCTGCAACAGCTACATTAAAGATGTTCATACCCGTTCCCCCGAAAATCTCCTTGGCAAAAATCACTGCAAAAGCAATGGCGAGTACCAACATCCACAATGGGGTATTGATCGGAATAATCAATGGGATAATGATTCCAGAAACAAGATAACCTTCCTGAATCTCCTCATGCTTCCATTGCGCCCATGCAAACTCAATGCCCAGACCGACAATATAACTCACAAGAATCTTGGGCAGTACTGCCAAGAAACCATATATAAACATAGATATAAAGCTCGCTTCCGCCAGCTTGCCGGCGGCCAGTGCGTTCTGATATCCGATGTTATACATACCGAAAAGCATTGCCGGAATCAAAGCGATGACAACAAAACTCATGATGCGCTTTGAATCGATGGCATCATGAATATGCGCACCACTCTTTGCGGTTGTATTGGGCACAAAGAGAAAACTCTCGAAGCCGTCATACATACTCCACAGAAAATGCAGCTTCCCGCCTTCCTCAAAGTTCGGTTTGATGCGATCAAAATATTTTTTTAATGCACTCATTTTTTTATCTTAATAAGTATTGATGCAATATGATGATAGTATAGAACGGCCTTTAAGCATTCTCCTTTCGAAGTATGTCCAGACCTTCTCTCACAATCTTCTGCAACGGAAGTTTGGAGGAGTCAACAAACTCTGCAAGCGCAAAGTCCTCCGGACTCACTTCATAGATACCCAGTTGTTCCTGCTTATCAATGTCACCGGCAATGATTGCCTTGATGAGATATTCACCGTAAATATCCATCGGGAGCACCTTATCATACTCTCCACTCATAATCATATGGCGCTTGCCACCTTTCAATCGGGCATCGAGCACATACTCTTTATGCTTTCCCAGAAGCCATGAAAGATAGCTTCTTGACACGGAGAAGTCGTTGATTCGAGGAAGAATCCACCCGAATATCTCATCACGATCATCACCTTCAGGGATAACGGTCACCTCGGAAGTATGTCCACCTACATAATCATCAAAGGTCACCTGACGACCGGTTAATGGGTTCCCATTGATAATACGGATATGTTCGGTAGTTTGAAGGCGGTCTTTGAGCACGTCACCCAACTTGCTTCCCACCAACACCTCGGTGTAAGAAGGCTCACTGACACAACTCCCAGCCACAGCAATCGTACGGCGCAAGTCCACCTTCCCGGTAAGAAACAGACGCCCAAAAAAGATTACGGATGTAGGTTCAACCGTCCAGACTACCTCGCCTTTGTTTACCGGATGGAGCTGATTGATCTGGATACCAACGTTTCCGGCAGGGCAAGGACCATCAAATACATTCACTTCCGCATTTTGCACAGATGCCAATGCACCAGATTGCTGATGCGATCCAATACCCAAATATACAGGAGCAATACGAGAAAGAGCCGTCAAACCCACTTGAAAGGATTCTTCGTTGCCCTCCAACTCATAGCTGAAATCACTGGCCAAAGGCATGTCGCGCAGCGCCGAGATATAAATGCCCTTAGGATTCACATCGGGGGTCGTAGATACTGCATAGGGAATCTGGTTGATATAACCAAAAAGGCCTGCATCGAGCAGGGTCTGTCTCACGCCATCTGCATCGAGAGCACCGGCATCTTTTTTCCCAAAGTCACGACTTTCCTGTGTAGCATCAGCTTTCAGTTTCACGCAAAGCACCTTTCTACGATTACCCCGAACAACAGCAGTAACAGTTCCACTGACGGGAGATGCAAACTTAACTTCCGGGAAAGTCTTGTTTAAGAACAAAGCTTCGCCTGCAAGGACATGGTCGCCCTCACGCACGGCAACCTTGGGAGTAAGCCCCGGGAAATCGTCGGGAACCAACGCATACTCATCTGATACTTGCGTCAGCACTTTCTTTTTTTCTGCTTTCCCCTTCAGGTTAATGTCTAAGCCTTTCCGCAACTTAATTACATTTACCATAGAAAATCTATAATTGTTAGTTGATAATTATTGTCTTGAATAACCATTAAATATACTTCCGAACATCTTGCCTTGTTCGCCCTATTATGCGCTTTACCGTTCCTCTGTATTCAAACTACTTTACGTTGCGGTGAAGCACCAGCTTTACATGGTGCAAATTTAATCAAAAAATACCTTATATGTAATAAAAAGCATCGTTTTATTTTAAATTCAAGTTTATTTTTCTACTTTTGCATTGCAATTGAGAAGGATTAAACACATCATAAACAGCCTTATCTGGACCGTAGTCGGTCTATATCTGGCAACCGCCATCCTTGTACACATTCCGGCAGTGCAGGCATTCATCGGTAGCGAGGTTTCATCTGCATTGTCTCAAAAGCTGGGTACAAAGGTGATGGTAGGCCGTGTTGATGTGGGCTTTCTCAATAGAATTATCATTGATGATGTACTGGCCTTCGATCAGAACAAGAAAGAGATGCTCAAGGCAATACGCGTGTCTGCCAAGCTCGATTATCTGGCTTTGATGAAAGGGCGTGTCATCGTCACTTCTGCACAACTTTTCGGACTCCATGCCAATCTATATCAAGAAACAGCAGAAGCCAAACCCAACTTCCAGTTTGTTTTAGATTCACTTGCATCAAAAGACACTACCACCCGGAGCAAACCTTTGGATCTTGAAATCAGCAGCCTGATCATTCGTAATGGGCAGATCAGCTATGATCGATTAGACCAGCCCAAGAAACCAAACTTTGATCCGAACCACATCTCTGTGCACAATCTCAGTTCACATATCATTCTTAATAAGTTTTCCGGCGATTCTATCAATCTCAACATCAAGAAACTGGCATTCGTCGAACGTTCCAGGCTTGATGTGGAGTCTCTTTCCTTCAAATTTATAGCTAACGAAAAGCAAGCAGAACTTACAAATTTCTGCCTGCAATTGCCCCATACGGACTTACAATTTGAGAATATCACGGCGACTTACCGCCTGACTGACAATAAGATTGAATTGCCCACATTAGCTTATTCCGGAGGTATAAAAGAATCTTCTGTAACTCCTTCTGATATTGCTTGTTTAGTTCCGGTATTAAAGGATTATAGCAGACCCGTGGTCGTGAGGGCTGTTGTATCGGGCACGAGTACGGGAATCCGTGTAAAAGAGCTTGATATCAGTGTACCTAAGGAGAAACGAAGCAACGTCCTTTCTGCTCCTTCTAATATTCGATTGACAGCCGACGGCTCTATCAGTTCGTGGAACAGCACGCCTCGCTGGGCTGCCACCGTCACCAATCTGACCGTCGACGAGGAAGGGCTGGAGCTGTTGGCGGGCAATATTCCCGAGTTTATCGGCCGTATGGGCAACCTTAATTATAAAGGTAGAGTTGGCGGATATGGCACTGCTTTCACTACCAATGGTATTCTTCACGCTGGTGCAGGAGATGCGAAACTGGCTTTCGGCCTGCACGATGGCGATGTTTTTGGTAAACTCGATACAGAAGGGTTCAATCTTGCACAGATTCTTGATGACAATAAGTTTGGCATGCTGGCATCTCATATCAGCGTAGAAGGCAATATTAAGAAGAGTTATTATAAAGCGCAAGGCAATGTCAGCCGCTTCGATTATAATGACTATTCTTATAGGAATATAAATATTGACGGTGCACTCAGCAAGGGGGAATTCAATGGCAAATTCAATATTGACGACCCCAATATCATTGCTGCGCTCAATGGATACGTCAATACCAACAAGAAGTCATCATCTGCCAACTTCACTGCCACCATTGAGAAATTCAGTCCGTCTGTACTTCATTGGTGGCAAGGCAAGTATGCAACTGCTGACTATAGTGCAGAAATAATTGCCAACTTCACGGGAAACAATATCAATACCGCCAACGGCTCTCTTGAGGTTAATAACTTCAGTATGACATCTGCCGAAGACAATTATCATCTTGACTCGCTTCGCTTAGAAGCCGGAGCCAACAAGGAGGGGCATACGCTCACTATGCATAGCGACTTCGGTTACGCAGAAGTTACAGGCGAATTTGATTACACTACGCTTACCCAAAGCGTGAAGAACGTGATTGTCAGCAAATTGCCAAGCATCCAACATCTCACTCCAGCCATCAAGTATCGTAAAAGCACATCCAATAACTTCACCGTTAACGCAACAATCGTAAAGGCTGACTGGATGCATTATCTGTTGGGCATGGATGTGGAATTGCCGGAACCATTAACGTTAGAGGGTGGAATGAATAATCAAACCAGCGATTTGCATCTCGATTTTTCCGCACCCAATGTGATTTATAACGGTACACATTATAAGTTTGCCAAGGCTGTGGTGACATCACCCAACGATCAGTTGAATGCCGATATCAGCATTACGCAGATGCGTGCCAATGGCCTTACCTCTGATTATCGCGTGGAGGCTGTAGCCAAAGACGACCGTCTGACTTCCGTTATTTCGCTTGACAATCATGCGCGTACTCAACGATTGCAGGGCAAACTCAATTCCGTTGTCGACTTCTCGACCAATCGTTTTGGGAAAACCGAAGCCCATGTGCTGATCAAAGAATCAAACATCAGCATTGGAGATACTATTCTCACGATTCATCCCTCTGAGATTACCTACAGCAAAAATCGTCTTGCCATAGATCACTTTACGATTGCCAATGGTAGCCAGCACGTCATTATTGACGGTGTGGCACAGAAAGGAACCGATGACATTCTGACCGTAGACCTCGACGATGTAAATATCACATACGTGCAGGATTTGCTTAATTTTCACCCCGTAGACTTTGGCGGACTCCTGTCTGGCAAGGCATACGTTTATCATCTCTTTGACAAACCTAATGCTACAGGGTCTTTCACGGCCAAACGCTTTACTTTCATGAACGGACGAATGGGAACACTTCATGCCGATGTGAACTGGAATCCTGATCAAGGAAAGATCAATATTGACGCACAAACAATTGAGGAATATGAAAACAACCGCTCGGAAATAGCACTGCGACGGACGTTCATCAATGGTTATGTATCTCCTACCCAAAACAACATAGACCTTACCATTAAGGCCGACAACACCCGTGGCGAGTTTCTGGAGACGCTCTGCTCTAGTTTCATACACAACACGAATTTGACGGCCAACGGCAACCTGCATGTATGGGGAGACCTTAAAGCAATCAACCTCACGGGCGAAATCATTGCCGACGGAACGCTTACCATCACACCGCTTAATACACGCTATACACTCAAGAAAGATGCCATCAGATTCCTTGTTGACGAAATACGGTTCCCCAATGACACCATCTACGATCGCAATGGCAATGCCGGCATTGTGACAGGGAGCGTATATCACCAGAACCTCTCGAAGATGACCTACGACATAGATGTAAAGGCCAAGAATCTTTTGTGCTACAATTTTGACGGCTCGGACGGCAGCCTCTTCTACGGCACCGTGTATGGCACAGGCAATGCATCTGTCAAAGGCAAGTCGGGGGAGGTAACGATTGATGTGAACCTCACGCCGGAGCGAGGCTCACAGGTGGTATATGACGTGTCGAGCCCGGAGGCTGTGGGCACTCAGGAGTTTATCCACTGGTCATCGCGCGACTTTGTTTCTGCCGACACATTGACGATCTACTCACCATTTGCCAACCTTGAAAGACGGGATGGCGACCGTAACGCGCGTGAGATACCGACAGATATTCGCATCAATTTCATCATCAATACCACGCCGGCAGCCACGCTTAAACTGATCATGGATAAGACCTCGGGCGATTATATCACACTGAACGGCTCGGGCGCACTGCGTGCCGACTTCTACAATAAAGGCGGGCTGAATATCTACGGCAACTACGTGGTTGACCACGGCGTATACAAGATGACCATTCAGAATGTCATCAAGCGCGACTTTCAGTTCACGCAGGGCGGAACAATTGCTTTCGGCGGCGACCCCTACAGCGCCAATCTCAATCTTAGGGCGCAGTATCAGGTCAATTCGGTGAGCCTGTCCGACCTGCAGATCGGGCGTAGCTTTTCCAGCAATTCCATCCGTGTGAACTGTCTGATGAACATTGGCGGTACGCCAAGTGCACCCAAGATCGATTTCGATCTCGACATGCCGACCGTAGGCAATGATGCCAAACAGATGATTTACAGTATCATCAACAGCGAGGAGGAAATGAATCAGCAGGTGCTTTATCTGCTGGCCGTAGGCCGCTTCTACTCGCAGGGCAGCAACAATGCCAGTGTAGACGGTACCGGCGGAAGCCGCACCAGCCTCGCCATGCAGAGCATTTTGAGCGGGCAGATCAGCCAGCAGCTCAATAACATATTGGGTACCGTGGTCAACAACACAAACTGGAATTTCGGCGCCAACATCTCTACGGGTGACGAAGGATGGAACAATGCCGAGTATGAAGGAATGCTGAGCGGCCGATTGCTCAACAATCGGCTGCTCTTCGACGGCCAGTTCGGCTATCGTGACAATGCCAATGCTACGACATCTTTCATCGGCGATTTCGACCTCCGCTATCTCATTACGCCCAATGGCACGCTAAGCGCGCATGTCTATAACCAGACCAACGACCGCTACTTCACCCGCAACTCCCTCAACACGCAAGGGCTCGGCTTCATCATCAAGAGAGATTTTAACGGATTGAGAGACCTTTTCGGACTGAAAAAGAAGAGGAAAGACAAGAAAGAATCGGAATCGGGAAGCACACCGACACTTCCTGTCAAGCAAGATGCTGCCACCGGTGACAGCACTCTGATCGGCACTTATCAACAGAAATAATACGAGACTATATCGGGGCATATAGGTAATTTTCTACTTACAAGTTCTTCGGATCTATATCTGGAATTAACCGAGAAAAAATATGACAAACACCCTCTGTAGATTCGCGTGTAGCAAAATTAAAAATCTTTTGTCCGAAATACGCGAAAATCAGAGGGGTCTACGTAAACCTCAGAGCATCAGCGAGTTATACGTAAAAAGTAAGAATATGCCATAGATATTCATCTTCTTGCCTTGCGATAGCATAGCTTTCGCACGCCGAAAGCACCGTTATCGCACTGCGAGAACATTGAGATCGCACTGCGATTAGGCCGTTATCGCGATGCGAAAACTATGCTATCGCAACTCTATCCCGAAAATTTCGCCCTTCCGTGACCTGAATCTTGCCGAGCCGCCCCGATTTTCCGCTCTAGAATGAACAAAAATCTGAACGAAAAAACTGTAATGAATTCTTGACCATTTTGGGGAGAGAGAGGAGAACTGAAGCTCTCCCTAAAAATCCTTCCCCTACAATTTTTAGGTTATTTATTTCGGATATGACGATATAACCAAGTATCTTTGCACTTATGAAACTTATATCACCCATACTAAGCATAACCGGTTCTGACAATACAGGAAGGGCAGGCATACAGGCAGATACAAGAACAATATCAGACTTGGGAGGATACCCTCTTACCGCAGTGGCATCGGTGACTGTGCAGGATAGCAAAGGTATACAGGAAATTCTTGACCTTCCTAAAAATATGGTTCTGGGACAGGTAAAGGCCATATACAACGACAACCTTCCAAAAGCAGTCAAAGTCGGGATGGTTCGCGACCCGGAAACAATCTACGCGCTGCGAAGTGAGATCGTCGGATGCAAACATGTTGTATTGGTTCCCGGCATCCTCAACTCTTACGGAAGACGCCTCATGTCGGATGAAGCGATAGAGGCGTGGAAGAAGGCGCTGATTCCCGGAGCCACAATTCTTCTCATCCGATGCAATGAAGCAGAGATTATGCTCAGACATTCGATAGCATCGGATGATGAGATGGTGCATGCTGCCGAAGAACTTATCGATATGGGAGCTGAACATGTTCTCCTCCGCGGCGGTCATCAGATGGAGGGACAATTGACCGCTTTGTTCTATGGAAACGGTCAGAAGCGATTCTTCACTTCACAGAATACAGAGGGCTGGCAGAGACATGGTGTAGGGGGGGCGCTCTCCACAGCCATTGCCACTCGATTGGGATTGGGCGACAGCATATCCGATGCCATAAGCAATGCACACGGCTATATACATAGTCGGGTGGTATATTCCATTTCCACAAACACGGGAAGCCAGCGTATAGCCGATATCTATAATCAGCTGATGACACTGATTGCACGCCATTATCGTGAAGCGCATGATGTGGCATTCTATGCAGACCGACTTGCCATTACGACACGTTACCTTTCACAAGTAACATCGCAGGTTGTGGGGAAATCCCCCAAGCAGATCATTGCGGAATATATAATGAAAGAATCCGTTGCCCTACTCGCTACCTCCCGACTTACTGTCGGCGAAATATCCGGTAAATTAGGGTTCTCGTCGCAGGCCATGTTCAGCAAGTTTTTCAGCACACACGAGAATTGCTCGCCGATAGAATATCGCAACCGTTTATGAATGTCGGTACAATCTTTCTCTATATGGGAACAGAAATTTCTCTGTTCCCTTTTTTGTTGATAGCTTTGCAACCGTAAACTTTTAAAAACTTACAAATAATGGAAGATAGAACAACACTGAACCGCAATCTTGCCCAGATGCTTAAGGGTGGAGTGATAATGGATGTAACAACACCGGAACAAGCACGCATCGCCGAAGCTGCCGGGGCATGTGCCGTAATGGCGCTGGAGAGGATTCCCGCGGATATTCGCGCCGCAGGAGGTGTGTCGCGCATGAGCGACCCAAAAATGATCCGGGGGATACAGGAGGCGGTCTCTATTCCTGTAATGGCCAAATGCCGTATCGGACACTTCGTGGAGGCACAAATACTTGAAGCGATAGAAATTGATTATATAGACGAGAGTGAGGTTCTCTCTCCTGCCGATGATGTTTACCACATCGACAAACGACAGTTTAAGGTGCCTTTTGTCTGCGGTGCAAAAGATTTGGGCGAAGCTCTTCGCCGAATCAACGAGGGTGCCACAATGATTCGTACAAAAGGAGAACCCGGCACAGGAGATATTATTCAGGCCGTTCGGCACATGCGTATGATGCAGAGCGAGATTCGCCGGCTTACATCCCTCGAAAACGACGAACTCTATGAGGCGGCAAAACAATTGCGTGTGCCTTATGACCTTGTGGCATATGTCCATGACAATGGCAAACTCCCTGTTGTCAACTTCGCAGCCGGAGGTGTCGCAACGCCGGCCGATGCAGCCCTGATGATGCAGTTGGGCGCAGAAGGTGTGTTCGTAGGTAGCGGCATTTTCAAGAGTGGGAACCCGGAGAAACGTGCCCAAGCTATTGTCAAGGCAGTAACAAACTACAACAATCCAAAGGTTCTCGCTGAGTTAAGCGAAGATCTTGGTGAGGCAATGGTAGGAATCAACGAGAGCGAAATAGAACTCCTAATGGCAGAAAGGGGAAAATGAGAATAGCGGTATTAGCCTTGCAGGGTGCATTTGCAGAACATCAGCAAATGCTGAAAAAGCTGAATGTAGATTCATTTCTGGTGAGGAACCTTGAGGACTGGCAACAGCATAAGGACGGACTCATTATTCCCGGTGGAGAGAGCACCGCCATGATGCGTATCATATGTGACGAAAAACTATACGAACCGATTCGCCAAGCTATTCTTGATGGCCTTCCGGTCTTCGGCACATGTGCCGGCCTTATCCTTCTCGACCGCGATCATCTTGGCACTATGGACATCAATGCTCGTCGGAATGCGTACGGGCGGCAGTTAGGCAGCTTCTACACGGAAGCAGATTTTAAACCTCTCGGAAACGTACCTATGACCTTCATCCGCGCTCCATACATTGAATCTGCAGGGCTGAATGTGGAGGTACTTTCAACGCTTGATGACAAAATTGTTGCGGCAAGGCAAGGAAATCAATTGGCTACGGCCTTTCATCCGGAGCTAAACGATGATACGCGCGTACATCGATTCTTCCTTGACTTTATAAAACAAATGTAAATATCACGAAATGTTCGTTAAATAACGAACGGTATTCGGGGAAATATTTGGAGCCTAAGCCTATTGTTCGTATATTTGCGAACAAAGAGGAGTCACATGGAAAAGAAGTATTGTGAAGACCAAGAGAAGTTGGCACGATTTGCAAAAGCGCTCGGCCATCCTGCCCGGCTGTCTATCCTCTGTTATCTTGCCAGTCATGACGAATGCTATTTTGGCGACATCCACGAGGTGTTGCCAGTATGCAAGGCCACGGTGTCGCAGCACCTGTCGGAACTGAAAGACGCAGGATTGATCAAGAGCGAGGTTATGCTACCCAAAGTAAAATATTGCATTGATCGGGAGAACTGGGAATTGGCACACCGCATGATGAACTGCTTCTGGGAGAAATGTGGTGGAAGAAGAGATAAATAATGATGTGACGCATTGTGTAACAAGTATATAATAATAAATGTAAAATATAGGGATATGAAGAAAATAATCATGATGCTTGCAGCCTTTATGGCTGTCAGCCTCACGGCTTGCTCGAAAAAGGCAGAGACACAAACCGCACAACAAGACACGATTCCAACTAACAAAACAAAGGAGAATAAAAAAATGAAAGTAACAGAACTGACAGCAGCAGAATTTAAGAATAAGATAATGGATTATGAGAAGCATCTACAGGAATGGGTATTTGTCGGTGACAAACCTGCCGTTATCGACTTCTATGCCACATGGTGTGGACCATGCAAGGCCGTGGCTCCCATCGTAGAAGAACTGGCTAACGACCTTGATGGAAAGGTCGACTTTTATAAGATCGATGTGGATAAGCAGCAGGAGTTGGCCGCACTTTTTGGCGTCCGCTCTATCCCTTCCATCCTCCTTATTCCTAAGGACGGCAAACCTCAAATGTCGGTGGGTGCCATGGATAAGAAAACCTTCAGTGAGGCCATAGACAGTGTGCTTTTGAAATAAAGCGCCATTTCTTCGTAAAAGAGAAACGTAAGTCAAAACAAAAGGCAGGGATTCGGAATATCCCTGCCTTTCTTGTCTATCTTCATACCAATGAATATCCAATCTATCAATCAATCTTCAACTATATGGCTGGGTATGAAGATTTATCATTGCTTATTACCTCGCTACTGCTGACATCAGCACAGCCCCTAAAACGGCTCCTGCAGCTACGGCTGCCGCTGTATTGCCTGAAGAACGACGGCGATAGTGATGCCTTGGGCGAGGTTCCGGCTCTATCACATGGTGCACAACCACAGGCTCCGGCTCTATCACGTGATGGACAACCACGGGCTCCGGTTCATGATATATCACTACGGGACGAGGAGCTGGACGATAAGCAGGTGGCATGGGATAATCACGACACTCATAATCTCTGTGACGGTGATGATGCCGATCCCTATCTGCGCGCCATTCCTCACGTGGGCCGCCATACCTCGGATAATGCCTGTTAAAACCCTGAGCGTTTGCTGTTGTTGTACCGATCAACATCATGGTTGCTACGATACCCATTATTAACTTTTTCATAATTATATATATTTAGATAGTTCTACATTCTACTCTAAGCTCCCAATTGCAAGCCCTAAGTTATTTATCTGTTGCAAAGATAGAGCTTTCGGCACATCTCTCCAACCCGTTTTCCCTAATCATGTAGGGTGAAATGCCTATTGTTGAGGGGAAAATCCCTCCGGCAGGCATAGTTCTCGTGATATCGCCCGGCAGCATTTGCAGTTCCGCCTTCATACGGCGGTCAGGTCGCCCGGCAGCTTGATATATCATGATCTTAACGGATGACAGTCTGGGATATGCAGTTATGCCGTCATGCCCGGACGTTTGGTTCTACAAGTGCTTAACCTCCTCTCTCGCTGCACATTTCATAGCCGCTTCCAGCTCTGATGGGCACGTACGACGTACGGCGTACGCACGTACAGCGTTCGGTGCAC
>CAUTTP010000060.1:0-18361 GCA_963541305.1 uncultured Prevotella sp.
TACTTGCAGACGCGCCACCTCATCGATGCGCCTTTGGGCTTTAATGTCGAGAATGTATATATGGTGAGTGCCGACAACCCCCAAGCCCTGCGCAGCGAACTGGCTGCTATGCCCTTCGTAGAGAAGGTGGGAACCTTTCAAGGAACCTGTCTCACAGGAAATTATACAAGTATGAGCACCTTCCCTGTGGACAAAAACGGCAAGACAGAGGATGTGTCCTTTTACCTTGCCGACCTTGACAGCACTGCGCTCGATATTTACGGGCTGAGGCTCAAAAAAGATTTCGGCCAGACAGCGGGGGCTTACTATGTGAACGAAGAGGGTGAGCGACAGTTGGGATTGGGGAAAGATGAGCGTGAATTTGACTATAATAAGGAGCGGATACAGCTCTCAGGCGTGTTTGCCGACTTTCATATCGAGAGTATTTTGGCCAACTATAAGCCTTTCCTGTTTCAGATAAAGCCCACTGCCGATATGGAGAACCCTATGTTTTTGGTCAAAACCGACGGCTCTGCAGAGGCCGAACAGCGTATGAGAGATGCCATTGTCAAGGTAGATGGAAACGACAATGGGATATTTTGGAAAGTGTGGGGACTGAAGGATGGCGTTATCAGGAAGTTTGAATACAACCTCAACACGCTGCACATCGTAGCCCTGTTTGCCATCGTGGCCTTGGTTATCTCCACGCTGGGATATGTAGGCATGTCCGTGTTTTTCATCCGCCAAAGCAAGAAGGAGGTAGGCATCCGCAAGATTATGGGCTGCTCCACCGGAAAGGTAACTACCATCTTGCTGCGCCGTTTCTGCATGCCGCTTGTGGTGTCATACACCGTTGCCATCCCCTTGGCATGGTATGTCATGGAGCATTGGCTGCAAGACTTTGCCTATCGCATATCTCTCGCCCCGTGGATTTTCCTCTTGGTGATTTTCGTCTCGTTGGTACAGGCGGTGCTGGCTGTTATCATCCAGACATTAAGGGCTGCCCACACCAACCCTGTGGAAACCATCAAAACCGAATGATTTTTATATAGCAATACCTGCTTCCCCGCTCTTGGCAGTGATTGCCGGGAGTGGGATTTTTGTTTCATATCATCGTTTCCCTCCCTATCCTTTCCTCTGCTTTTTACCCTCTTCTCCTTTTTCAAGCCTCCCGCAGGGGAGACAAAATATGTTCTTTGGCTATTTGAGGGAGAGAGGAGAGGGGAGTGAGGAGAGAGAATACTCCGGCAGTTGTATAGGCTGAGCACCCGCAAGACATTTCTCTCTCCCCTCTCCTCTCTCCCCTCTCCTCCCAGAACTGTCAAGAATTCATTACAGTTTTTTCGTTCAGATTTTCGTTCATTCTAGAGCGGAAAATCGGGACGATTTGGCAAGATTAAGGTCGCAGGAGGTCGAAAAAAATGAGACGTGGTTGCGATAGCATAGCTTTCGCATGGCGATAACGGCCTAATCGCACTGCGATTTCAATGTTAACGCATCGCGATAACTATGCTTTCGCGATGCGAAAAGGGTGCTATCGCAAAACGAAAAAACCGAAATTTGAGCCAAATTTCGGTTTTTTGGATATAAGATACTGATAGTCTGAAACTTACGTAAACCCCTCTGATTTTCGCGTATTTCGGACAAAAGATTTTCAATTTTGCTACACGCAAATCTCCAGAGGGTGTTTGTCAAGATAATTCCGACTTTATCAAAGGTTTTCCTATTCTACGTTAGCTCACGTTATGGCATTTGATCGTAGACGGGCAGGAACTACAGCGTAAGGTCTACGCCTATGCCAAACACCTTGTTGGTGCGGGTGAAAGAGTTCTGTATGCCGGCCGATGATGTGGCAGTAGTATAGTCGCCATAGTTGGTCTGGAAGTATGCGGCATTGACCGCCACCTTGTCCGAGATTTGGTACTTGCCGCCGAGACCGAACGACCAAGAGTTGACCACGAACGAAAGATCGCTCATGTAGTCATCGGTGAGCCCATAGCGGGTAATCTGAAAACCTGTGCTGACGGTGAGTTTCTCTATAGGTTCCCATTCCACACCGCCGAGATACTCGTCGGTGCCCCCGTCGAGTAGCTTCTGCTTGTCGTTGTATTTCTTGGAATCCTTGTCGTAGAAGTGGTGGTATCCGGCATCGATGCGCACATTGGGTCGTACGCTCCACTGTGCACCGAGGGAGAGCAGGGCAGGAGAATCCTCCCGTATAGAGGTGCCGTCGAGAAACTGATTCACAGCCTCGATAGCCATCACCTCGTTTACGGTCGACTCGTTTTTCATCGACATGCGGGTTCGAAACTCATACTTTCCGGCGAAATTGAAGTTGCCCACCTTATAATCCACGCCGATAATGGGTGCGATGCCAAAGCCTTTCTGGTCGGATTGCAGGTTCACGCCGTTGCGATAGACCTCCAAGGCATTGATAGACTGCTGCGTACTGAGCAGAGTTTTGTATTGGGTGAGGTAAGGCTCGGGCATGTTCTCGCCGTAAGCGTCGTATAAAGGTTGCAGTTTGGCGATGCTCGATTGCAAATAGTTGCTGGTGTTATCGAGGAATGTCGCAAAATCGATTGTTCCGTTGGCGGTTACTACTTGGATATCGGATATCTTCGCCTTATAGCTCGCCGTGCCGTAGAGAGCCCGCAGACCGGCATACACAGAGAGGTTGTCGGTCACCTTGTAAGCCGCTCCCAATGTCAGACCGAAGTAAAACTGCCTGCCCTGCATGTAGCTGTTGAGGTTGTACCCCGTCACTCCCAAGGGCTTGAGACCGTTGGCAATTTGTGCCACTGCACCTTCGAACGAGCCGAGACCGTTGTCGAACGTGGCTTTGCCGCCGCCACCGGTCACGGCAAAGTTGGCCTGCAGAGACCAGCGCCCGGTGTTGTATGCAGCCTGAATGGATGGGATGAATGGCGCTTGGGCGTCACCCTTGTATCTCTTGATGGTGGCTCCGTCGTTCTGCGCTCCCAATGCAAAGAGCGGGTTGGTGGTTGTTATGACACGCGTTTGCGAGGCATATTGCCAATTGAAGGAGAGGTGCAGCCCCTTGTTCATGAATGCCACACCGGCAGGATTGCTATACACGCCGTCGATGGCGATGACCGCCTCGCGTGCGGGATTCCGTAGAAAACTGATACTTTGATTGGTGTTGGTGAGTAGCCCGCCGGCCTGTACACCGACTTGTATGGCCGTCAAGGCGACGGCTGTTAAAGCTAATTTTATTTTATTCATCTTAAAAACATATAAATATATTGGCTGCAAAGTTAACTAAGTTGTTCTGTATTTCTACTGCGAGCCATAATGATTTATTTTTTGTTAACAATGCCAATACGTTCCGTACACAATGCAACGGCATTATGACAGAAAGAAATAGTGAAGATGAAAGGGCTGGATACCTGAACGCAACCTATAATCAAGCCTTATGCGTTGGCCTTAGCGGGTACAGTATTTTCTATCTTGCTTTTAGGATATTGTATGCGCGTGTGATAGATAGCTTTTAGTCGGTCGATGAGCACCTGCTTGGCCACGGCGATGTCATAGAAGGTAATCTTACATTCTTTGAAGAATCCATCGGCAACCTGCTGGTCGATGAGCTTATTGACCATATCGCTGATCGACTCCTCGGTATATTCCTTGAGAGAGTGTGAGGCTGCCTCGCAGGTATCGGCCATCATAAGGATGGCCTGCTCACGGGTGTAGGGATTGGGGCCGGGATAGGTGAAGGGCTCCTTGTCTACAATCTCATCGGTGTGGGCATTCTTGTATCTGATATAGAAAAACTTGGCCATGCCACGACCGTGATGCGTGAGGATGAAGTCGCGTATGAGGACGGGTAGGTTGGCCTCCTCGGCGAGTTTCACGCCATTGCTGACATGCCCGATGATGATCTGGGCGCTCTCTTTGTCGGTCAGGTTGTCGTGCGGATTGACCCCGCCCTGCTGATTTTCGGTGAAGAAAGCAGGATTGGCCATTTTGCCGATGTCGTGATAGAGTGCACCGGTACGCACCAACGTGGCATCGGCACCAATCCTATTGGCAATCTCGGAGGCGAGATTACCCACGGTGATGGAGTGTTGGAAGGTGCCGGGAGCCACTTCGCTGAGTTTGCGGAGCAGTCCGTTGTTGGTGTTTGACAGTTCGATGAGGGTGATGGCGGACACAAATCCAAATGCTTTCTCCACGACAAACATCAGCGGGTAGGCCAGTAAGAGGAGTACGCCATTGATGATAAAGTGATAGAAGATGCTGTGATCGATTGTAAACTCGTCGCCGCTGACCATGAGTTTGAGTGCGGTGTAAGTGGTGCACGTGGCGAGAAAGACCGTGAAGGCGGTCTTGAACACCTGTGCACGCGATGACATTTCGCGCAGCGTATAGATGGCGACAAGTCCTGCCACAGACTGTATGGCAATGAAATCAAACTGGTAGCGCAGGGCGGAAGCGGAGATAAGCACCACCACGAGATGTGTGAGGAAAGCCGTGCGTGAGTCGAGGAAGACACGCACGAAGATGGGGACGAAGGCGAAGGGTAGCACATAGACGCTGAAACTGAAATAACTATGCTGCATCATCAGTGACACCAGAATGGGAAACAGCGTGATAAAGGCGAAGAGCATCGACAGGCTTCGCGGCTTCTCGAAATAGTCTTTGCGGAACAGTGCGAGGTAAACGGTGAAGAGAAAGACGAGTATCAGCACATAAATCGTATTGCCAATCAGATTGTTGGTGAGCTGCGTCTTGGTGGCTTGTCGCCTTTGCATCTCACGTTGGAATGAAGATAGTACCCTGAAGTTATAGTCATTCACGATCTCGCCCTGCCCGATGATCTTCTGTCCACTCATCACCATACCGCTGGCAGGTGATATGCCGCTGAGCATATCGGCGCGGGCGGTCTCCGTTTTCTCCTTATTATAAATAAGATTGGGCTCGATATAGTTATTAAGATTAAGGCGTTGCAAGGCCTCGCGCTCTTCCGCCAGCGTTTCGTCGTTAAGCAATCGCTCATAGGCGGAGCGTGTGGAGTATATGCAATTGATCTGCAGGCTCTCGGCATTCTTGCCGAATATCACCCTCACCAACTTGGTCGTGTCTTTAATAAGTTCGTTGAAATTGGGCGTTCCCATAATTCCCGCCTGATAGAGTCGGTGCAGGCGGTCTATCACCACCTTAGTATAACTGGCCGGGAGTCCGGGCAATCCTTTGGCGAAATCTTTGCGAAATTTGCGGAGTTGAGTATTCTCCACCTGATCGTCATAGTTATAATAAGGTTGAAATTCTTTGGTGAGCGAGTCGGTTTCCCGTTTCAACGCCTCCTCGGATTTATAAATGGGGAAGTCATAGCGGGCGATAACCGTGTTGTATATCCACGGTTCGCCTATGCGATATTCAAACTGCCTGCCTTCATTGCGGGGCAGGAACCACACGATGAGCAGTGTGGTGAGCAAGACGAGAACGGCACGCGAGGTGATATTGCGCCAGTAATGCTCTTCCTTATTGTTGATATGCTTGAGAATGTCCATAACCTTTCTATCTTAATGTTTACTTTGCGAAAATACTAAAAAAATACTGCATAACCGAAATTTTGTAGTAATTTTGCACAAAATAAGATATTCAGATCATGTCAGAAAGAAAAGTCAGGGTGCGCTTTGCACCCAGCCCAACGGGTCCTTTGCATATCGGTGGTGTGCGTACCGCACTTTTCAATTATCTTTTTGCTCGTCAGCACGGTGGTGAATTTGTATTCCGCATTGAGGATACAGATTCGCAGCGTTTCGTGCCCGGTGCCGAGGAATATATTCAAGAGTCATTCCAATGGCTCGGTATCAAGTTTGACGAGGGAGTGGGTTTCGGTGGAAACCACGGCCCATATCGCCAGAGCGAGCGTCGCGAAATCTATAAGAAATATGTAGAGCAACTGCTGATCAGCGGTAAGGCTTATTATGCTTTCGACACCCCGGAAGAGTTGGAGCGTAAGCGTGACGAGATTCAGAACTTCCAGTATGATGCCTCCACACGCATGCAGATGCGCAACTCGCTCTCGATGGAGCGTGCCGAGTGGGAGCGGCTGATTGCCGATGGTGTGCAATATACCGTGCGCTTCAAGGTTGAGCCGGGTAAGGGAATCCATGTAAATGACATGATTCGCGGTGACGTTCGCGTGAAGAGCGATGTGCTTGACGATAAGGTCATCTATAAGAGTGCAGACGAACTGCCTACCTATCACCTCGCCAACATCGTCGACGACCACCTCATGGAGATCTCTCACGTGATTCGCGGTGAGGAGTGGTTGCCCAGTGCACCCCTTCATGTGTTGCTTTACGAAGCCTTCGGATGGCAAGATACCATGCCCCGCTTTGCCCATTTGCCCTTGCTGCTCAAGCCGGAGGGGAAGGGGAAGCTCTCCAAGCGTGACGGCGACCGTCTCGGTTTTCCCGTGTTTCCGCTGGAATGGCACGACCCCAAGAGTGGGGAGACCAGTTCGGGCTATCGTGAGAGCGGTTACTTCCCGGAGGCAGTGGTCAACTTCCTTGCCTTGTTGGGCTGGAATCCCGGTACCGAACAAGAAATGTTCTCACTCGAAGAGTTGGTCGAGGCTTTCGATATCTCCAAGTGTTCCAAGAGTGGAGCCAAGTTCGATTACCAGAAAGGCATCTGGTTCAACCATGAATATATCCTGCGTAAATCGGATGAGGAGATCGCCTATCTGTTTGCACCGATCGTCGCCAACAATGGTGTGGACGAGTCGTTCGAGCGTGTACAGCTTGTAGTTCACATGATGAAAGATCGTGTGAACTTTGTCAAGGAGTTATGGCCATTATGTTCTTTCTTCTTCATTGCGCCGACCGAATATGATGCCAAGACTGCCAAGAAACGCTGGAAAGACTATTCTGCCCGACAGATGACAGAGTTGATCGAGGTGCTTGAGGGTATCGATGATTTTTCTGTCGAGGGTCAGGAGCCTGTCGTGGAGAAGTGGGTGGAAGACAAGGGCTATAAGCTCGGCGATGTGATGAATGCTTTCCGTCTCGCCCTCGTGGGCATTGGCAAGGGTCCCGGCATGTTCGACATCTCTGCATTTCTTGGCAAAGAGGAGACCATCGCCCGCCTGAATAGGGCTATTGAGGTGCTCTCCGTACCGCAAACAGAGGAATAATCGGCACCAAAGTCATCGTCAAAAGACTGGTATATGTATAGCTTATTGATGCTTATCTACAATTTCGCTGTTTGGGTAGCCACCCATTTCAACGAAAAAGTGAATACTATGTGGCGGGGAGAACATGAAAGTTTCCGCATCTTGGAAGAGAAAGTCGATCCCAAAGCTAAGTATATTTGGTTTCATGCAGCTTCTCTCGGCGAGTTCGAGCAGGGGCGCCCCATTATCGAAGAGATACGCAAAGAGCATCCCGAATACAAGATTCTTTTGACTTTCTTCTCGCCCTCGGGCTACGAGGTGCGCAAGAATTATGAGGGAGCGGATATTTGCTGCTACCTCCCGATCGACACATTCAGCAACGCCCGCCGCTTTCTTCGCACCATCCGACCCGTGATGGCGTTCTTCATCAAGTATGAATTCTGGTACAATTACCTGCACATCCTGAAGCATCGGGATGTGCCGGTATACAGCGTGAGCAGCATTTTCCGTCCCGACCAGATATTTTTCAAGTGGTATGGCAAGCGCTATGGGCGTGTGCTCAACTGCTTTACGCATTTCTTCGTGCAGAATGAGGTCAGCCGTCAGCTGCTCCATCAGATAGGTATAGATCGCGTGACGATTACCGGCGACACCCGTTTCGACCGTGTGTTGCAGATAAAGGAGGCAAGCAAGCACCTGCCCATTGTCGAATCTTTCATCCATGCGGGTGCTGCAGACCGTTCGAAGGTATTTGTTGCGGGGTCGTCTTGGTCGCCCGATGAGGACATTTTCATTCCCTATTTCAATGTGCACAAGGATTGGAAACTTATCATTGCGCCGCATGTCATTGGCGAAGACCATCTGAAGCAGATATTCGCACAACTCGACAGGAAGACCGTGCGCTACACGCAGGCAACGGAAGACAATGTGAGAGATGCCGACTGTCTCATCATCGATTGCTTCGGTTTGCTGTCGAGTATCTATCATTATGCCGACGTGTCCTACGTTGGTGGTGGCTTCGGTGCGGGCATCCACAACGTGCTGGAGGCTGCCGTGTGGGATGTTCCCGTCATTTTCGGTCCCAACAACAAGCGATTCCAAGAGGCACAAGGACTTCTTACAGCCGAGGGTGGATATGAAATCGGCAACACTGCCGACTTCTCCCAACTCATGGATCGCTTCATCGCAGATACCGACTTCTTGCAGACGAGCAGCAAATCGGCCGGTCAATTTGTGCAGACAAAGGCCGGAGCCACCAAGAGCATTATAGATGCTGTGAATCTCTAAGCCCCAAATCATACCGCATTTACTGTTCCACCCAATATTGTACTGAACGTTTCAAGAATATGAGAAACACCCTGACGGTGGTTCCCAAACATCGTTTCGGCTTTGCTATCAGGCGGCTTCGGCTCTGTCATCGGGCGAAAGCGGTGACGTATGTCGTTCGGCGTACGTGCGTACATCGTTCGGTGTACGTGCGTACGGCGTTCGGTGTACATGCATACGGTGTTCGACGTACGTCACCGTCAGGATGGAAAGCGATGATGAAACAGGTGTAACGAGAGGAGCGGAAAGACACTTCCCGACTGAAAAAGCATAAAGACACCCGGCACGAGTGGCTTGGAACGGTCAGGCAGATGGGCGGTGCTTGGCGGAAACATACGGAAAGCATTTAGGACAACATTGTGTTCTCTCCTCGAAAATAGCCATTCTTTCTTATAATTTTACGCCTTTATTGCAATGTTTACGTATAATTTTTCGTAATTTTGCAGATGTAAACCTAACAAGAATGAAAACCTTAAAGATTGCACTTGCGCTATGTCTGACATTTGCGGTACTTAGCGCCACAGCCCAAAACCGGGCATTGATCCCTGTACCTAATCAGGTGACGTGGGGTAATTCACAATTCACATTACCTAAAAATGCGACAATCAGCTGCGACAATGCGGCTCTGCGTCCTGCGGCCGAGTATCTGAGCGGTCTGTTGTCTGCACCGACCGGCTATAAGATGCCCGTTGTGAAGGGGAAGGGAACCATTCGCCTGATGCTGACAGAGCAAGGTAAGGCTGGCGGCTATAAACTGTCGGTGACCGATAAGGGCGTCACGATCGAGGGTAATACCTATCGTGGCGTGATCAATGGCATCGCCACTTTGCGTCAGTTGTTCGATGACAAGGTAGAGAGCAAGTCACCGGTCGAAGTTGGAAAATGGACGCTCCCGCTAGTCGAGATCACCGATGCGCCTCGTTTCGAGTGGCGAGGCATGGAGCTCGACTGCTCCCGCCACTTCTTCACGAAAGATGAGGTGAAAGAATTGCTCGACGTACTCGCTCTCTATAAGATTAACAAATTCCACTGGCATCTCACCGATGATCAGGGCTGGCGCATAGAGATCAAGAAGTATCCCTTGCTCACCCGGAATGGCGCATGGCGCACTTATAATAATCAGGACACCGTTTGCATCAACCGTGCAATAGCCGAAGACAATCCCGAACTGCAGATCGACCCCACCAAGATGCGCACCAATGAGCAAGGTGAGCGGGTCTATGGCGGTTTCTACACGCAGGAAGACATCAAAGATATCGTCGCCTATGCACAGGTGAGAGGTATCGACATCATTCCCGAAATCGATATGCCGGGACACAGTTTGGCCGCTATCGGCAACTATGAAGGGTTGTCATGCTATCCCCAGATAGGTTGGGGAGCTGTCTTTTCCACCCCGCTCTGTCCGGGAAAGGATAAGACACTTGAGTTCTGCAAAGACGTCTGGCGCGAGGTGCTGGCGCTTTTCCCATATAAATATGTGCATATCGGTGGTGACGAAGTGGAAAAGAAGAACTGGAAGACTTGCCCCGATTGCCAGAAACATATGGCAGACCATCAGTTGAAAACAGAGGAACAGCTGCAATCGTGGTTCATCCACTACATGGAAGACTTCTTCAATGCCAATGGCCGTGACATGATAGGCTGGGACGAGATTATCGAGGGCGGACTGAGCCCCACATCTACCGTGATGTGGTGGCGCTCGTGGGAACCCAAGGCGATGAAGGAGGCGACCTCGCATGGCAACCCTGTTATCTGTACGCCCAACACACAGTTTTATCTCGATTATGACGAGAGCAACAGCAGCATACCTAACATTTATCGTTTCAATGCGCAGCCCGACGACCTGACCGATGCCGAGAAGGCGTTGGTGCTCGGTGTGCAGGGCAACCTCTGGACGGAGTGGGTACCTACGCGCGAACGCATGTTCAATATGGGGTTCCCCCGTATGCTGGCCGTGGCGGAGTTGGGATGGAGCAATGACCAGACCAAGAACCTTGAGGATTTCAACAAGCGCTTGATAAGCCATTACAATCGTCTGCATACATTGGGTGTGACTTATCGCATTCCCGACCTCACCGGATTCTACAACACCAACGTGTTTACCGAGCAGGGCAAGGTGCAGATCGACTGCCAAGATCCATCGGCCGTTATTCGCTATACCACCGATGGCAGCATGCCGCAAACCACCTCCACGCGTTATAACGGCCCGTTCACCGTGGACGAGACCACTCATTTCACTTTCCGTACATTCAGTCCTGACGGGCGGAAAGGCGATGTGGCGAAGTGTAGTTTTGTGCATGAGGACTTGGCGCCTGCGGTGAACGCTCCCGTCAAGGCAAACACCTTGCAGGCTGTGTGGCATGACTTCGCAGGCGTGCAGTGTGCCGACATCGAGACTGCTAAAGTGCTGGGAACATTCGATATCGACGATGTGGAGATTCCTGCAGAGGCTAAAGGAAACATCGGTCTTGTGATTACAGGCTACATCAATGTTCCCGTGGATGGAGTTTACACCTTTGCCTTGCTCTCCGATGATGGCAGTTGGCTGAAGGTCGACGGTAAGATGGTGGTAGACAATGATAAGGAGCACTCGCCCCGCGAGCTGATAGGGCAGCATGCCATGGTAGCCGGTCTTCATCCCATTGAGGTGCGATATTTCGACCACAACGGCGGGCAGCTCAAGCTACGCGTGCTTGATGCCAACGGCAATGCAGTGAAAGTGAACTATTGCCGATAGACTTCGGTTGGCGGTTTTAAATTTAAAGAGAAAGGGGAAGAGACGAGAGTGGGGGAGAAAATGTCTTGCAGGTGTTTGTCAAGCTATTGTTCTCCTCCTCTAACTCCTCCTTTTATTCTTTAGCGAGAGGAGCGAACGATAATTTCTCCTCCTAACTAAAGAACATATTTTGCATTCCTTGCGGAAGGCTTGAAAGGCTAAAAGAGTGAGGTATCTCCTATTGGTGGATATTCGATAGGCACATACAGATTCGTTCTATCCCTTTGGCCAGTCTGTCGCGCTGGCATGCGAGATTGACGCGGAGATATCCTTCTCCTGTCTTCTGACCGTAAGTGGTGCCACTGCTCACGAATACTTTTGCCTCGTCAAGCAATCGACGGGTGGTCTCATCGCTGGGGATATTGAGCGCCCTAATATCGAGCCATGCGAGATAAGTACCCTCCAAACGGAGCACTTGCACAGCAGGAACCCGTTCGGCAAGTGTCTTTTTGAGATATTGATAATTACCCCAAAGATAGTGGTTCAGCTCTTCCAGCCATGCCTCACCCTCGTTGTAGGCGGCCTTGAGTGCTATCACCCCAAAGGGATTGACGTCGCACACCTCATAGATATTGATAACGCGATCTATGCGGCGACGTGTTTCGTCATCTTTGCAGATGATGTTGGCAATCTGCAGTCCGGCCGTGTTGAAACTTTTGGAGGGCGAGTTGAGGGTGACGGCAATGTTAAGATTGGTCTCGTTGACTGCGGCAAACGGGGTAAACTTATGCCCGGGCATAATCAGTTCGCAGTGGATCTCGTCGCTGATAACGCGCACGTGGTGCTTGTTGCAGATGGCTCCCATGCGTTCCAGTTCCTGTTTAGTCCATACCCTTCCGGCGGGGTTGTGAGGGTTGCAGAGCAGAAACACGGTGGTTTTCTCATCCGCACACTTGCGCTCGAAATCCTCCCAGTCGATCTTATAGGTGTCGGCCTCGCGTACGAGTGGGCTCTCGAGAATCTCGCAACCCTGATTGCGAATGGACGAGAAGAAGCAGTTGTAGACGGGCGATTGTATGAGAACTCTTTCGCCCGGCAGCGTGAGTGCTTTGATGGAGGTGCTGATGGCAGGTACCACACCACTGGTATAGATGATCCAACGGCGGTCGATCTCCCACTGATGGCGACGGCGAAACCATGAGATGACGGCCTCATAATAGCCGTCGTCCACCTGCGTGTAGCCAAAGACACCATGCTCTACACGTTCGGCCAGCGCCTTCTTGATGGCAGGCGCCACTTCAAAGTCCATGTCGGCTACCCAAAGGGGCAGCGCGTCCTCGGGAATGGAGTCCCACTTGTATGAGCCGGAGTGCCGACGGTTGGTCGGTTTATCAAAGTCGTACATATCGTCGATGTTTTCTTACTAACGGTCTTCGGGTCAGCGTGTCACCACTTCGCAATCATGCCCTTTGGCGTATTCGTCGTAGGTCAGGGTGCCAATCTCATCGGCAACGATGCGCCCAGAGATCGGGTTCTTGACCTCGGTAATCTTTCCTTGGATGACGGCGTTGATATTCTTGCTGTCTTCAAAGGCTCGGTCACAGGCTGCATCGAAAGTGCAATCCTCAAGAATGACATTGTCGAGATAGCAGAGAGGCTGCTCGCCGCTGATGTGACAGCGCACGAGTCTCACGTTGGTGGAGTGCCATCCGAGGTATTCGCCGTCGAGCTCCGAATCGTAAATGGTCACGTTGTCACACTCCCAGAAAGCATCCTTAGTGGTGATCTTGGCATTGTGTATCTCTACATTCTCACAATATTGGAACACATACTTGGCATCGCTCACCAGTCTGTCGACGTAAATATTCCTTGAGAACATGAAAGGATAGGTGCCGTCATGCAGCTCCACATTCTTGATTCTCAGCCCGTCGACCTTCCAGAAAGTCTCGTCGGCATCATTGATTTTGACGTTTTCCAGTTCGAGGTTTTTCATCTCGCGGAAAAATTTTGGTCCGTCGATGACCGTGTCGCGCATCACCATATTGGTGCTGTACCAGATGGCCGAACGGCTACCGGGCGCGAAATAGCAGTTGGTTATAAGGCTTTTATCCACATGCCACCAAGGATACTTGCCGAAGAAGCGCGAATTGTCGCACTCCAAGTTCTCACAAAACTTGATACCTGATTCCCCGTCAACAATCTCAATATTCTCGAGGCGCACGTTCTTCATACCGAACAGAGGACGTTCGCCTCCGAATTTCTTGTCTTTAATGATTTCCATTATCTGAATAAATAATACGTTTTGCTATGGTTACCCATTGAAAGGATACTTTATTACCTGTTAGGTATCAGTGCAAAGATGATGCCAAAAAAGGGAATGGCAGGATAAAAAGCAAATTATTTTTGTTACTGTCGGCTAAAGGCAGATAGCCGGCTCGGAAATTCTTTACGCATCATACCTACAGGTGCCTCTGCTGTAAAGGGACTTGCCTAAGCGGCGTATGTGCCGGACGGCACACCGATCTCATTCCGATGTCGGCGTACACCGTACGACGTACACACGTACACCGAACGCCGTACGCACGTACACCGAGCGCTGTACGCATGTACACCGTACGACGTACGTGCCCGTCAGAGCGGGAAGCGGCGGCGAAACGTGCAGCGAGAGAGGCTGTTGAGCACTTAGAGAACCTTTTGCCCGGGCATGACAGTACGACATCACATCCACGACCGCCATCCGCCAAGATTGCGATGCGGCGAGCTGCCGGGCGACCTGACCGCGGTGTATGAAGATGAAGCCGCAGATGCTAACGGGTGGATTTATATCGTTTAATGTCCGCTTTTAGCGGGCACCAATAATTTTTTTTATAATTTTTCTCCTTTGGGGAGTAGGGGTTTTTGCCGATATGGAGTTATGAGGATAGAAAGCCCTGAAAAGTAAGGCCTTGTAAAGGGAAAAGAAATGTTACGAAATAAAATACGATTAAAATGAAAAAAGAAATGAAAAATAAACTTTTAGCATTATCTTTGTGCATGGTTGCAGGTTGTGTACAGATGCAGGCACAGGTGAGCAATAAGTATGAAAGCAATAACCGCCATGAGTTCCGTATTGGCGTGAGTGATGGTCTTACACTCAGCTCTGCCAGTTTCTGGGGCATGGGGCTCGGCGATGCGCTGACGGGTACGACACGCACCGACGAGTGTTCGAGCGGCGTAATCGGATTGGGTTACCGCTATTCCATCAACCGTTTCCGCGTAGGTCTCGACCTCGGGTTTGCTTCGGTGTCCGACAAATTCGACTATGCCGGCAGCAAGCAGAAGGATATTAAGGAGACGCAACTCAACTTCTTGGCTATGCCGGTGGTAGAGATGACCTATTATAAAAGGGGCATCATAGAGCTTTACGGCTCGGTGGCAGCCGGTGTGGACGTGACACGGACGAAAGAAAAAGGGCTCACTGATACCGGTAAGGCACATGCCGTAACCGGTACTCAGACGACAACCTATTTCGCTTTTCAGGTGAATCCCATTGCCCTACGCGTGGGTAACGATCGTATCGGAGGCTTCGTGGAGGCCGGATTGGGCTATAAGGGATTTTTGACAGCAGGTGTGAGCTTTAAGTTCTGATAGGATATTTTCATGCAGAATCTTTCATGGAGACGAATCGAAAAGTACGCTTCAAGCAATATTTCCAGCAATATTATCCGGTGCTATGTCGCATAGCACATGGGTATGTTGCGGATGCAGACGACTGCGAGGACATAGTTCAGGAACTGTTTGTGAGCGTATGGAATAGAGGGAAAGACGAGATGCCGGAAGAACAGTTGGCTGCTTATCTGACATCAGCCGTGCGGAACAACTGCATCTCGTTTCTCCGCGATCGTCAGCGCATGGAGACAGTATCGATAGACGACCGCCTCGCGATGCCGGTCGATTCGTCGGCTGAAGAGACCGCCGCTGCAGACTATGGCTCGATGCTCGAGAAGGTGCTGGCCGCCATGCCGCCAAAATGTCGCGACGTGTTCATGATGAGCAAGATGCAAAAGATGAAATACAAGGAGATAGCGGCGGCACTCGACATATCGGAAAAGACAGTGGAAAATCATATCGGTAAGGCTTTCAAGATGATTCGCCTTTACGCGGCTACTCACCCTATGGAAACTCTTCTTATTATTCTATCACATCTAATGACAATCAGCTTATGAACACCCCTAAAGATATAGACAACATTTTGGCTCGCCACTTCTCGGGCGAATCGCTTTTGGCCGACGAGCAGACTGCACTGGCAGATTATCAGACCACTCATGCGGAGGAATATCGGCGTGTGGAGGCTTTGCAGCGTGCGCTTACTGCCGATGACGTAACCCTGAATGTGGATGTGGAGGCAGCATGGCAGAAAGTGGAGACGTGTCTGTCTGAGCCGCAGCGCCGCCCGTTGCTGCGTCGGCTCTATCCCGTCTTGGCTGTTGCTGCATCGCTACTCCTTTTGGTAGGTATCGGTTTGCGGGTCTTTCGCAGTGTGATGCCACAGGCGAGGCTTTATGCCAACAACGCGCTTACCGACACTACGGTGGTGCTTCCGGATGGTTCTTACGTGGTGCTGGCATCGTCAGCATCGATGGAATATGCAGAGAATAGTGCCGAACGTCATCGTACGGTGACGCTCAAAGGTAAGGCATTCTTTGATGTACGGCATGACGGACGTGCTTTCAGTGTGGAGGCCGGGAATCTCAGGGTCGACGTGTTGGGCACATCGTTCAAGGTGGATGTCACGGACAAGGCTTGCGGAAGGGTAAGCGTTTCTACCGGACGCGTGCAGGTTTCTACCGGCAGAGAATCAATGGTGCTCACGCGGGGAGAGCAAGTGAAGGTGAAAGATGGCCGTATAGGCAAAAAAGAACGGACGCCCGAACAGCCGGATGAAGTCGTTACATTCGTCTTTGATGCCGCTCCTATTCGCGAGGCCGTGGCACGGGTGGAGAAAGAAATGGATGTAGAGATTCGCGTATCACCCACCGTTTCGTCGGACAATAAGGTGACGACGCGCATGCAGATCACCTCACCGGCACAGGCTGTCAGAGAATTTGCCATGCTTTGTGGCTGTCGGTACGACTCTATTTCGCCGCTTCGATACATACTTTACAAGTAATTACATATATTATTAACTCAATTTTTTCAGCTATTAGGATTCTATTGACAATCGTAGCACTTATTGCCACACTTGCGGCTGGTGCTCAAAAGACGGTGGTGGAAGAGGCTATTCCGGTGGAGACCTCCTCTGCCACTGTGCGCGTGTGGTTTGACCAGATAGAACAGCGTGGCGACATCGTGCTGTCATATAATCCTTCGCAGATTGATATGAACCGTCGTGTCTATTGTTCTAAGACAGGACAAACGACTGTGGACGAACTACTCGGTATGGTATTGGCTGATTACCACTATAAACTGATACCGATGGCAGGACGGAAAATATTGATTCAGATAGAAGGTATCAGGCTCTATGACCTGACCGGCACTGTGCGAGAGCAGGGCAGTAACGAGCGTTTGATGGGTGCCACAGTGATTGTGACGGATCTTAGCGGACATCGTCGCTTTGCCGTGACCGACCATAACGGCATGTTCAATGTGAGTGTGCGGCGAGGTATGGTGAGCGTGGCGGTGAGCTATGTGGGCTATACTCCCTATGAGCGGCAGGTAGAGGTGGAGGGCAACCGGATGGTTATGCTTGCGTTGACCTCTATTCCTTTTGAGGTAAAAGCAGTGCAGGTGAACCGCCGTAAGAGCATAGAGGAGATGGATGAAGTGGCTCCGTCCAACATGGTGGCGTTCAGCAATTCCGACCTCTTTTCCCAAATACGCATCCTGCCGGGTGTGTCGACAGCTTCGACCAACATGAACTTTACGGTTACGGGCGGTGCCGACGACGAGAATCTCTTTCTGTTAGAGGGTATCCCCGTCTATAATCCCGGTCATATCAACTCTATGCTGCCACTCTTTAATGGTGATGCTGTCAAGAGCGTTGCCTTCTATAACAGTTTCATTCCCACACAGTTTGAGGGGCGGCTGTCGTCTGTAACCGATGTACGACTGCGTGAAGGCAACAAGCAAGAGTATGTCAACACCCTGTCGCTTGATATGCCTTCAGTATCGGCAGCATTGGAAGGACCTATTGTGAAAAACAAGCTGTCGTATCTTATAAGCGGTCGCCACAGTTGGCTTGATTTCTTCAACGGCCTCGTTTCTGATGACGACCGTATGAATCACTCGTTTCATGATGTCAATGTCAAGCTCTCGTGCGATCTCGATTCTGTGACTAACATCAGTCTGTCAGCTTATAATTCGGTGGACAATTATCATATACCTGAAGACGAGAAAGGCGAGCCGATGCTGCGCTGGAACAACCAACTCTACTCCCTCCACTTCAATACGCTCATCAGCCACAAGGTATGGAGCGCCACGTCTTTGGCTTATTCTAACCATGCCATGCGAGCCAATGCCGGTGATTATCTGCCCGATACTGTCGGAAGTATAAGCAATCATATCCGCAGTATTTATGTCAACAGCGAATTTACCTATACTCCGGGACAGCTCTATACCATACGCTGGGGGGTGAAAGGTGTGATGGAGAAATACGAGCTGACGGCTTTCGGCATGGGGCTGGCCAACGCATGGGAACCCACCAAGCAGATTTCGATATTCTTCGATAACCGTGTGCGCCTTACGCCTTGGGTCTATGCACAGGTCGGGCTCAACTATGTGCGTTATATGCCGCGTCATTCCAGAAGCTTCAACAGTGTGCAGCCACGGGTCTCGTTGAAGTGGTCGTTAGGCAATCGGCACCTTCTCTACATGAGCATGATGCGCACCGAACAGTTCTTTCACCATATCCGCATGGCTGAGATCGCTACGCCTTTCGATTTTATCATGCCGAGCATCGAAGGCTTCAAGCCGGGCAGAGGAACGCATGTGGGAGTGGGCTGGCGACACTATACGTCGCACGGTGTTCTCGAACTGTCAACCTATTACAAGCATCGTAGCAATGTGCTGGCGTTACGACCTGATGTTTATATTGAAGACAGCAACTGGAGCAAATACATTATGAGCGGGTACGGAGATAGTTTTGGTGCCAGTTTGTACTATTATGACAGTTGGTGGCGATTCAAATGGCAATTGAGCTACACGCTGTCGAAGAG
>CAUTTP010000061.1:0-18273 GCA_963541305.1 uncultured Prevotella sp.
TGTATGTTTCCGTGTCTTTATACCGATACGATTTGTTGATATACATACGGTGGATGCTCAATTCCTTTTGTAATTGTGCATCCGGTTGTTAATCAAACACACCTCTAATTGGAAAGTGCGAACCCACATAAAAATGGCATGATTTATATGGTTTGGGCAGTTATTGCTATTGTTTTTGTTCATTTTTTATATTTTTCAATGTTTTATTTGTCTATTTTTGCATCGTAAAGTCGAAGCAGGACATTTTGTATCCGGCAAGCATGCCAACCGGACAATAACCGGACTATCATTTGGAACTTAAAACTAACAATAACAAGAATGAAGAAAGCAGTACTAAACCTATCTTTGCTTATTCTCTCTTTGACGGCCAATTCTCAAGAGAGGATTATCACGGATGAAGATGAGCAAAAAGCGAAAGAAATCGTATCAAAGATGACATTGGAGGAGAAAATATCCTATATATCGGGATATACTGATTTCTCTATCAGGCCGATCCCCCGATTAGGCCTGCCCGAGGTTACACTGGCAGATGGTCCGCAAGGAATCCGCAACACAGAGCATAGCACCCTATATCCGTGTGGTATCCTCTCGGCATCTACGTGGAATCGAAAACTAATATGGAAACTGGGGCAAAGTCTTGGTAAAGATGCCAAACTACACGGCATAGACATTTTATTGGGACCGGGCGTAAACATTTACAGGTCGCCGATGTGCGGTCGTAACTTTGAGTATTTCGGTGAAGATCCCTATCTGGTTGGCGAAACAGCTAAACAATATATATTGGGTGTGCAGTCTGAAGATGTCATCGCTACAGTCAAGCACTTTGCGTTGAACAATCAAGAATGGGATCGCCATAATGTCAGTTCCGATGCTGACGAACGCACCATCGGGGAAATCTATTTTCCTGCTTTCAGGAAAGCAGTGCGGGATGCCCATGTCGGTGCGGTGATGAATAGCTATAATCTCATCAACGGTGTCCATGCTACGGAAAATGCATGGCTCAATATAGACGTACTGCGTCATCAGTGGGGCTTCAAGGGTATTCTGATGTCCGACTGGAACTCTTTGTACTCGGGTGTGATGGCCGCCTTGTATGGTCCTGACTTGGAAATGCCCAGCGGGAAGTTTATGAATGCAGAGACATTACTGCCTGCCATCCGTCAAGGTATTCTGCCCGAACAGGCAATAGACAGGAAAGTGCAACATATCTTGCAAACCCTCATTGCTTTCGGCAAGCTGGATCCCGATCGGCATAAGGATATGAACAATGATACGGAATTGGCCTCTTCCAAGTCGACGGCATTGGAACTGGCACGTGAGGGCATCGTGCTGCTGAAGAACGAAGATGCGGTTCTGCCTCTTAAAGGCACTGTAGCTGTGATGGGACCCAATGCAGAAAAAGTGCCTACAGGCGGTGGAAGCGGTTTTGTAAATCCTTTCTCGGCTGTCTCTGTAGCCGATGGCATGGGAGCTGTTTTTGGAAAAAAGAGTCGTGTCATCCATGATGATGTATGGCTCAAAGATATAGATCTAAGTTTTCGTGCTTCCTATTTCGACAACCGGAATTTCCAAGGCATACCCGTTGAGGTACGTACAGAGCAACACATCGATTATCAATGGGGCTTGAAAGCGCCGTTCGAGAATATGCCAAGCGACAATTTCTCGGCAAGATGGGAAGCCGAATATACTGCCCAAGATACGGAAGACATAATATTGCATGTGGAGGGCGATGACGGTTATCGTGTCTCAATCAATGGAAAAGAGGTTGCATCCGATTGGAACGATCATGGTGTTACCTCACGAGAGATGGTCTACAGCGTGAAAAAAGGTGAGCGGTATCACATCAAGATAGATTATTATGACAACGCACAGGATGCCACTATCCGGTTCTATATGAAAGTTTTCGACAGCAGCCGGTTAGAGAATCTTTTGAAGAAAGTGGACAATGTGGTCTTGTGCGTGGGCTTCGACAGTGGGTCTGAAGGTGAGGGCTGGGATCGTCCTTTTTCTCTGAATGAGCGTCAGATCAGCCTTATTGATACGGTTGCCTCTCTTAAAAAGAATGTGATTGTCGTTGTCAACGCCGGAGGCGGCATTGCTTTCAAACCGTGGATAGACCGTGTCAAGGGTGTGCTGATGGCATGGTACCCGGGGCAAGAAGGCGGGAAGGCCGTTGCCGAGATACTGTCGGGCAAGATCTCTCCGAGTGGTAAGCTGCCCATCAGCATTGAGGAGAAATGGGAAGACAACCCTGTGCACGATAGCTATTATGACAATCGGGACGTTTCTCATAAGAGAGTATTGTATTCTGAGGGGCTTTTCGTCGGATACCGAGGCTATGAACGGAGTCAGGTAAAACCCTTATTCCCCTTTGGTTACGGCCTGTCGTATACCGACTTCCATTACAGCAACCTGCAGATGGAACAGTTGGGCGACCACCGGGTAAGACTGACATTCGACGTAAAGAATACCGGCAAGGTAGATGCCTCGGAAGTAGCACAAGTGTATGTGCACGAGGCAGCCAGCAAGGTGATGCGTCCGGTAAAGGAGCTGAAAGGTTATGAAAAGATATTTCTGAAGCGTGGAGAGACCAAGCGTGTCTCGGTGGAGCTTGACGCCGATGCTTTCTCCTATTATGATGTGGACAAGCATCGTTTCGTGGCAGATAACGGTATGTTCACCATCATGGTAGGCTCATCGTCGGAGAATATCCTGCTGACAGCAGATATCAGGCTATGAGATGAGTGAAGAAAATATATCCGGAAGACGAATTATAGATTATTTTGTATATGATAAGGAGTCTGATATTTACAATAGTTCTTGCTGTTGCGACTCTTGCCGAGGCACAAGACGGACAATTGTTCAAGCCGTATAGACATACGAACCTGCGTCTGCCTGCCATTCCTCTGATTATGTCTGATCCTTATTTGTCCATTTGGTCGCCCGTCGACAGGCTGAACGAAAGTGCAACTTGCCATTGGACAGGCGACAGGAAACCATTGAATGGCTTGCTACGCGTAGACGGAATTACCTATCGCTTTATGGGGGCAGAAAAAGATTGTCTGCTTGAAACGGTGGTGCCGATGGCCGATGAAGAGGCATGGACGGCCGATATCAGATTTGACAATCCGGGTAATGGATGGCAGGAGGAGGCCTTTGATGCTAAGGGATGGAAGAAAGCACAGGCCGCTTTCGGTTCGAAAGGTGAGTACTCTGATGTGAGAACTTCGTGGGTGGAGCACAATTCGGATATTTATGTGCGCAGGACAATAAACCTCACAGCTAAGGATACGGACGAAGATCTCTACTTGATCTTTTCGCATGATGATGTGTTCGAGCTGTATATCAACGGCACGAAGGCGGTAGACACAGGTGAAACATGGAAGATGGGAGGGATGCTCCATCTTGACGGCCGATTTAAGCATCTGCTTAAACCGGGCAGAAATGTGATTGCGGCGCATGGTCACAACACCACGGGTGGAGCCTATGTTGATTTTGGAATCTCCAAAAACATCAAGAGGGCAGGCTCAGAGGTTGGCAAGGCCGTGCAGAAGGCGGTAGACGTGCTGGCTACCAGCACCTATTATACCTTTGTTTGCGGCCCTGTGGAACTCGATGTCGTTTTCACGGCTCCGATGCTGATCGACAATCCCGACCTACTTTCAATGCCCATCAATTACGTATCTTATCAAGTGCGCTCCACTGACAAGAAGCCGCACGACGTGCAATTCTATCTTGCTACAACTCCCGAAATGGCGGTGAACAAGGTCAATCAGCCCACCGTTTCTCTTACACTGCACGAGAATGGTATGGACTATGTCAGGACGGGAACAATAGAACAGCCCATACTGGCAACGACCGGAGACAATATCAGCATAGACTGGGGGTACTTCTATATGCCTGCAGTCAACGGTAAGGTATCGCTGGCTGATTCCGAAAGTATGGAGAATGCCTTCATCACAACAGGAAAACCGGCCGCTTCGAGTAGTAAGATAGAGAGCCGTAAAGCATCTGAATTGCCTACTTTGGCCTATGTGCACGATTTCGGGAAAACGACCGGGGCTTCGAGCTTCACAATGCTTGGCTATGATGAGATTTACGACATAGAATATATGTATCATCGTTATAAAGGCTATTGGGCACGCCATGGAAAGACGATATTTCAGGCTTTCGACGAGCTGAAGCGCGGCTATGCCGCACTGATGGAGGAGTGCCGTGCTTTCGACAAGCGTATTTATGACGACGGATTGGTGTCGGGCAATACGAAATATGCGGAAATCCTTTCCGCTTCCTATCGCCACGTGATAGCAGCACATAAGTTGTTTGAGGACAACGAGGGGCATCTGCTGTTCTTTTCTAAAGAAAACAATTCCGACGGATGTGTCAACACAGTGGATCTCACCTATCCTGAAGCGCCGCTATTCCTTGTTTACAATCCGGCATTGCAGAAGGCAATGATGACGAGTATCTTCGAATACAGCTATACCAACCGATGGGTCAAACCCTTTGCTGCCCACGATCTTGGGTTCTATCCCAAAGCCAACGGGCAGACATATCCTGCCGACATGCCCGTAGAAGAGGCGGGCAATATGCTCATTCTTGCGGCGATGCTTTCCAGATTGGACGGCAACACAAGCTATGTCAATAAGTATTGGGACATCATCAAGACGTGGGCTGATTATTTAGTTGCAAATGGACAAGATCCGTCGAATCAGCTCTGCACGGATGATTTTGCCGGTCACTGGGCTCACAATGCCAATCTCTCGGTCAAGGCAATCATGGGGATAGCGGGTTTTGCCGAAATGGCGCGCCTCAAAGGCGAGGCTGCAACAGCCGAGAAGTATATGGCTAAAGCACGGGAAATGGCTGCAGAATGGGAACGTTCAGCACGGGATGGCGACCACTATCGGCTGGCCTTTGACCGCAAGGACACATGGAGCCAGAAATATAACATGGTATGGGATAAACTATGGAACACCCGGCTTTTCCCTAATGATGCCATGCAGCGTGAGATAAAATATTATCTCGGCCGACAGAACAGATACGGCCTGCCGCTCGACATACGCAAAGACTATACCAAGAGCGACTGGATTATGTGGACGGCATCTATGTCTGACGACACGAAGACATTCTTGAAGTTTGTCGATCCTCTTTACTTATATGTCAATGAGACGCCATCGCGAGTGCCTCTCAGCGACTGGCACGACACCAAGACGGGAGAGATGGTGGGCTTCAAAGCTCGTTCTGTCATCGGCGGCTACTGGATGAAAGTGTTGATGGACAAATACAAACCTCTTTCGGGGATTGTCCGTTGAAAGCCTGATTTCACCGGCCATATCAGCCCGCTCCGCTGTCTTCGCAATGCTTTTCCGCTGTGACGCCGGCGTACGTTGAACGCCGTACGCATGCACGTCGAACGCTGTACGCATGTACATCGAACGCCGTACGCACGTACATCGTACGGTGTATGCCGACATAAGACTGTCGCGGCAGCGCGCGGGCAATCGTTATCGGTCATGCAAACGGTTAGATGATGGCATGTCTGAATAGTTGACAAACCTAATGAGATAAACAAGAAAATACAAACCCTAATGATTAAAAAGATGAAAGTTACCCAGATGATGTTGTTTGCAGTTTCATCATTTTTGCTGTTGCAGCTGTCAGGTTGCGGAGATGATGAGACGGGAGGAACGAGCTATGACCCCTCCAAGCCTGTAGAGTTGACTACTTTCTATCCTGATTCGGGCTATTTTCAGGAGAAAGTGATTCTTAACGGTTCCAATTTCGGAACAGACCTCTCGAAAATCAAGGTATATTTCAATAAGCGTCTTGCTGCTCTCATCGGTTCTAACGGCAGCCAGTTGTATGTGCAGGCCCCACGCCTGCCGGGCGACACATGCGTTATTTCGGTTGTCGTGGGAGAAGATTCGGCGGCCTATTCCAATACGTTCAGTTACAAGGAATCTATTACGGTAAACACGATAGCCGGCAATGGCAAGCTGGATAGCATTGTCGTGGGCTCGCTCAGCAATTCGTCTTTGCACCCGATGTATCTTTGCGTAGACAACGACAATAATATTTTTGTCGTGAGCCGAATCGTCGGAGATGACGGAAGTGACAATGCCGCCATCCTGCGGATTGACGAAGAAGCAGACGAACTTGTGATGATCTCCCGTGTATGGGCTAATGTTCCGTGTGTGGATACCGGCACGGGTGTCGTCACTCTTCCGACGGAAACGACCATCGGTTCGTTTCTCTCGCTCGATCCGCTGGAGTTTTGGGCAACCCGCACCCGAGAAATGAAATGGCCGGCCAACTATCAGATACCGGAGAAGGGATATAAGCACTGTATGGTTGTCAATCCTATAGACGGCTATATCTATACACGTTATTACTATGGCGACATTATCAAGATCAATCCCAATACCTATGAAGTGACACCGGTATACAAGACGCAGACAGGCGACAGCTATGGCTTGACATTCAACCCCCTGCATCCCAATATCCTGTATATGACGTTTATCGGTAATGCCGGCGAAATGTCTAATAGCATCTGTTCTATCGACGTGACAGATCCCGAGAATACATATAAGCGCATTTCAAGCAGCAATACGTCGGGTGGATTCCGTGACGGCGCATTGGCGAAAGCGCAATTCAGAGATCCTATGCAGCTGTTCTGTGACAATGATGGCAATATGTATGTGGCAGATCGAGGTAACCATTGCATCCGCCGTATCACGCCCGACAATATGGTTGAGACTGTTCTCGGTATACCGGGTACGAAAGGCTGGAAGGATGGCACGAAGAGTGAAGCACTCTTCAACGAGCCTACCGGCATTGGTATAAGCAGAGACGGTACCGTTTATGTGGCCGACTGGGGAAACGGACGCGTCAGAAAACTTACAATCAACTAACCTTAATTCCATGTATTTTATGAAGTATTCTATATTCATATTATCTTTCCTGATACTGACATTGGTTAATATCTACGCGCAAGAATCGCATAAGAAGACGGAATATACGGTTTCCGGAGTCGTGAGTGATGAGAAAGAGGTACTGCCCGGAGTCGTGATAAGCATACTGGATAAGCCCGGAGGAGGAACCGTCACCGACTTAGACGGGAAATTCGAGATAAAGGCAGAACGGGGCGATAAGCTCATTTTCTCTTATGTAGGATTCAGAAAGCAACAGTATGTCGTTATGGGCGACAATGATAACTTATTGATCAAACTTGTTGCCGACAACAAATTGGACGAAGTTGTGGTAACAGCTTTGGGTACGCAACGCAAGATTTCCACTTTGTCGGCAGTGACATCGGTCAGCACTGAAGACCTGCAGCGACCTACCACATCTGTGGCTAACCTGTTGGGAGGCCGCGTCGCGGGCGTTATTACCACTATGACAAGTGGAGAGCCGGGTAAGAATATTTCCGATTTCTGGATACGGGGTATCGGTACTTTCGGAGCCAATTCCTCGGCATTGGTACTGATCGATGGCCTTGAGGGTGATATCAATGACGTCGATCCCGCCGACATAGAAAGTTTTTCTGTGCTGAAAGACGCATCTGCCACGGCTGTGTATGGTGTACGTGGGGCAAATGGCGTGGTATTGATCAATACGAAACATGGTGTGGCAGACAAGATACAGATTACCGGCCGCGCATCCTTGACACTCAGTCACCTAAAACGGCTGCCCAAGTATGTAGGCTCCTACGAGTATGCGTCATTGGTGAACGAGGCATTGGAAGTTCGTGGAGAGACACCCCTATATAATGATGTGACACTGGATATCATCAAGAATCATCTTGACACAGATATTTATCCTGATGTAAACTGGCAGGATGAGGTGGTGAAGCATAATTCTTTTAGCCGGAATTTCTATGTCAGTGCACGTGGCGGCGCAAATGTAGCCAAATATTTTATCAGTTTGGGAGCTAATATAGAAGATGCGGCTTACAAGGTGGACAAGAAAAGCCCTTACGCCTCGAACGTGGGATATAACCGCTACACATACCGTACCAACCTCGATTTGTCGCTGACTCCCACGACAAGAATATATTTCGGAACTGATGGTACGCTGACAACAAACAGTAATCCGGGTATATCAAATACTGACTATATATGGGCGGCACAGGCATGGCTCACACCTCTGCGCCTGCCTACGGTCTACTCTAATGGTCAATATCCTGCCGTAGGTGCCAATGCCGGCACGTCACCCTATGTCTCCATCAACCAGCGAGGCCGGCGTTTCAGCCAGCAGTTTGACGGTAAGGTGACACTGGCCATAGAGCAAGATCTCCATTTCATCACGCCCGGATTGAAGATAAAGGCTCAGGGAGCATACGATATTACAAGCTATTATTCAGAAGCGAGGCTTATACAGCCGGCACTCTATCAGGCCGTAGGACGAGATACCAAGGGCGGGCTGGTAACCATTCAGCGCGTGCAGGCGCAGAGTGCCTCGTTCGGTAAGGAAACGGATCAGTATCGCAAGTATCATTTTGAAAGTACGTTGAACTATGACAGGGTGTTTGCACAGGAGCACCGCGTATCGGGTCTGGTTTATTATTATATGAGCGACTCGAAGCGTGCGAGCGATGCCACCAGCAATATGTCGGCGATTCCTTACCGCTATCAGGGCATTTCAAGCCGTCTGACCTATGGTTATCGTGATACTTATATGATAGATTTCAACTTTGGTTATACGGGTTCGGAGAATTTCCAGCCCGGCCATCGTTTCGGTTTCTTCCCGTCAATAGCCGTAGGCTGGATACCGACGAATTATCAATTCGTGAAAAAGGCTCTGCCGTTTCTCGATTTCCTGAAGATTCGTTCGTCTTACGGCACCGTGGGTAACGACCAGATTACAGATAAGAGATTCCCCTACCTTACTTTGGTGCAGCGCCTTGACAACACGCCTTTTGGCTCAGTAAAGGTAGAGACACTGCAAGAAAGCTACATCGGAGCAGATAATCTGGTATGGGAAAAAGCAAAGAAATTCGATTTGGGTATCGAGGGGCGACTGTTCAATGAAAGTATCGAATTTGTCATCGACTTCTTTCATGACACACGCGATAATATCTTTCAGCAACGTTATCAGCTTCCTGAATATATCGGCCTAATCTCCAATCCTTTCAGTAATGTAGGCAAGATGACCAGTTTCGGTGCCGATGGCAATATCAGCTATAAGCATCGCATTAGTAACAATATGGATTTTACCATACGTGGCAACTTTACTTATGCAAGGAACAACGTGAAGCATTGGGAAGAGAATGCCCCGAAATATCCCTATCAGGAAATATCTGGATATCCCTATGGCGTGTACCGTGGCTTGAAAGCAATAGGGCTATTTAAGGATAAGAAAGATATAGAAACGAGCCCGATACAAACTTTTGGCTCCTATGAACCGGGTGACATCAAGTATCGCGACGTAAATGGCGACGGTATGATCAATGCCGATGATATGGTACCGCTGGATTACAGCAGCACGCCGTTGCTGATGTATGGTTTTGGAGGCGAATATAGGTACAAGAATTTTACTGTCGGCATACTGTTTAAAGGGCGTGGTAAAACCATTGTCGACCTAAATGGATATGGCTATATCCCTTTCTATGGCACGGAAGCAGGCAATGTCCTCACACAAGTTGCCGACCCGCATAACCGTTGGATACCATTGGATTATGCCTTAGCACATGGCATTGATCCGAGTTTGGCGGAAAATCCTAATGCTAAGTATCCGAGACTTACTTATGGGAAGAGCGCCAATAATACGCAGGCCTCAGACTTCTGGTATGCCAATGCATGGTATCTGCGCCTGCAGGAAGTCACCCTGAGCTATACTCTACGTACTAAATTCTTACGCAAATTAGGGGTATCATCAATGGATTTCCAACTGATCGGCGAGAACTTGCTGTTGTGGGATAGCATTAAGTTGTTCGATCCGGAGCAGGCTGGTAAGCGTGGTAGCGCATATCCTATACCTTCAACTTATACCCTGCAATTGTACATTCACTTCTAATATGGTTGACTATAAAAATAAGAGAAAATGAAAAATATAAATATAACAATCGTTTCACTGCTTGCAGGCATCGCCACGTTTTCATCATGCGACTTCCTGAATGTCTCGGAAGATTACTTCTCTGATGAAATCAGCAATGACTCTTTATTTGCCAGCAAGAGAAATGCAGAGGCCTATATGTGGGATATATCACGGATGTTTCCTGATGAGGGAAATTTCTTAGGCACGACTCCCGCGACAGTAGGATACACTGCCAGCGATGAGGCTTTCTCTGCCGCCGATGAGGCTGGTATATCTTTCACATTGGGAGAGATCACGCCAACAAATTTAGGAATCTTTGAAACCAGATATCATAATAACTACCGGGCTATCAGAAAGAGTAATACTTTGCTGAAGAATCTGGACGCTGTTCCGGGATTGAGTACGACGGACAGGGCTTTAATGTTGGGTTATACTCATTTTATGAGAGGGTATGCCTATTACAGATTACTGGTAGATTGGGGGCCGACTATCTTGTTGGGCGATGAGATTCTTGACAACAATAGGGAGTTGAGCTACTATAATCGTCCGCGTGGCACTTATGACGAGACGGTCGATTATATTTGCAATGAATTTGAAGAGGCAGCGAAGTATTTGCCCATATCGCAGTCGCTGATGTATTTCGGCCGTCCCACAAAGGGTGCAGCTTATGGACTGATAGCCCGTTTGCGTCTTTATCAGGCAAGCCCGGCCTTTAATGGTGGCTCGGAAGCAAAGCGTTGCTTTGGTAGCTGGAAACGTTCTACAGACGGAGCTTATTACGTCAACCAGACTTATGACGAGAGGCGTTGGGCTGTAGCGGCAGCTGCTTGCAAGAGGGTGATGGAGATGAAAGAGGCCGGTAACTCTGTGTATAAGTTGCATACGGTAGAGAAATCCTCCGAGACACCCGCACTTCCGGGCAATGTCACGACAGACCCCGATTTTTACAAGAACTGGCCTGATGGTGCAGCGGGTATCGATCCTTATCATTCTTATGCCGATATGTTTAATGGAGAGTCTGTTATTCCGAGCAATCCTGAATGGATATGGGCACGCTACAGCAATGATTTGACGGCAAACTCCCGTATGTCGTTCCCATTACATTTGGACGGATGGAACCATAATAGCCCGACCCAGAAAGTTATCGATGCCTATCGTATGTTTGATGGTCGCAATATTGATGAGTCCACAAATGATTATCCATATTCGGAAGATGGATTTACTACACAGCAGAAGACATTCTCGGGTTATCGGTTGAACAGTGGTGTGTATAATATGTACAATAACCGCGAGATGCGCTTCTATGCATCTATCGGTTTTAGCGAATGTTACTGGCCTATGAGTTCGACAACAACGGTAGGCGATTATAACCAAACCATTACTTACTATTATGATTCCCCTGACGGCAAACAGAATTCCAACCTCGATTATCCTATTACGGGCTATGTGATCAAGAAGTTTGTTCATCCGGCGGATGCTTGGACAGGAACCAATGCCTATCGCATGACAAAGGCTTATCCGATGATTCGCTACGCAGACATTCTTCTGATGTATGCTGAGGCACTGAATAACTTGACAGGAAATCATACCGTCGAGTTAGGAGGAGAGTCTTATACGATGTCGCGCGATATAGAAGAAATTCGCTCGGCATTCAATCAGGTGCGTCATCGTGCGGGCTTGCCCGGACTGTCTGATACGGAGCTTGCCGATCCTGTCAAGATGCAGACGCTGATAGAACAAGAGCGGATGATAGAGCTTCTGTTCGAGAATTTCCGCTTTTATGATATCCGTAGATGGGGCATCTATGAGCGTGAGGAGGCTAAAACTATTACGGGAATGAATGTGGACGGCACTAAGGAGACTTTCTACCGTAGGGTTGTTCCAAATTCTACCCGTATAGGAAAGAGGGTTGTCAATCGTAAACTGATGTTCCTACCCTTACCTGACAGTGAGATACGCAAACTCCCATCATTAGATCAAAACCCCGGCTGGTGAAACACATAGTCATAAAAATAAGAATATATGAAAGCGATATATATTATATTTATAGGAATTCTGCTTTTGTCGTCATGCAATGACAATGAAGTGTTTGAAAAGGAGCAATACAAGCATGTCTTCTCTTTCATCAGCGATGCCAACCATATTGCCGGCAAAATGTTCAATCTTTCAGATTCGCTCCGCACAGGCTATATTGCCTTGTCTATGGGAGGGTCTAATCCTACCGATGCAGACGTTACCGTGAATATTGTGAAAGCCCCGGATGTGTTGAGCCAATACAATCTGAGCCAATACGAGTATTCCGTTGACAAATATGCCAAGATGCTGCCTGAACCCAATTATGAGATGCCGACATGGGAATGCACAATCAAGGCGGGCGAACCGAGTGGTGTAATTCCTTTTACGGTGCATCCCGAAGGGCTATCTCCGGACAGTGTCTATTACCTGCCCTTGAAGATAGAAAGGTATGACAGATATGAAGCTAACCCTAACAGAAACTATTTGTTGTATCAGGTGCAGATAGAGAACACTTGGGCAAAGGGAACTGTCAGTGGCAGTCAATATGCGATGTCTGCATTGCGTTATGAGAACGGAGATACCATTGCTGTATCAGTTCCCGGCACAAAGGCACTGTATCCGATTTCTGCCAGAAGGATAAGAACGATGGCCGGCAACGAGACCTTCGACAATGAGCGGGGCAATCTTGACCTGCTGGCCATCTACCTTGACGTAGCGGCCGACGGAAAAGTTACGATTTCTCCCTATAAAGATATTGATGTAACCCAGCTTGACGGTGACGTGGATTACCCTAACACATATTTTCTCGAAAAGACGGGGTACAATAAGTTTCACAACTTCCTTCTACATTATAGATATACGTCTGGCAGCAATTCATACGAAATCAAGGAGGAATTGAGACTTCAACTGACCGACAACTAACTTTAAATGATCAGAGCAATGAACGATATAAGTAAAACCATCGTATTTTCTGCTATTATATCATTGGTCATCTGCTCTTCGTGCGACAGCTACGAGAGAACAGAAGTGACAGACGAGATATACGTAAACCGGAGTTCGCTAACCTTGTTTGTAGGCGAAAAAGATACGCTTTCCGTGAGTCCCGTAAACGGTGCGGCTACAGAATGGTCGGTTACAGATAATGATGTCGCAACAGTCGAAAACGGAGTGGTGACGGCTGTGTCTGCGGGTAATACCAATATAATTGCCAAGCGTGGGGGAACAGCCTTTACCGTTGCTGTGACTGTGGTCGAAAAGTATGCACTGACCGATGTCACGCTGACGGCGGCAACCTATAACGGAGAGTATTTCTTGGAGATGCAGCCGGGGAAGATGAAGTTGATAGAAGCAACCACTGTTCCAAGTAATGCTAATGATGTGGCGATTACAGATTATGCATGGTGGTCGGACAATGAGGCTGTGGCTCGCGTGTATAGTGATGGAACGGTGCTGGGTTTAAAATCCGGGGCAACCAAGATTCATTATCGACGGGGAACAGTTGTCAAGGATGTGAGTGTGTATGTATCTGCCACGAGTCCATTCCGTGGCCTGCACATTCTTTCTAAGGATGCTTCTTTGGTACTCCCGTTCATCGATTTCGACTTCGGCGGCAAGAATGTGGCATGGTATGACACAACCAGTGGCGATGAAGGAGGCGGAAATTATCGCACAAGTTATGGAGACAATGATTCCAAAGACGTGGATGTGGAGGGAAGCAGCAACATCGGTTGGACTGCCGATGGCGAATGGCTGCTGTACACCCTCGATGTGAAAGATGGAGGAATCTATACGATGGATCTCAAGGTTTCGGGCAATGGCGGACAGATTCACTTCGAGCTTGACGGCGTGGATGTTACGGGTGCTCTTAGTGTGGGTGCGACCGGCGGATGGGCGGATTTCCAATATAAGGTTTCTTGTGATATTGAGTTCTCACAGGGGCGTCATAAACTAAAGGCATGTATGGATAGAGCCAGTTATAATTTGCAATGTATGAGGTTTACATTTGCCGAGTGAATTGTTTCCTGATAGGTGGGGAATGGCATTTCCAGACCATCGCTTCGACCTTGCCGTCAGATGGAATCGGCGACGTACGACGTTCGGTGTACGTACATACGACGTTCGGTGTACGCATGTACAGCGTTCGGCGTACGCACATACAGCGTTCGGCGTACGTCACCGTCAGAACGGGAAACGTCGGAGAAACGGGCGTGAAGACGATCTTGTTTGCAGCATTCCCGACAGATAAAAGGATTACCTCCCCAATGGAATTGCAGATAGGCTGTAGAATGGCAGAATAGTTACACAAGGCTTTCTGATTGCTAACTAAATAAAAAAAAATATTTTATGAATAGAATTCGAGTATTGACCACCATGCTGCTTGTTGTCGGTATGGTATTCGGACGGCAACAGGTGAACAAAAGCTTCGCACCAATATATCCGAGGACTCACGACAATCCGGACAGTGATGTAAACGGGGGTACGATTAACGACATACGGCTTCCAAAAGATTCTGCTGTCGGCGTAACAGCTGTGGAAACGGCTGATGCCATATCCCAGAGCCTAACATACAGCAATCCGGTGCTTAGGCGAAGTGTACCAGATCCTACTATTATCAGAGCCCAAGACGGCTATTTCTATCTTTACGGAACGGAAGATATACGCAACACGCCCATTTTTAGGTCTGCGAACTTGGTGAGATGGCTCTATGTTGGTACGGCTTTTACGGATGCCACTCGTCCGTCAATGGTTCCTAACGGTGGGATATGGGCTCCCGACATCAATTGTATAGGTGGCAAATACGTGATGTATTATTCCAAATCGGAATGGGGAAAGACGTGGGAGTGCGGAATAGGCGTTGCCACGGCTGACAAGCCCGAAGGGCCTTTCACGGATCATGGCAAACTATTCATCAGCAGCGAGATAGGCGTGCAGAATAGTATCGACCCCTTTTTCATTGAGGAGGACGGGCACAACTATCTCTTCTGGGGTAGTTTCCATGGCATTTACGGCATAGAACTTTCCGAAGACGGGCTTTCCTTGCGAGAGGGTGCAGAGAAAAAGCAGATAGCCGGTACGCTGATAGAAGGGACTTATATTATCAAGCATGACGGCTATTTCTACCTTATTGGTTCTGCGGGCACATGCTGCAATGGTGCCGGTAGCACCTATCATCTGATGATGGCGCGCTCGAAAGAACTTTTCGGACCCTATGTCAACAAGAATGGTGCCGAAGCGCTATACAACGGTTTCTCTACACTGCTCGTGGGGAGCAATGATGTGATTGCCCCCGGGCACAATGCGGAGTTCGTGCAGGATGATGCAGGCCAATATTGGATTCTCTATCACGGATATGAAGCCACAGAGCCTGATCGCGGGCGTGTTGTCTTTCTTGATAAAGTGGATTGGGGTGATGACGGATGGCCTTATATCAAAGATATGAAGCCATCGGCCGAAGAGTCGAGACCGGTATTCACAGCTGCCGGCATTGATGAAGTGAATGGTGAAGTACCATCCAATGGTATCAATATTACGCCAAAGTTGGTAAGAGATACATTCCTCATCAGTGAGAAAAGTGGAGAACCGTTCACATGGCAGATCGTCAGCCTGAGTGGCGAGAAGATGAAGGAAGGCGCTGGTACGGATGAGACGGCAGTGAACAGCTGTGATTTGCCGGAAGGGATGTATGTGGTAACAGTCAAGACGCATGCGGGTATGAGTAGTGCAAAGATTATCAAGTATTGACCTCCGTATCAGACAGCTTCCGCATGATGTGCTCATACATATTATTATAACATTATAACGGGAAACGTCTAAAAAGGCAAGGAGTACCGTTTTTTTATTTTTTTGGCACGATTTGCACCGATGTTGGCGTTTTATACACTGGTTTTTCTGCTTTTTAGTCATACCTTTGCAACCGTCAATCAGAAAGGATTGACAGGATTAAGAAACCATTCAAAGAAAAGAAATGAATACAGAACAGCAAATCCAAGAAGCGGAAGATCGCCGTAAAATCCGTGAGGTAGTTGACCGGTATGCCTATTGTGCAGACCTTCGTGATGCATACGGACAGATGAACCTCTTCACGGAGGACACTCGTTTTGAGGTGTATTACGATCCAAAGTCAGAGATACCCACGCAGACTTTCCATGGTCGTGAGTCCCTTTTCCCGGTGTTTGACAATCTCAACACTTACAAGGCTACGATGCATTTTAATGGGCAGCACACCTTGTATACAATTTCTGCTGACAAGGCAACGGGAAAGACTTATACGATTGCCCATCATCTGACTATCAGGGACGGCAAACAGCATCTGATGGTTGCCTATCTTCGTTACGAGGACGAGTTTGCCAAAGTTGAAGAAAAGTGGTATTTTTCGGTACGGAAAATTTTCGTGGAGATGATGGAAGACCGTGAATGGTAATGATGAGTAGTAACAATAAAAACGACAACAATGAAAGCAATGAAGGAAAAAGTAACGTTCATGTATCATGGACTTAAGGTAGTAGGTGAGCTCTATAAGCCGGGAGATTTTGATGCCAACAAGAAATATGCCGCTATGGCACTGTCACATCCCGCAGGGGGTGTCAAGGAGCAGACAGAGGGTCTGTATGCCGAGAAGATGGCAGAACTCGGCTATATCGCTCTGGCTTTCGATACAACTTTTCAGGGAGAGAGTGAGGGAGAGCCCCGTGACTGGGAAGAGCCTGCCGTACGTATCGGGAACCTCAAGTGTGCTTTAGACTTCCTGACTACACTTCCCTATGTTGACAACGACCGTCTCGCTTTGCTTGGTATCTGTGCCGGCGGTGGCTATGTTATCCATGCCGCAGAGACGGAGAAGCGCGTGAAATGCGTGGCTGGTGTCAGCTCTGTAGACCTCGGTGCTTATACACGACTGGGTCTTGACGGAACGGGAAAGGAGTTTCCGCAGTTCATCCGTGCCATCGGCGAGCAGCGTACTCGCGAGGCTAACGGTGGGGAAGTAGCCTATACAGGATATGTACCCGATGAGATGGATGAATCTTTGCCCCGTGATCTGCAGGAAGCGTATAAATATTACCGTACGCCTCGTGCACAGCATCCCAATTCCACCAACAGAGTGCCCCTGACTTGTTTCGGTGATATCGCCGACTTCACGGCTTTTGATCATCTCGATACGATGATTGATGTTCCCGTACTGATGATTGTGGGTGAGACCGCCATCACCAAACAGTTCACCGATTATGCATGGAGCCAGCTCAACTGCCCCGACAGGGAACTGCTCGTAGTGAAGAAAGCCGGTCATTTCGACCTCTATGACATCCCCGAGTATGTCGATCAGGCCGTAGCCAAGTTGAAAGAGTTCTTTGCTAAAAATCTCTAATCCTAATAAATATGGCTAAGTTAGCATTGATTACCGGTGCTTCCAGTGGGCTTGGAAAGGAATATGCTCGTTATCATGCCTCCAAAGGCGGTGATGCCATCATTGTGGCAAGAAGTGAAGACAAGCTGAATGAGCTCAAGGAAGAGTTGGAAAAGCAATATGGTGTGAATGTTCACATTATAGTACAAGACCTTGGGCTGTATGATGCGGCGGAAACTGTATATAACCAAGTAAATGAAATGGGGCTGACCGTCGATTATTTGATCAACAACGCCGGACTTGGCGGGCAAGGTGCATTCGCTGAACGTACGATGGAAGAGGATATGAACCTGATCAATGTTGACATTGTCACACTGACTAAGATGACGAAACTCTTCCTTAAGGATATGCTTCGTCGCAAGGACGGTAAGATTCTGAACGTGGCTTCTACTGCTGCCCTTCTTCCCGGTCCTTATCAGGCTACCTACTATGCGGCCAAGGCCTATGTGCTCCGCATGGATGAAGCTATCTATGAAGAGATCAATGGCTCTGGGGTGACCATCACTACGCTGATGCCCAGTGGTATGAACACCGGTTTTGCCAAAGCAGGCAAATTGGAAGGCACAACGCTGGCCAAGGCAATGGTCTTTGGGCCGTCTCAGGTGGCGCGTGAGAGTTATGGGGCTATGCTGCAGGGCAGGATGAACATCATTTCCGGTGTCACACTCTTGCAGCGCCTTGCCTTCAAACTCTTCCCTTTCATTCCTGTTCGCATGAAGATGAGGCAAATACTGAAGATGCAACAGAAGTAATATTCATTATTATTCTGAGACCTCTGCAAAATTCTCACTTCTATATTTTCTTAATTCAACTATTTT
>CAUTTP010000062.1:0-18224 GCA_963541305.1 uncultured Prevotella sp.
GACGGCCTTCACCACCACCCATCGGGTGATCAACAGGGTTCATAACAACACCACGATTGTGAGGGCGACGACCCAACCAACGCGAACGACCAGCCTTACCAGACTGCTCCAGAGCGTGGTCAGAGTTACCGACACTACCTACTGTAGCCTTACAAGCTGAGAGAATCTGACGAGTCTCGCCCGAAGGCAGCTTAATAACACAGTAAGCACCATCACGAGAAGTTAACTGAGCAAAGTTACCAGCCGAACGAACGAGCAGAGCGCCCTGACCGGGACGCAACTCAATGTTGTGGATCACCGTACCAACAGGGATGTTGGCCAATGGAAGTGCATTACCTACCTCAGGAGCTGCTTCAGCACCCGACATGACGGTCGTACCCACTTTCAGTCCGTTAGGAGCAATAATATAACGTTTCTCACCATCTGCGTAGAACAAGAGGGCAATACGAGCAGATCTGTTAGGATCATACTCGATTGTCTTTACTACAGCAGGAACACCATCTTTCTCTCGCTTGAAGTCGATCAAACGATACTTCTGCTTATGACCGCCACCAATATAGCGAACAGTCATCTTACCGGTGTTGTTTCGACCACCGGTAGAACGCTTACCGTAAACGAGAGACTTCTCTGGCACGGATGCAGTAATCTCCTCGAACGTGCCAATAACTTTGTGTCTTTGTCCCGGAGTAACCGGGTTAAATTTACGTACTGCCATTTTCTATTTTAAATATTGCTGTAAAAATCAATTGTCTCGCCTTCTTTCAAGGTTACAACAGCCTTCTTATAGGCACTCTTCTGACCTTTCACAAGACCAGCCTTGGTATAGCGGCTTGAACGCTTGCCTGCATAGCGAAGCGTGTTCACATCAACTACTGTAACATGATACAGATCTTGAATCTCCTTAGCAATCTGGAGTTTATTAGCCTCCGGGCGTACAACGAAACCATAACGGTTTGGGTGCTTCTCTGTAATCTTGGAAACTTTCTCAGTCACCAATGGTTTAATGATAAATGCCATAATTCTAAATCTCCTATAATTACTTATTTAAGATCCCCTCAATCACTGCCAAAGAACTCTCTGCCACCACAAGCACTTCTGCATTCAAAATTTTATACGTATTGATAGCATTTGCAGTCATCACTTCAGCCTTCTGGATGTTACGAGCGGACAAATATATATTTTTTCTTACGTCCGGCAAAACAACGAGTGTTTTCCTATCTTCGACTTTAAGATTTTTAGTAATATTTATAAAATCTTTAGTCTTGGGGGCGTCAAGATTGAAATCTTCCACTACGATGATAGCATTCTCCTGAGCCTTATAAGAAAGTGCTGACTTGCGAGCAAGAATCTTTACTTTTTTATTCAATTTAAAACTATAGTCACGTGGCTTAGGACCGAACACACGACCTCCACCTACAAGCACCGGTGACTTGATATCACCACGGCGAGCACCGCCGCCACCTTTCTGGCGACCCAATTTACGAGTAGAACCCTTAACCTCACTTCTTTCCTTAGACTTTGCAGTGCCCTGACGCTGATCAGCAAGATACTGCTTTACATCCAAGTAGATAACATGATCGTTAGGTTCAATTCCAAAGATAGCATCATTCAGAGTTACCTTTTTGCCGGTCTCCTGACCGTTGATATTCAAAACGCTAACTTCCATTACTTCTCAATTAAAACAGTTGAACCATTGCATCCAGCAAAAGAACCCTTAACGATAAGGAGGTTCTGCTCTGGAATAACCTTTAACACCTTGAGGTTCTGTGTTGTCACACGATCGCCTCCCATCTGACCGGCCATGCGCATACCCTTGAAAACCTTTGCCGGGTAAGAACAGGCACCGATAGAACCCGGCTTGCGGGCACGGTCGTCCTGACCATGAGTGCTCTGACCTACACCACCAAAACCGTGGCGCTTAACAACTCCCTGGAAACCTTTACCCTTAGAAGTGCCGATAACGTCAACGAATTCGGCATCAGCAAACAACTCAACTGTAATGGTGTCACCGAGATTATGCTCCTCGTCAAACTTGAACTCGGCCAAGTGCTTCTTTGGTGTTGTACCCGCTTTCTTAAAGATTCCAGTCATAGGCTTGTTAGTTCTATTCTCCTTAGCCTCTCCGAAACCCAGCTGAACAGCCCGGTAGCCGTCTTTCTCAACGGTCTTTACCTGAGTTACAACACAAGGACCAGCTTCGATAACAGTGCACGGTACATTCTTACCGTCGGCACTGAAAACGGATGTCATTCCGATTTTTCTTCCAATTAATCCTGGCATTTCAAATAATGTTTGTTATAATAAAATATTTAATTGCTTAACACCTGTAATGCGTAATTTCCAACTCGCAATTACTATACCTTAATCTCTACCTCTACGCCAGAAGGCAACTCAAGTTTCATCAAGGCATCTACGGTCTTGCCTGTGGCGCTGTAGATGTCGATCAGACGCTTATAGTCAGAGAGCTGGAACTGCTCGCGTGACTTCTTGTTTACGAATGTAGAACGGTTTACTGTAAAGATACGCTTGTGTGTTGGCAATGGAATAGGACCACTAACGATAGCGTCTGTTGCCTTCACTGCCTTTACAATCTGCTCAGCTGACTTGTCAACCAACTGATGATCATAGCTCTTAAGCTTGATACGAATTTTCTGACTCATTTGTTTACTTTTAATTTATTGTTATAGTTAATATTAAAAGAGGTATGCTGCTTAAGAGTCGTTCGCTAAGCAGCACCTCTTTTAATCTTTCTTACTTCTTCAGCTCTTCAAGAACAGCATCAGCCAAGTTCTGTGACAATGGGGCATGGTGATCATACTCCATAGAACTTGTGGCACGGCCGGAAGTGATGGTACGCAGAGCGGTTACATAACCAAACATCTCTGCCAGAGGAACCATAGCCTTTACGATACGTGCACCGCTACGAGCTTCGTCCATTCCCTGCACCATACCACGACGCTTATTCAAATCGCCGATCACGTCACCCATGTTCTCCTCAGGAGTAACAACCTCTACCTTCATAATAGGCTCCATCAAAACGGGACCTGCTTTCTGGCAAACATTCTTGAACGCTGCATGAGCAGCAAGCTCGAATGATAACTGGTCAGAGTCAACGGGATGGAAGCTACCGTCAACGAGAGTAACCTTGAGGTCTGTCATGGGGAATCCACCGAGCACACCGTTCTTCAGGCAGTCCTTGAAGCCTTTCTGAACTGCAGGGATAAACTCTTTAGGCACGTTACCACCTTTCACTTCATTGATGAACTGCAAGTCATCCTCGGTGTAGTCCTCATCCTTAGGACCAACGTTCACGATAATATCGGCAAACTTACCGCGACCACCAGACTGCTTCTTGTAAACCTCACGCCAGCCATCAACCGTTTTGGTAATAGCCTCTTTGTAGTTCACCTGTGGTTTACCCTGATTACACTCCACCTTGAACTCACGCTTCAAACGGTCGATGATAATATCGAGATGAAGCTCACCCATACCAGAGATAATGGTCTGACCACTCTGCTCATCGGTACGCACGGTAAATGTAGGATCCTCCTCGGCGAGCTTAGCAAGGCCATTGTCCAACTTAGCGATGTCAGCTTGGCTCTTTGGCTCAACAGCAATAGAGATAACAGTATCGGGGAAAGTCATCGACTCCAGTACGATAGGTGCATTCTCATCGCAGAGCGTGTCACCGGTACGGATATCCTTAAAACCTACACCCGCGCCGATATCACCTGCATCGATGCTCTCCATAGGAATCTCTTGACGAGAGTTCATCTGGAACAGACGGCTGATACGCTCACGCTTACCTGACCGTGGGTTGTAAACATACGAACCGGCAGTGATCTTACCGGAGTAGACACGGAAGTAAACCAGACGACCCATGAATGGATCGGTAGCAATCTTGAATGCAAGAGCTGCGGTAGGTTCGCTCTCACTTGGCTTGCGGTCTTCTTCCTCCTCTGTATTAGGGTTAGTACCCACAATATTGTCTGTGTCGGCGGGTGAAGGCAAGAAAGCGCAAACATAGTCGAGCAATGGCTGCACACCCTTGTTCTTATAAGAAGAACCGAGCAGCACGGGAGTACACTCCATAGAGATACAACCCTTGCGCAGAGCCGCAATCAGTTCCTCCTCGGTGATTGTGTCTGGGGCCTCAAGATACTTCTCCATCAATGCATCATCGTAGTTAGAAGCAGCCTCGATCATCTTCTCACGCCACTCCTCAGCCTCGTCCACGAGGTCTGCCGGAATGTCTTCAATGTCGTAATCGGCACCCATAGTCTCATCATGCCAAAGGATTGCCTTCATTTTGATCAGGTCTACAACACCTCTGAAGTTCTCTTCGGCACCAATAGGAATCTGCACAGGCACGGCGTTGGCACCTAAAATCTCACCCATCTGTTCGACGGTCTCGAAGAAATTGGCACCCGATCGGTCCATCTTGTTCACATAACCGATACGGGGAACATTATATTTGTCAGCCTGACGCCAAACAGTCTCACTCTGAGGCTGCACACCGTCGGCAGCCGAATATGTAGCAACTGCACCATCAAGCACACGAAGCGAACGCTCCACCTCTGCAGTGAAGTCAACGTGTCCCGGAGTATCAATCAAATTGATCTTGTAAGATTTACCGCCCCAGTTCCAGTTACAGGTTGTAGCGGCAGAGGTAATAGTGATACCACGCTCCTGCTCCTGCGCCATCCAGTCCATTGTGGCTGCACCATCATGCACCTCACCAATCTTATGGGTCTTACCCGTATAGAAAAGGATACGCTCAGATGTTGTCGTCTTACCGGCATCAATATGAGCCATAATACCGATGTTGCGAGTCAAATGTAAATCGCGATTTGCCATTTTATATTATATTCTTATTTACGTTGTTAATTAGAATCTGAAGTGAGCAAATGCACGGTTAGCCTCGGCCATGCGGTGCATATCTTCCTTACGCTTGAATGCGCCGCCCTGATTATTGAATGCGTCCATAATCTCAGCAGCGAGCTTATCAGCCATGGTCTTACCACCACGCTTGCGGGCAAATGCGATCATATTCTTCATCGAAACACTCTCCTTACGCTCTGCACGAATTTCGGTGGGAACTTGGAAAGTAGCGCCACCGATACGGCGGCTCTTCACCTCTACCTGCGGAGTGATGTTATCCAGAGCCTGCTTCCATATATCGAGGGGAGCCTTCTCCTCGTTGGCCATCTTCTCCTTCACCACGTCAAGCGCCTTGTAGAAAATCTCGTATGAGGTATTTTTCTTACCATCATACATCAGATGATTAACGAACTTTGAAACCTTCTGGTCATTGAACACGGGATCCGGAAGGATCACACGCTTCTTTGGTTTTGCTTTTCTCATTTTGTTTTAAAATAAATTCTGCATGGGGCTGTCATTCTCTGTTCTTCAACGCTCACTCCTGAGCATTTACTCAACCTGTCAAACTCCTCCAGCAAAACAAAAAAAAATAAATATTGGATAAAAGGCTTAGAGCCCTTGGCCTGAAGTGGCAACTCCCGACCCTCGGCTCTTAGCACAGCTTTTTTTACTTCTTAGCCTTTGGACGCTTAGCACCATACTTAGAACGACGCTGCGTACGGTTAGCCACACCGGCGGTATCGAGTGTACCACGAACGATGTGATAACGCACACCGGGGAGATCTTTCACACGACCACCACGTACCAACACGATAGAGTGCTCCTGCAAGTTGTGACCCTCTCCGGGAATGTAGGAGTTCACCTCTTTCTGGTTTGTCAAACGAACACGGGCAACCTTACGCATTGCCGAATTAGGCTTCTTAGGAGTTGTTGTGTAAACGCGAACACACACACCACGACGCTGAGGACATCCGTCCAAAGCCGGCGACTTGCTCTTGTCTACCAACTCAGTTCTGCCCTTACGTACCAATTGTTGAATTGTAGGCATAATTTTACTTTTTAATTTATATATTATTGTTTATAATCAACACAATACGGGATATGTCGCCAAAACCACTTGACGTACAGATACAATAACCCGTTTCGGGGTGCAAAGGTACAAATATTCCTTATAAACACCTAAACAATAAGAAACAAAAAAGAAAGAGCAAAAGGCGAATTATGATTATTTAACAATCGTTTGTATGTTTTGGCCATACATCTTTGATAGAATCACACTCCCAAAACACTCCCTATTGCAAAATGTGTTTGCCAAGTTTACCAATCAGAATACCTTTAATTCACCTATATTATATTAGGTAGGTTCTAAAAATTGATTGCTTCAAGTTTGGATTAAATCTGCTATGTTTTATAGGAAAGGCTCATTCATAAGAGGCTCCAGCACGTCATTGTACAAGGCTTCCCTATTGATATCTGGGCGCACCTCATTGCCCACAATCCGAAATGAAGGGACAATGCAGATGATGTAAACACTTCCGTTTATAAAGTATGGAACTGCATGCAAAGGCGCTTCGCACTCGTCTACCATGAAATATTCCTTGTTAAAGGCACTGATACGCCATCCCGTCTCCGCAGACTTCAAGGCAACGATGGTTATTACATCTTTCTGTACGCTGTCTTTAAGCAGCCACACATCCTTTGTCGTAACCAAAAGGGAGTGTCTCAGCCAATTGGCATCCATACCTTTAACCACTGCACTTATAAGCCATGTATTAGCTTTGTTTTTGTGCACGCCGGAAAAAGCCTTGCCCGTCCATCGCAGCATATAAGTGTTCTCTACGGATATAACACGGTAACTTGGCGCATTCCTCTCTCTCTTGGAGCCCGACTGCTGCATCTCGCTCTTGTTTTGCCGTGTCTTGCCTTTCACCGGTGATGGTGCCGTTTGTGCAGTGCAATTGCAAAGCATACAAGTCAGGCATACAATATGTAACGCTAATCTTTTCATAGTTACTTTTATCCTTTTATGGTATCTTGAACTTGGCTTGGTTTGACATTGGGGTAATGACAGGTTTGGGGGCTGCCTCAATCTCTATATACAACTTTCCTGCCTCTATCAATCTGAAAATGATTTCATCGCTCGGCAAATATCCTCCTATTCCCGATACAGTCTTGATGTCTTCCTTAAAATCGGAGAAGTTACCGATAATCTCTACACAGCCGGCACTTCCCCATCCATAATCATTCAAGGAGGATGGGCCGCTGTGAATAAGAAAACTATTCTGGATTTGTATTGCACCTTTATGAGGGGAGGGAGAGTTTCTCGTACCGTATGTAGCATCGTAATATGCGGCCTGAAACCGTTCTTTCCCTTCGCTCAGCCCTGCAACCGTCCATTCTCGCAGCTTATAATGGGAAGAGGGCGATACCGGGTCGTTCCAATAAGGCATAAATCTTAAACATTTCCACCTACGCTCGACAGATGGAATACTGATATTGATAATGTCAATATAGTAAACAGGAACAGCATACAACTCGCCCCACCCATCATTGTCATAATCCATGTCAGGATAAGATTTTGCCAAGTAGCTGTCGCCTGTCTGCTGCCCTGTAATTCTAATAAGCACTTTGTCTCCCATAAGACTTTGAGATTAAAGTATCATTTTATTGTAAAGGTAGTGTTTTCCTGCTCATCACTCATTATGTCGCTTTAATTATTCTTACTTGCCTATATTTTTAGAAATCCGGCATAATAAGAGAAGGTCAGGCCTTACCGGCACCGAAAGGAGCTATCGTGTTACCCTGTGGGGCAGCGGGAGCCTGCGGTATCTTGATTTCGCCAAACTCCTTTTCGTAGCGTGCGATATTCTCCTGAAGAGCGAAAAGCAAACGCTTGGCATGTTCGGGAGCCATGATAACACGGCTGAAGATGGTGGGAGGCGCTATAGGGAGCATGTGAGCAAAATCCACAACGAACTCACTCGACGAGTGATTGATCATTGCCAAGTTCGCATATTCACCATGCGCTACTTCCGGTTTCAACTCTATCTGTACCTGTTGCTGATTGTTGTTATTATCTGCCATAATTTAGTTATTATTAAAAAGGTTATTGATTTTTCTACAAAGGTAGGAAAAATATCCGACCGCTCCAAATTTAGCCTCATCGTTTTTCATACACTATGGGAAAGCAAGAAGAGGACAAATAGAAGACGACTATTCATTGCTTATTTACATTGTCGTTATGTCCGAGCTCACCCCGGTCTTACGACAGCAGATATGCCGATAATCATTGCCACGGAACCATATTCTCCGGGATCTTTAGTTGACATTAAAGACCATCCTATGAAGATACCATGGCAAGCCGTCTTGAAGCCTAATCCATTTTTTTTGAGTCCAATAGAAATATGAGATATATTTCTGGGTCATTTCTATCCAATTAGGAACTTTCGGAACAACATTGATGGCTCTGACTTCCTTTATCTGTAAAGCGGAATCAAAGAGAATGTAAAATAACCCCTTGACAAAAGGTTCTTCACCCGCATACACTACGCTATCATATATTTCTTTTTTTAATTGTCTGTCGCCCAGTTCATCATAATAAAGTGTGGCATTTAAAGGCTCATGAAACGTTAACTCCGTTCCATCTTTCATCACATATACCAAAGTACTGTCCGTGACATCCTTGATGACGACACCGTAGTCATCTTTGATGCACTTACAATCATCTCCCGCTTCCTGCCCGCTTGTTTGCGAAAAAACAGAGAGCGGAAATAACAACATGACGGGCAATAACATTATTCGTCTTTTCTTCATATATTTCATATATCCGTTGGTTGAATTAAAATAAAGCACATTTTACTTGTCCTATAGGTTTATGATTGAGATCATTGAAATACTGCAACACGGTGAGAGCAGAAGCCTTAGTAGCTATTCTTATGAAGAATCCTTGCGGTTGTTCTGCGCTGACAGAACTGTCTATGAGGCAACTACCATAAGCCATCGGTCGATATACACTGTTCTTATTGATACATTGCTGCCACTAAATCATCTACTTTCTTCTCTGTACTCAGCCCGGCATGTCGCACTTTCATACGATAATTATAGACCGTCTGTATGGAATAGTGGAGTATCTCGGCAATGTTTTTGCTATCATCCATGCCCAAACTGATGAGCGCATAAATGCGCTGCTCGGGCAACAGAGCGCCATCCTTGCCTTGCGGAATCTGCTCGCCTGCCTTAAGTAATCGATTAAGCCGCACAGGGAAGTCAGGATGGATAAACAGGAAGTTACGATCGAAGATGCCGTAAAATTCAGCAGTGGTCTTATCTTTGGTCACACTCTCCTTCGCCAGCTTCTTTGCTGCCGTCGTAATGCCCATCGAGATGTGGGTGGCCATCTCCTTTTTATAGCTCTTCACGTCGTTAAGCACCTGCGACAGCAACGCAAACTGCTCGCCCAACACTATATCAAACTTCCGCTTATCGGCTGACAGTTCGCTGATCTGCTCATTTTTCTGACTCAAATCCTGACTCTTACTCGTAATGTCACCCTCCAGATGCTGCATGTTTTGCTCCAGCTGGTGGCGCTGTCGGGTGACGGTCTTGTTGAAAAGCCATAGACGCCGCAACATGAAAAGGCTCATCAGTAGCAAAACGGAGACGATGCCGATCAGCACATACTGCGTGCGTTGCCGCTGCACAATGCGTTGCTGATATTTGGAAAGCACGTTGCGCTGGGCATTCACGAGGTGAATGCTGCGTCCCACATCGTTAAACCGGTTCACGTTATCCGAGTTGAGGTTAGCATAACTCAACAGGCGCTGCGGATCAGCATCTTCGTCCTTGCTCAGCTCGGCTATCAGCATGGTAATTGACGAGGAGTTTTTGTTGGCAAGCCGGATATCACCCAATGCCGACAGGGCAAACTGCCGGATGGCCTCCTCATGTCGCCCCATGCGCTGGAAGCACAGGGCGAGTATCATACGATATATGGGCTGGTCAGGACTATCGGCATGTAGTCGGGCGAGATGCGATCGGATTTCATGACTGATTAGGGCGGCGTCATAATCTGGATTAACTGCAGTGACGAAAGTATAATAAGCAGGCGAGCCCTCGCGGATATAAGGACGGCAGATCTCCCATGCCTCTAAAGGTCGGCGACCGCCAAACTGATGTAAGGGATTGGCCGCCACACGCACATAGCCCGTCATCATAGCTATGGCATACATTGGACGCAGCTCCTCGCTCACCTCCATGATTTCGCCTAACTGTTGGAGCATCATCGACGACAGATAATTATCACCGCGGTCGGCCAGCACAATGGCTTGCTGGATCATCGCGTCCTCTACCCACAGCCGGTTGTTGGCAGACTGCCCCATGTCTTGACATCGGCGAAAATAAACGAGCGCCGAATCGCTGCAAAATTTAGAGTAGGCATGGGCAATATGCCTGTTGGTCACATATCGCTCCGATAGCGTCGCCGCCTCATGCAGGTTACGCTTGTAATAATCGATTTCAGCTTGGCGCTTGGCGGTAAACACCGAGTCGTGCGCCACGGCATCGTCTAATTGTCTCAATATTGACACCGTTTGTTTGCCGAGTGCCATAGCAGCGGAGACAAACAATAATAAAACTATCAGGAGCATAGCTTTTCTTTTCATTCCGATAGAATAGTTTGAGCTTGATAGCAAAAGTAAGAAAAAAAAGATAAAACTACCCTTAATGCGACCGAAATTCATGCACTGATGATACAAAAAACACGAAACGGGTATTTGTAAACATCATCTCACTATTTACTTTTTTAGCATTTTATTTCTTATTAAATTTACTATCACAGTATGTATACCGCTGATTATCAATGGAAATCATATCTATTTTTTTACTTTCCACTTAGTGCGAAAAATCCATAACGGCAGAGAAGTTCGGTTTATCCTAACTTTGCAGCAAAGAAATTCAAAAGCTCTCAAACTTTATTCAACATTCAAACGATGAACCGAATATTAACCCTTCTCCTTCTATTTGTGGTAGGCGTCTGCACTATACATGCAGTTCGCCATGACCGGCAGGGACGACTGATGGTGGGAGCCGCAAAGGCCGACATCACTCCCGATGCCAGTTTGTTTCCTTTCCTTGCCCAGCATGAAGACTATCCATACACGGGCATACACGATTCGCTCTACGCCCGCGCCATCGTGATGGACAACGGTGTGAAGCGTGCAGTGTTGCTGGAACTCGATGAAGTATCAGTACCCGAGGGCAAGACTTTCTGCCGGAAAATTGCTAAAGCCGCTGGTGTGAACGCAGACGATATAATCGCATGTGTGAGCCATACCCACAGCACACTGCATCCCAATGGACAGGATGACCGCCTGCAAGGCAACATCGACAAGATCATCGGCCAATCGATCGCCGCCGTGAAGGCTGCTGCTGCCCGACTGGAACCTGCTCGCGTGAGCTTTGCCCGCACGAAGGCATACGTAAACATCAATAACGGCGAAGTGGTGCAGAGCCGCGGACAATACAGCAACGAGGCCTACTCAGACAAGACGCTTGACATCGTGCGCTTTACCCGTACAGACGGTAGCCTTATCAGCTTGGTGCTCAACTATTCGACCCATGCCGAAGTGATGTTTCGCAGCATCAGCAAGGGCGGCGGATACGAAATTACGGGTGACCTGCCCGGTCGTACGGCACAACTATTAGAGGTGCAGCATAAGGGTGCCATCGTACTCACCACTACCGGTGCGGAAGGCGACCAGCAGCCACTATTCACCTCTCGCCAGCGCACGTCCACACAGGGCTTCGTGGATCAGGGCGAGGGCGGATGGACTCTCGTGGACGCACAGGCCCGCAGAATCGTGGACGCCGTGAACGAGGCAACCGAGACTATGCCCGCGGGGGAGGATGTTGTGACACTCATCACGAAAGCAACGGAGGCCGTGGTGCCCGGGCAGCATCGCCATCAGAACCGTGAAACCAATACCATCATCGACGAACCAGACAAGGATGTGCATATTGCGGTGAACCAAATCTACCTCAATGACATCGTCTTCTGCGGGGTGGCAGCTGACATCGCTGCCGTTATCGGCGTAGCGGTGCGCAATGCGTCGGGTGTAAAGCACACCATGCTCATCACCAATACAGCCGGCTCGGTGGGATATGTACTGCCCGATGAGATGTACAAGAACTACACCCACGCCGTGTACGGGTCGCGTATCCGACCCGGATATGCACAGCAAGCCATCATCAATGCCATCAAACAATAACATTCTAACAAAGTAACAACGATATGAAAAACCTGAAATCAACCATCCTCGGCGTACTGGCACTTTTGACATCTGTCATAGCATGCGCCGAAAACGGCTACCAAACACAGTATGTCCAACTGCAGCGACAGTCTGCCGTGCTCTATCAACCCACCACTACCTCTGCCAAGAGCAGCATCGCTATCGTAGTGATGCACTCCAATGACAATTACCTCGGCTTCATCGCCAACGCCGAACTCGCCAAGCGGGGCTACACGGTCATTGCGACAATCCCTACCGCCGGCGATGACATAGGGCCTAAAATGCTCAACATCAAGGCCTGTGTGAAGTATCTACGTGCTAAGGACGGCATCAAAAAAGTACTGCTCCTCGGCCACTCCGGCGGCGCCACCACGATGACTGCCTACCAACTGTTGGCAGAAAAAGGTACCGCCGTGTTGAAAGACAAGCTCTACACCGATTACAAGGAAGACCTCTCCACCCTTCCCAAAGCCGACGGCATGCTACTGCTCGATGCCAACTACGGCAACAGCGTGATGCGTCTCATCAGCCTCGACCCGAACATCAAGGGTGCCGGCAAAGGCATAGGAGTGGAGCAGAAACTCAGTCTGACCGATACGAAGGTGGGATATAACGCCAACGGGTCGTCGAACTACACCGCTGCTTTCCAGAAAACCTACGAGCAGGCACAGCGCAACCGACTTAACGAAATTATGGATGAGGCCTTCGCCCGACTGCAAGCCATCAAGGCCGGACAGGGCGATTATGCCGACGACGAGCCTTTCACGGTGGCCGGTGCCAACCAGATCCGCATGTTCAACAAACTTTTTCCGCAAGACCTGCGATTGCTCTCGCATACCGAGAAGGCATGGCCGCTGATACATGGCGACGGCACCGTGACCACAGAGATAGTGAAATCACTACGCGCGCCGATGGCACCCGACACCAATGTCAAGGAACTGAGTGATGCAATGGCATCCACCGTGCGTGGTTTTCTTAGTTCGACAGCCATCAAGACCACCTCCGATTTTCGTATCACAGAGACCGGATTCGAGGGCATAGAGTGGACTTCAAACATCAACAACGGCATAGGCAACGCCGAAGGTATCACCGTTCCCACGCTCATGATGGGCATGACGGGCAGCTGGGAGTATCTCGCCGCCGAGCTGATATATAACCACATTGCCTCCAAAGACAAGAGTATAGCTTTCGTGGAGGGTGCCTCGCACATGTTCTTCCCCGATGGCGACGCTGCCAAGTGGAGCAAGAAAGACTTCGGCGACACCACAAAGGCACTCTTCGACTATGTGGATCAGTGGCTCGCCACGGCAGGGCGATTCCTCTGACCGCCCCTCACCATACGGTGAAAATGAGAATAACCATACGACAAAACAGATACACTAAACCCGATAACCAACCTAAATAACAAATAATTATGAAACTCTATCATTCATTATTGCTGCTTGTAACCGGCTCAATGCTACCCGCCGCAATGGCGGCTCAAGACGTGATTCAAAGAGACTCCGTGATGAATACCAAAGAAGAGAAGAACCGCAACGTGATGCTCAACGCGCAAGACACCGACCAGCCCCGCCAAATCAACGTAGGACTACCCGGTACACGCAGTGCCACCATCTTCGAAGACGGCATTCCCGTATCCTATTTCTTCTGGCCGGACATGTCCTTTTATTCATGGTATGGAGGCGCCACCTACGGCAAAACCTCGGTAATGAGCCTTTCGGAGGGTGCCATCCAGTATGGCGAGGTGAGCTACATCGTGGACAGCCACAACCGTTACTCCACACCGGAGGTAAGCGGACTGGTACAGTATCAACTCAACAACTACGGCCGTCAGGGCATCGACGCCGTCATTACAGGTCCCATCGCCAACGGCTGGGGGTTCACGTTCAACACCCACCAGCTATGGGATCCGGGCACATATAAACTTCTGGCTGCCAACCTGCAGAACCGCACGCAGTCTTACAAGATAGGCATCGACAAGTCGTTTGCACAGGGACGCGGCAAGGTGAGCCTGCTCTACCAGTATTCTCGCTATACCAAGACCAACTCCGACTATGCCCCTTTCGTCTTCGTTGGTGACGGCAGCGTGAAGGAATATCAGGGCTTCAAAATGGGTACCGACAGCTATCTGGCTAAGGAGATGACCAATTTCAACTACATGGACCTCATGACAGGCGAAATCAAGAATATCTCTTGGAAAGATGCCGCTACGGTGAAAAACCACACCGTGCGCTTCAATCTCGATTATACCTTCCGTAACGGCAACAAGTTCGCCGTGGCCAGCAAGGTGAAGATTGCCAAAGTGGGAAGTGCATCTGTCGCTATGACCAATATCGCTGATAACAACGGCAATTACTATTACAGCGACGGCACAGCCTATACGGGCGACAAAATACAGAATTTCTCCATAGCCTACTCTCCCAACAAGGACAATGAGTGGCTCACCTCCGCTACGCTCACCGGCACGAGCAGGAACGATAAGCACAACTGGCGACTCGGCGCCAACTACTGGTATCAGAAATCTTACTCTCACGAGATGTCGACCTCGCTCTATCAGGAGGCTGCCGAGAATCCGTCATTGCTCTACACCAAGAATGCCGACGGCACGCTCAACAGCGACTTCATGTATAACCCGCAAGCCGGATTCTACGACGGTCACGACAACACGCTCGCCGTCTTTGCCAGTGACGACTGGACTATCAATAAAAAACTATGGATGAGTCTCGGTCTCCGCTTGGCCTATCAGGCCTACGGCGCCACCACTGCCAACAATCTGGATGGCTCTACGGTCAATACGCGTCAGGCCGGATGGTATCTCGACGACGGCACCCACGTACGCACACACATCACCGGCGATTGGCTCAACCCGTCAGCTGCCTACAACGTGCGCTACACTATCGCCAAAGGCTTCGGCGTGATGGGCGAGTATGTCTTCACTCGACAGCGCTCCAATCTGGAGGATTATGCCAGCGCCACCTATCCCAACACCGACGCAATGAACACCAACATGGCACGCGGAGGAATCTTCTACAACAACTCGTGGATTCAGCTCGTGTCGCAGGTATCATGGATCAACAAGAGCAACAACAAGCGCCGCGCCACCTTCTACCACGTGATGACTAAAGATGCCATCGACGATTCAGGTCTGAAGGCAAGCGATGAGGACAGCCGTGGCATCCAGATGTCATACGGCATCCAGACCTTAGGTTGGACTACCGACGTGGTGCTCACCCCGTTCAAGGGCTTTACCTTCCACGGCAGCTTCACCCTGCAGTCACCCAAATATAAGGACTTTGCACTCTACGCCACCTTCTCTGACGGTGTGACCGACGGCATGGACGTGAGCAACAACACCGTAACCAGCATGTCGAAAGTGCTCATTGAACTGGACCCTTCCTACCAAATCGGAAACTGGCGCTTCAATCTCAACTTCCGCTACTTCAGCAAGCAGTACATCAACAAGACCAATACGCTATATTTCAACGGCTGGTGGGAGTCATTCGGAAGCGTGCAGTATAAGCTGAACAAGAACATTGACTTCAGCATCAACGTGACCAACCTCTTCAACCAGCTGGGTGCCAAAGGCGACATCGGCGCAGCCGACCTTGTGACCGATACCACTCCTTACAAAAACTATATCATGACCGGTTCTTATATCCGTCCGTTCGAGGTGGCTGGAGCCGTTACCATCCGATTCTGAACCGACCCTTCGGGTATATAATATCAAGCCGGACACCCTGCACAGCACCAGCCTGTAGGACGTCCGGCTTTTTATGTCCCATCCGACCTTTGGCGCAAACGGCGGCTATCAGAGAGTGCGTATATAGGATTAGTCTTGGATATGAAGTCGTACCGGCATGCCCCGGACGTATGGCTCTCCAAGTACTCAACATCCCCTCTCGCTGCACATTTCGCCGCTGCTTACCGCTCTGATGCCGGCGTACGTCGTGCGGTGTACGCATGTGCGGCGTTCGGCGTACGTGCATGCGGCGTTCGGCGTACGCCGGCATCGGAATGAGATCGGCGTGCCGTTTGGCATATACGCCGCTCTGGCAAGCCTCTTTACGGCAAAAATTATCTGTCTCCCAGTTCATCATCATTAAGAGTCTGCCCTATAATCGGTGAGATGATATTAGATTCATTCCTTATAGAATCTCCTGTACCACTCATAAAATCGCTTAATCCCTTCCTCAACCGTAATCATCGGGCGGTACCCGAAGTCTCGTTGCAGGCGTGAGGTATCGGCACAGGTACAATAGACATCACCCGGCTGCATATCTTCCATTCGCAGGATGGACTTGCGTCCCGCCACACGTTCAATGGTGCAGATAAAGTCCATCAGCCGCACGGATTCAGAATGTCCGATATTATAAACAGTGTGCGGCACGGCAGCTGTAGACGGATGATCTAAGAGACACATCAGTCCCTCAACGATATCATCAATATAGGTGAAGTCGCGCTCCATATCGCCGTGGTTGAACACGCGGATAGGCGTGCCGTCAAGCACGGAACGCAGGAAGAGGAACGGCGCCATGTCTGGACGCCCCCACGGACCATAGACGGTGAAGAAGCGTACGCCTGTGGCCGGGATGCCGTAGAGGTGACTGTAGGAATAAGCCATCAGCTCGTCGCTCTTTTTTGTAGCGGCATAAAGGCTCACAGGGCTGTCTGTCTTGTCTGTTTCCATGTAAGGCACATGGTCGCTCATGCCGTAGATGCTGCTCGAGCTGGCATATATCAGGTGGCGCACGGGATGGTGACGACAGTTCTCCAAGATGTTGAGGAAGCCGAGTATGTTGCTCTCTACGTAGGCAAAGGGGTTCTCAATGCTGTAGCGCACGCCTGCTTGTCCGGCGAGGTTGATCACGATGTCGAAAAGTTCTGAGGCGAAAAGCGTGCTCATGCCGATACGGTCAGTCAGATCCATCTTGATGAAGCGGTAGGCGGGTTGCGTGCGGCTAATCACCATTTCTTTTTCGCGGATAGCTGCTTGCAGGATGCCCCCATCTGCAAGCCGCGCATATTTCAGTCCTATATCGTAGTAGGAATTAAGATTGTCAAGCCCCACTACCTCATGGCGGCGTTCCAACAATGCTTTTACGGTTGCCGCTCCAATGAATCCGGCAGCTCCGGTAACCAATATCTTCATAAATTCTTTTTATTTTCGTTGTGAATCAATATCAGGTTTCTGACGTATGCCACCACGCCGAACGATTGCCCCACAATGAGTACGATGTCGTACCGCAGGATGCCGTAGCTGACGATAGAGAGCGAACCTGCAAGGCTGATGATCCAGAACCCGGCGGGCAGACGTGACTCGCCCTCCCTGCGGGAGTAGAGCCATTGATAAACGAAGCGCAGCGTGAAAAGTATCTGACCCGCCGAGCCGAAGAGCAGCAGCCACAGCGGAACCTTTCCGTTATGTAAGAATCGGGCGGCAAACTCTCCCGCATTCCCTGCCACAAAGCAGAGGGCTACTACCGGAGTGAGCAGCAGGATGGCACGCAACAGTGCGGGAATCTTCGGCCAAAAGCCCTTGATGTTCAGATTCCACAGATAAATATAGTAGGAGATGAACTGCCCCAAGACGATGGCGAAGTCATTGCGGAGCCAACCGTAAAGGCAGAGCAGGTAGGCTCCGGCAAGGCTAAACACCCAAAAGAGTGATGGCGAGAGCACGTGCCGCGCCCGCTCGGACAGCACCCATTGCACGAGGATGCGTGCCGAGAAGAAGCCCTGTGCCAGAAAGCCGATGGCAAGGATGATGACGGGATTATCCATGCCGACTTAGGATTCTATAAAATTATCCGCCGTCACGCGGTAGTTGATATAGCGTTTCTTCATCCAACGGTAGGCGAAGCAGTCGATAAACGGTGACACGAGCCTATTCCAAAGATGATATTTCGACACGCCGGCCGTACGTGGGAAGTGGCGCACGGCAACCTGTTTCACGCGCCCCTGCTGTAAGAGGACGAGCGCAGGCAAGAAGCGATGCATACCCGTGAAAAAGGGTATGCGCTTTGCACAGTCCGTGTGCATTACCTTAAGCGGACACCC
>CAUTTP010000063.1:0-18109 GCA_963541305.1 uncultured Prevotella sp.
TCCATTTTTCGCGTATTTCGGACAAAAGATTTTCAATTTTGCTACACGCAATTCTACAGAGGGTGTTTGTTGTGATATTTCAAAGAAATAACCTGTAATTTGATAAAGCGAAATTATTTGGTTGGTTGAGCACCTCGAATTCCGCAATGTTTGCTCGTGAGAGAAATAAATGTGGAGTAGGCTGCCTTTTTCTCCATAATTTGCGTATCTTTGCGTAAGAATTGCCGTATGGATAGACAACAACACAAGGTAGTGGAGACAACACAATAACTAAAAAAAATATAGATTGAAATGAACAGAACCCAACTGATTGCTGCTGTAGCAGAAAAGGCAGAGACTTCCAAAACCGATGCTGCAAAATATGTAAACACAGTGTTAGGCGTGATAGCCGATAATTTGACAGAAGGCGACCACGAACTTGCCATTCCCGATTTTGGTCGATTCTTTATCAAGCAGGTGGCTGAACGTCAGGGCGTGAATCCGGCTACAGGCGAGAAAATTACGATAGAGGCTCGTGAGAAGGTGGTATTCAAGGCGTCCGATAATCTGAGCATTTTCTCAAGAAAGCATTGCTGATATGATGAGAAAATGGCGGGTGTTTCTGGCGTTTGTGCTGGGAGGAGTCGTGGGTGTGGGTGCCGACCGCGTATGGCAACATAGGGATGCGGTGAGTGCTCTGCTGGAATCGCGTGTGGCGCAGACAGCAGACAGCACAGCAGACACAGAATGGCATGACAAGGTGGAGGTGCTCGATGTTATGCGGATAGATACGCTCAAGAAAGCCGTGGTCTATTATCCGCGCTTTTCGCGTATCGACCTGATGTGCGGACAACAGCCGTCTGATGGCGACGAGAGAATCGTGCTTGCCGTGGAGGCTGCCGCTACGGGCGAGGTGCTTGAGGCACAGGCGTTCAACCACCGGATGATTGCGGGCGACCATGTAAGCGGCGGTGTGTTCTATCAAGGATTTTCAGATGCCAACAACACGGGTATGTTTGCATGGTTTAAGGATAAGTGGCACTTTGCGTCAGGTACAGATAAGATGTTGTTGGTTGAGGCGAGCGACCATCAGGGTGCAGGGTTCCTGCAGCAGCTTTTTATTCATAAGGGTGAGCGAGTGCACTGTTCAATCAGTGGAACACATCAATATCATGTACTGGCACAGTACAAAGGAAGGTTGTGTATCATTGAAAGTAAGGGTGCAACAGACTTTTTCAGCTTCGTGATGTATCTGTTGGAGATAGGCGTGCAGGAGGCTATGTATCTGGCACAGGGCAAGGGTTTTGTGCATACCAATGTGGGCACGTCGATCCGATTGCAGCCACAGGGAGAGTCTTATGGCACTAATTGGCTGGTGTTTTATAAGAAGGAACCTGCAGAATAAAGCATTAAACTTGAATGAAAAACAAAGTCCTGACTTGCCTCTCGGCAGGTCAGGACGTGTGTTATATGCAATATGCTTTAGGTATTAGAAGTCTTCATCATCGCTGATCTCCTCAGCTTCGTAGTTGAGGTCTTCATTATCTTCATCGTAAGTGGTGCGATAACTCTCCTCGGTCAGCTTGTCGTCGTCGAAACTATCCTCGTCATCGTCCTCCTTACGGGTGCTGTCCTCCTCCTCGGGCATGTCTTCATCGCCTTCGTCTTCAAACTCAATATCTTTCGGTTCCAAGTCTTCGAGGTCATCAAGTTTTATCTTCGATGGTTCTATCTCGGGCTTCTCTTTGGCAAAGATGGCCTCCACCCATAGACCCTTGGGAATCTCAAGCACCTCATAGCCGTCGCTCACTTTCTTGTCGTACAGGCCGCCGGCCTTGTGCAGGCGGTCTTTGGGCAGGGTGGTTGTGGATATGTCGAAACCGCTCAGGATAATATCCTGTACGCTTTGTGATAACGAATCCCATCCGCCACCGAAGTTGCGGTTGAGCACTTCGATGAGCTTGCTGGCAGAGATGTGATGAATATTTTCGTAAGTGAGGTCGGTCACGCGCATGATGGCACGCTTCTTGATAACGATTTTCTGCTTGGTAGATTCATCCATGCGGATAGACCCGACCTTGAAACCGCGGTCTTCGTATTTCTTTATGACCTCGGGACGATCTACCTTTACCTCTTCGACCTCGAATGCGCTTCTGATAATGTCGGTGTATCTGCGCATATTATCTTTCAGGTCGGCGTCTTTCTCTGCTGCCTCCCACATACGGAACACGTCATTTTCTTGAATATCCCATACGTTACTCTTGGTCAACGTCTTTAGTGTAATAGCTTTCTTTTCTCTCATTTCGAATATCTTATTATGGCTGCAAAAGTAATTATAAAATCGTAAATCCCAAACGATTCTATAAAAATTTTTAGGGAAATAGGATGTCTTGTGATAAGAGGCGAAAAGGCGGCATGGTTTTTCGCCTACAGGAGTTGTCGGTAAAGGTCGGCATATTGCTGTGCCACCTTGATATAATTATGATGTCGACGGATGTATTCCACGCTCTGCTGTTGAAGCATGGGGATGCGTTCGGGGTGCAGGACGAGTTGTTCAAGCCGGTGATATACGCTTTCGTATGTCGGTTCTACGTTGATAATAGGACGCAGTTGATGCTCGCCGAGAATCTCATAGTTCTCCGGTTCGCCACCTCCAACGCAGACGACGCCCCGGCTCATCGCCTCCAAAGGATTCATGGAAGGGGTGTAACTGTAGAGTTGGTCGAGGATCAGGTCGGCGTCATTCATCATTTTAATATATGTATTGAACGGCACGCCCTCGGCAATCCGTAGCTGTACCCTGTCTGTGTATTGCTCCTTGATGGCTTTGGCGGCGGCCAACATGATGTCGGTACCCTTATATTCGCTGCGGTTCTTGCTGATACCGATGAAGATCCGTATGGGGGCGGTCACCGTGTGACGGGGCAGACTGACGTCATGCCGGAGCTTGATGGGATAGGGAATGAAGGTTGTTTTGTTGGGAAAGTGTGGCTGATAACAGACGTGATACTCGTAAAGGCCGGTGACGATGGCATCGCAGTCGGCAGCGATGTATTTGTTTAGTTTCTCCTTTGCGGTTCCAATCCAGTCGCGCCTCTCTTTCAGCGCGTCTGTATTGGTACGCAATAGGTTGCCGATGTTGAAGTCGCTGTAACGCAATGGCATACGGGTAATATTTTCATGCACCCAATAATAATCCATGCCGTATGCACCAAGCACCAGCCTGCGGTTGCGTTTGCGTAGAAATTTGTATATGGGAAAGATGTGCTCCGCCTTGAGTTCGAGAAACATGGGGTTGATGATCTGTACCACGTCATAGCCTGTGAGTTGCGGGAGCAGGTGCCAGATCTTCAGCAAAAGTCTGATTCCGCCCACTTTGCCCGGTACTCTGCTCAGGTCAATGTCACGCGGATAATCCTTCCAGAAGTCGCCGTTGGAAGCAACGGTAACCTCGTGGCTTAAGGCGCGCAGACCCTCTGCCAACGTCCAGTGCACGTTGCTGTATTCGCCGAGCAGTAATATCTTCATAGTAACGGAATGGCTATGAGCAGCAGGTATCGGCCTGCGGGGTGGTTCACCATGCGTCGGAAGTATTTGTATTTCTTTGTATAGTCCTTAGCGGGAAGCGGAAACAGGCCGTGAGCCCTGAGTTGCTTAATGGCCTTGTTCAGGTGCTTGCGACTTCGGGTAGCCTTGATGGTGTTATACAGATAGTCCATCGAGAGTTGTGCGACGCGTCTCTGCAGGGCGTCGCGCTCTGTTGCGGGAAGGGTGTCGGCAATGTCGCGCAGATGCAGTATGACACTAATGTTATCGCTCAACCGCTTCACCGTACTGCGTTTACCCTTAGAATGCATCATGGATTGGTCGTGCTGGCGGTAGAAGTAGGCCTTGGCTTTAGTGCAGTAAAGCAATTCTGCTCTCAATATAAGCTGCGGCGTAAACTCCTCGTCCTCGCCGTAAACCACTCCTTTGGTAAACTCAAGGCTTAACAACAGGTTACGGCGGAAGATGTAACCGCACACTGAGGCGTGCAGATTGTTATGCCGCATATAGTGAGCGCCGTCTTGAGGTTCTTCCGATTGCAGGTCAAGTTGCTGCCCTTCCTGTGAGGTCATGTCGAAGAGCACGATGTCGGGATCTTTGTATCTCACAATATCGAGGCAATGCTCGTAGGGTGTCTTGATAAGATAGTCGTCGCCATCGACAAACTGGATGTACTGTGCCGTACTGATGTGGATGCCCATATTGCGCGCCATGCTTACGCCCTGATTGGGCTGCCTCACGTAGATGATGCGGTCGCGATAGGCCTCAAGTTCGTCGAAAGGCGACTGCAGAGACCCGTCGTCCACCACAATGATCTCGCGTTCGGATTGGCTCAGCGACAACGTGAGAATGCTGTCGAGACATTCTTTCAGCATCGCCACCGGGAGATTATAGGTGGTGACAATGAAGCTGATTAACGGTTGCGACGAAAGAGACGGTGAAGTTGGCATAGGCGCGTTAGTCCAAGGGTGTGCAGGAGTTTGAGTTTGAAAGAGTCGGAGTAGGGCAAGATAGGGAACTTTACGGCCTGAATGCCTTTGGCTGCCGTCTTTTTTCTTGGCACAAACAGTTTTCCTGAAGCATCGTAAATGTCCAACTGGATATTTAATATGTGCTTGTAATAATCGGAAATATAAGAAGTCAGACTGCCTTTATCCCTTTGTCGCTTTAACTCCTTGTCGATTTGGTTGAGCTTGGTGACATGTGCTGCGAGCAGATCGCTGAGGTCTTCGGCTGTGGCTTGCTGTGTAATGCCGTTTGGATTGAAGCAATAGTGATACATTCCGACGTTGGTTGTAGCTATCAGGTGGCAGTTTTTGAGTAGCAGGGGCAACGTGAACACATCCTCAAAAGTACGCCCGACGGGGAACTGCACGTTCTGAAACACCTGCTTCTTGTATATCTTGTTCCATGCGTAGGCATGCCGATAGGCCTCGCCTTCGAGCCAATAGCTGAGCATGTCGGTATATTCCTTGCGGGCAAACTGCAACAGATGCTGCTTTTTGGAGCCGTAATGCTCGTAGACGGGATACTCCAAGATGTCGTAATCGGGGTGTACGTTGATGATCTCGAAGAGCGTTTTCAAGCTGTCGGCGGCGATATAGTCGTCGCTATCGATAAAGGTAAGGTATTCGCCCCGTGCTTTCTCAATGCCCTTATTGCGGGCGGCACTCAGCCCTTCGTTTCTTTTCAGGTGCACAACCTGTATGCGATGGTCGGCTTTTACATACTCATCACAGATTTTTCCGCTCTTGTCGGTCGACGCATCATTGACAAGAATCATCTGCCAATCGCGAAACGACTGGCTGACAACGCTGTCTACGCATCGGCGGAGCGTCTTCTCTACTTGATAAACCGGTATGATAATACTGAGTTTCATATTGCAAAGATAAGCAATTTCGCATGAAAGGATGCGATGAAGGCACAATTCTTTTTATTACCATCCGCTAAAAACAGATTGCCGGCTCAGAAATCCTTGATACGCCATGTTTATAAGCGCCCTTTACGTAAAGGGTCTTGTCTGAGCGGCGTATGTGCCAAACGGCACACCGATTTCATTGCGCTGCCGACGTACACCGTACGCCGTACGCATGCACACCGAACGCCGTACGCATGCACACCGAACGCTGTACGCATGTACACCGTACGCCGTACGTGCGTACACCGAACGCCGTACGTGCTCATCAGAGCCGGAAGCGGCGACGAAACGGGCGGGGAGCGTGTGTGTTAAACGCTTGGAGACCTATACGTCCGGGCATAGCGGCACCACTTCACATCCCAGATCGTTATCCGTCAAGATTACGATGCAGCGAGCTGCCGGGCGAGCTGACTGCCGTGTGAAGATGAGGCAGCAAATGCTGATGGGCAGATTCGTATCGTTTAGTTTCAGCTTTTAGCGGACGTCAATAAATTCTTTTATTTGTCATACAAATAATAATTGGGCGGAATACTCGTTAAAAAGGATGATGGCAAAGAAGGAAAAGGACGACTCTTACTCGCATATATTGAAATATACCGGACTTTTCGGTGGGGTTCAGGGGCTGAATATCCTTGTCGGGATCGTGCGCAACAAACTCGTTGCGATGATTCTCGGTCCGGCGGGTATGGGCTTAATCTCACTGTTCAACTCTACCATCAAACTCGTGAGCGACTCGACGAGCTTCGGCATCCCGATGAGTGCGGTGAAGAATATCTCGGAGGCATACGACGCGGGCGATGACACACGCATACGTCATGCAGTGCGGCTCGTGCGCTCGTGGAGCCTGATGGCTGCACTTCTGGGTATGCTGCTCTGTGCAGCCTTAAGTCCTCTGCTCAGCAAATGGACTTTCTCGTGGGGCGATCATACCTTCCATTTCGTGCTTCTTGCACCTGTCGTCGCATTGATTGCCATCACCGGAGGCGAAACAGCCATCCTCAAGGGTGTGCGTCAGCTACGCCATCTCGCAGCTATCTCGGTTTACAACGTGGTGTTGGCGCTGCTTGGCTCCGTTCCCATCTATTACTTCTTCGGTCAGGCAGGCATTGTGCCGTCGCTCTTGCTGTTGGCTTTGCTGCAAGCCCTTACCACCGTTCTTTATTCTTATCGGCTGTATCGGCCGTCCTTTTCCGTCTCCCGGCAGTCGATGAGAGAGGGGGAGGGAATGCTAAGACTGGGCATCGCCTTTGTCGTGGCAGGCGTGCTGGGCAGCGGGGCGGAGTTTATGATTCGCTCATACCTTAATTATACGGGCGAATTATCTGTCGTTGGACTTTATAATGCAGGGTATGTCATGACCATGACATACGCGGGAATGGTGTTCTCTGCGATGGAAACCGATTACTTTCCCCGTCTCTCGGGCATCAAAACCTTTGGTGCGGAGATGAATCGCACGGTGAATCACCAGATTGAAGTGTCGTTGCTGCTGGTGTCGCCCCTATTGGTCTTCTTCATCGTGACATTGCCCATCCTCCTGCCTTTGCTCTATAGCGGCAAATTCATCCCCGTACTTGGCATGATGAAAATCACGGTCTTGGCCATGTATTTCCGTGCGATGGCACTGCCGGTGGAATATATTGCGCTGTCACGAAGCGATTCCCGCTCTTATTTGTTATTGGAAGCGGTCTACGATGTTGTCCTCACGCTGCTGGTCATAGCGGGTTATCACTGCTTAGGACTGGCCGGAACGGGTCTCGGTCTCGTGCTGGCGGGTATCGTTAACTTTGTTGTGGTCTTCGCGTATGCACGTCGTAAATACCAGTACAGCATGTCACCCGAGGTGCGTCTCTACTCTCTGATCCATCTTCCGCTCGGTCTGGCCGCCTATTTGGTGTCTTTTGCGCTTGACGGGCTGCTCTATTGGGTTGTCGGTTTGCTGCTTGCATTCGTCTCTTTAGGTATCTCCATTCAGATTTTGCACTCCAAATCCAATCTGTGGATGGCGCTTGGAGAAAAGGTGAAACGCCGTTTTGGCCGAAGTAAAAAGTAACAGGTAGATGCAAAATTGCAAGGTGTCCATACTCGTAGCCGTGTATAACGCAGAGAAATATCTGCGGCAATGCCTCGACTCCCTATGCCGCCAGTCGTTACGCGACATCCAAATTATCTGCATCGACGATGCTTCTACGGACGATTCACCACGGATATTGAATGAATATCAGACCAAAGACGACAGGGTAGAACTTATCCGTTCATCCCGGAATCGGGGGCAGGCGCATGCCCGCAACTTAGGATTGCGACAAGCCCGAGGGCAATATATCTGCTTCCTTGACAGCGACGACTGGATGGCGCCCGATGCTTTGGAAAAGGCGGTCGATACATTCGAGAGTCACCCGCAAACCGACAGCGTGCTGTTTCACACCATATATTATTATGCCGAAGACCGGCAGGAGCAATATGCCATGCCGCCTTTCGAGGTGCTGAAGGGCGAGGATGCCTTTGTCAAATCGCTGACATGGCAGATTCACGGCGTGTATATGGTGCGTGCCGACATTCACAGTCGCTATCCTTACGACGAAAGCGCACATGCCTTTAGCGATGACAACACCACACGGCTGCACTATCTTGCCTCGCGTGAGGTGCGACAGTGCGATGGTGTTTACTATTATCGTCAGCATTCTGCCTCCACTTCCCATAAGGTGAGTCCGTATCGTTTCGATTATCTCATTGCGAATCGGAGCATGAAACGGCAGTTGATAGAGATAGGCGTTAGCGACGAAATACTGACCATTTACGAAAATCACAGATGGCTCAACGTGGTGGATCTCTACATGTTCTACCATTTCCACCGCCGCCAACTCCTTCCCGCGGATGCCGCACAAGGCTTTCGGCAGATCAAAGCGGCATGGCAAACCATAGAAACTAACCGTTTAAGACCAAGTCTGCGCGGCAAGTTCGGCTATATGCCTCTGCATTTTTCATGGGCACTGTTCCGTCTTCAAGAAGAATGTTATTTTACCCTTCGCAAACTCATCAAAGGAAAATGACAGAGAAGAAGCGTGGCTCTTCTCAATCGTCCAACACATATAATCCATAATATATTAAGGTTAGAACAGCATGAGAGATTTTGCAGCCATAGATTTTGAGACCGCCAACTTTGAGCGAACCAGCGTTTGCTCGGTGGGTGTGGTGATTGTGAGAGATAGGCAAATCACGGATTCCTTTTACTCTCTCATTCGCCCCGAGCCCAATTATTACTCTTACAGATGCACCCAAGTGCATGGTCTGACCTGCAAAGATACCGAGTGCGCCCCCTTGTTTCCGGACGTGTGGAAGCAGATAGAGGAGAAAATAATCGATCTTCCGTTAGTGGCTCATAATAAAGCATTTGATGAAAATTGCCTAAAAGCGGCATTCAGATGCTATCAGATGGATTATCCCGACTATCCTTTCTATTGCACTTTGCTGCAATCGCGCAAGGTGTGGCCGGGCGGTCGGCATAATCTCGACATCATTGCCGCCCGTTGCGGCTATCGTTTGGAGCATCATCATCATGCCCTTGCCGATGCCGAAGCCTGCGCTGCGATTGCATTACGGGTATTCAGTTGAATCAGACAGGTCTTCTGTAAGGGTGGCAGGATATGTTCGTTTTTGCTCTTCCTCGGGAGAGATAGAAAGAGACAGCCTTGTGGAGGTCGTAATTTTTTTTCATAAACATGTGCGAAAATCGTAAAAAATGAGTATCTTTGTGGAAAATTTAAAAATCTATCGAGATGATGAAGGTGATTAACAGTTCACATAAGATGTCGATAGTCGTTGTGACGATGTTCCTTTGGGCATTGTGTTCGCAACAGGTTTCGGCACAGGCCAAGAAGAGCAAGGCCGCTTACGAAAATATTATGACACGTGCTTCGGTGAGGTCTTTTCAAGACAGGACAGTGGAGGACGACCTCATTGAGCAGTTGCTCCGTGCGGGCATGGCTGCGCCGACGGCTGTGGACAAGCGTCCGTGGCATTTCGTTGTGGTGACCGATAAGGAGAAGTTGCGAGGCATCACGGAGGCTTGTCCGAACGCCCGTGCTGTGGAAGACGCGCCGCTGGCCATCGTGGTGTGCGGTGACACCACTAAGATGCTGAAACGTGGAGGAGTAATCGTCGATAACTTTTGGATCATGGACTGCTCGGCAGCGACGGAAAATATCCTGCTGGCAGCCAACTCATTGGGGCTGGGCGCCGTGTGGTGCAATGCCGCGAAACACAAAGATAGCGACAAATCGGTGTCGCAAGTATTGGGCTTGCCCGACTATATTTGGCCTATGGCAGCTATCGCCATTGGCTATCCGGATGGTAAAATCAACGTGAAAGACAAGTGGGATCCGATGAATGTATCCTATAATGTGTTTGGAGGAAAGAAGCAGTAAAAACAGTATAATCAACACGAACAAGGACAAGTGGAATAAAATATCGTAGCTGTCAGGTGGACAGTTATATTACATACACATGAAAACAAATAATTTTAGAATGAAAAAAAAAGTACTATTAGTGCTAAGTTTGATGGGCACTATCATTGCGAATGCACAGGGTATAGGTAATGTGAGGTTTGGTACGCAACATGCAGAGGCGATGGAGGAGATCAAATCGGTGTTTGGAGAGCCGTCATTTTCTGACGGAGATATGGCGCTCTTTACCAACAAGGAGTTTGAAGGCTATACTTGGAATGAGGTGATGTTTAAGTTTAAGGATGGAATTCTGAATGAGGCGCGCTTCTTTATGAAGCAGAAAAACAAGTCGGCAGCATGCAAGGAACAGGAGCAGATAGCCAAAGCGATGGCGAGCAAGCATGTGATGAGCAAGGATATAGAAGAGGGCGGAACACCTTTCTATGCCGGCGGTCAGTCGCCCTTACGCTATGGGCACCTGTTCACCATCTTTATCTCGCCACGCGGTGGGGCTTGGACTAATCAGCTGCGCTTTGGTCCGTTCAAGTTCTAAGCCTTTTTTAACACGGTTTTATTGCAGGTCTCAATAAAAAGGACTAATATTGTGGTATGAAGAAAATTATGCTATTTCTCGGACTTATCATGCTTTCCGTGGCTTCGTCAGCGAAGTCGATGGTCGAGATTTGGAACTCGATGCCCGATTCTGTCATTCCTTACATTGATAGAAACCATCGGCTGGAGATGACCGAATTTATCGCCATGGGATTGCACGGCGATGTGGATAACTCCTTTCAGAGTAAAAGCGTGATGGACACTATTACCGCCAACTATATCCATATCACGTTGAGCGAATCGTCGGAAATGCAACTATGCCGATTGCCCTACGCCGGGGGCGACTCGATTATCTGCATGGTGAGAACATGGAAAGCACCTGCTGCGGAGAGTGAGGTATGCTTCTTCCGTCAAGATTGGACACCCTTGCACATCCCGGCAGCCTTTGCTCGCAAAGAGTTGAGGGGCTTGGCCACCGACCTGACGGTACGCCCGGACACGATGGCGCAGGTGCGCTATGAAGAGTTGCGTGCCAAGATCGATCCGGTGATGGTGAGTGCTGCTCTTATGGAAGATACCGACGAGCTTGAGGTGAAGCTTGCTTTGCCCTTGCTGCCTAAGGAAGACCGCAAGGCAGTGGAGCCTGTCATGAAGACCATCCGACTGAAATGGAATGGGAATACCTTTGAGTAGCCATAATTGATAAGGTGTGCGGAGTGCAGCCGAATCATCACATCGCACATTCTCCGATACCTGCCGGTTCAAGGATAGAATAAGGTTGGTTGCCTGTGGGCAACCAATTTTTGCGTTATAATCAAAGGTTTTTAACTCATATCTTATATTATTTATCTTGGAAAGTGTTATCTTTGCAGTTAAATTAAAAGAATTTCAAGATGAATCTAAAACTACGCTTAGCTTTAATGAATTTCCTACAGTTTGCAGTGTGGGGTGCTTATCTGACGTGTATGGGCAATTACCTTGGAACTGCCGGACTGGGAACAGAGATATCATGGTTTTATGCCATTCAAGGCATTGTGTCCATCTTCATGCCTACGCTCATCGGTATCGTGGCCGACAAGTATATTCAACCCCAGCGTATGTTGGGCATCTGTCATCTGATAGCGGGTGTGTTCATGATGATTTGCTGGTATATGGGCATGCAGGCCGGATTGGGCAACGAGATTCAGGACAAGGCTACATTCATCGCTATGTACACGCTGAGCGTGGCTTTCTATATGCCCACGTTGGCGTTGGCAAATACCACGGCCTTTACGATACTGAAGAATAATCATTACGATACCGTCAAGGACTTTCCGCCCATCCGTGTGTTAGGTACCATAGGATTCATCATCACCATGTGGTTTGTCAACTGTGCGGTGTGGGATAACGGCTCTTTCGATTTCACCTTTGGCGAGAATGCGCATAAGTTTCAGTACACCTACATGCAGTTTTTTGTGTCGGGTATGCTGAGTTTCGTACTGTTCTTGTACAGCTTCACGTTGCCGCAGTGCAAGTTGGTGAAGAAGAAAGAATGCAAGTCGCTGGCAGAAACATTCGGACTGAATGCTTTCAAGCTGTTCAAGCAGAAGCGTCTGGCTCTATTCTTCATATTCTCCGCCTTGTTGGGCATGTCGTTGCAGGTGACCAATAGCTTTGCCGGGCCCTTTATTACCAGCTTTAAAGGCAGTCTGGATCCGGTGATTGCCGGTTCGTTTGCAGCCAATAATGCCACACTGCTGACCTCCATTTCGCAGGTCAGCGAAGCGCTATGCATCCTTCTGATTCCCTTTTTCCTCAGGCGATATGGCATTAAGGGTGTGATGCTGATAGCCATGTTTGCATGGGTGTTCCGCTTCGGGCTCTTCGGAGTGGGCAGTCCTACCATGCCGGGCGTGTTGCTGTTCATTCTTTCTTGTATCGTTTATGGTGTGGCATTCGATTTCTTCAATGTTGCCGGTGGTATCTTTGTGGATTCGGAATGCGACCCATCAGTCAAGGCTTCAGCCCAAGGACTGTTCATGCTGATGACCAATGGTATCGGCGCCACGGTGGGTACACTTTCCGCCGGAGCCATTGTCAATCATTATTGCACATGGGGCGACAACGGTTATCTCATGGGCAACTGGACCACATGCTGGTTTATCTTTGCATCATTTGCATTCGTCGTAGGCGTCGCTTTCGCAGTGCTTTATCGTCAAAAGAAAGAGGAGGTCGTAACGGAATAATGGCAAGGGTCAGGCTCATCTTCAAGAGTGTTTCTGAGATCGTAGGTTCCAGCAATATCGGACTATTGATCTTGACAGATAGCGCGGAGCAGCGACAGATCGCAATTCCGTGTGATAAGCATATTTTGGATGATTTTACGCTTCGTCTAAGCGGCTCACCCGTGAGAGAGGCCTTGCTTCCTGAAGTCCTGTGGAACGTGCTGCGATGGCAGACCGACCTAAGTCTGGAGATCGTAATTGACGGACTGACAGACAGCAGGTACCACGCGCAGCTGATCAATGCGGAGACTTTAGAGCCGATGGTGATACGTGCTGCCGATGCCATCCTGCTGTCGTACGTAAGTAATCACCAGATTCCCATCTTCATCGACGATGCCCTTTATATGAGGCAGAGCACCGTCTACGATGGTGAATCACCCGGCATCTCACTGCCGGTCAATACAATTGATGAAGGCATGCTGCGAGCAGCGTTGGCTAAAGCCATCAAAGACGAGAATTATGAGTTGGCTTCTCACCTAAGAGACGAGCTTAATCGCAGGAAAGCAGCGGCCAAAGGCAATCATGATAATGCCCACATTGCTCCCGAAGAGACAGAATGAAAGAAGCCCGATACTTTTTTGTGCCCGATGCGGCAAACGAGAATGAGTTGCCCGCAGAGGAGGCACAGCATGCCGTGAGAGTGTTGCGCCTGCAGGCAGGTGATGATATTTTTCTGATGGACGGGGCGGGCGCGTTTCACCATGCGGAGGTGACGCTGACAGCAGGAAAGAAATGCCGGTTCAAAATCAAGGAGATCTTGCCGCAGCAAAAGTCATGGAACGGAAATATTCATCTTGCAATTGCACCCACCAAGATGATGGAACGAATGGAATGGATGGCCGAGAAGGCTACGGAAGTTGGCTTTGATGAGTTGTCGTTCCTGCATTGCAAGTTTTCCGAGCGCAAGATTATTCGTAACGCGCGGGTAGAAAAGATTATTGTCTCTGCCGTCAAACAGAGTCGCAAGCCGTGGAAGCCCCTGCTCAACGAGATGGCAGGCTTCAAGGAATTTGTTACAAAAGAGAGGACGGGTAAGAAGTTTATCGCGCATTGTTACGAAGAGATAGGCCGTAAAGATCTGTTTACAGAGTTGCAGAATATGTCCGCAGAGGAAGACGTGACCATCCTTGTCGGTCCTGAAGGAGATTTCTCTGCTGATGAAGTGCGATTGGCATTGGATAACGGTTATGAATCGATTACATTGGGAGACAGCCGTCTGCGTACCGAGACAGCCGGCCTTATGGCCGTAACAATGGCGCAAATAACGAAACGAAAATGATTAGAAAATCCATATTATACGTTGTGACACTCCTGTTGTTGGTGTTCACATCATGTGTCGGCAGCGACGATTATGTCAATGCTATCCCGCAGGAAAGCACGTTGATTATATCGATCAATCCGGCAAAAGTGAGCGGTGCAGGCAATGCAACTGTGCTGAAAGCCCTCCTGCATGTATCTAATTTTAATAACAGCGGCATCGATCTTTCATCCAATATTTATCTTTTTGAAGATGCACGAGGCAACTTTGGTGTCTGTGCGAAGATAGATAATCAGGATGATTTCACCCGATTCTTGCAGAAATTAGGTGCTACTGGCGTCGAGGATAGGGGCGATTATCAATGTGCGGTGCTCAATACCAATAGCGTTATTGCCTATTCTGACCAAGCCGTGTTGATGATGAACAATGTGCTCCCCGTAGCTCAGGCAGAGACGATTACCCTGTTGTCACAGTATCTCAAGGCCGAGGAGAAAGAAGGTATCAAGGCAGCTCCGATGTATGCCAAGCTCGACTCCATCAAGGCTCCGATGGCTATGGTATGTCAGGCACAGGCTCTCCCCGAGCAGTTTGTAGCACCATTTACTCTTGGTGCACCCAAGAACGCCGACCCTTCACAAATTCTGATTGCTGCCGAGATGGAGTTGAACAACAACAATCTGCTTATCAAAGGCCGGACTTTCTCATTCAAGAAAGCGATTAACGACGCCATTCAGAAAGCCTGTAAGGTGTATCGACCCATCGAAGGCCGATATGCACGAACGATGTCGCAGACCGATGCCACAGGACTTTTTATGAATGTTGACGGCACAAAGTTTATCGAGCTGATGCGTCAGAACAGTGGCATCAGAGCCATGTTGTCGGGTATCAATACCGCAATCGATATGGACAACATCATCAAAAGCATCGATGGAGATATGGCAATCATCACTCCTGTCTTGGGTGACAAGGGGTTGCAGCTGATGATGAGCGCCAAGCTCAAGCATGCCGATTGGCTGGCCGACGTTGACTATTGGAAGCAGAGCGTGCCTCAAGGCGGTATGATTGGCGACTGGGGCAAAGATTGCTATTATTATAAAGGTGACGGCACCTCCTATTATTTTGGTGTCACCGATGACGGACAGTATATGAGTGGCGGCAGTGAGGCAGCAGCCCTTCAGAGTGTGAAGGCTTCGGTAAATCCTATCAACAGTGACTTGCAGACCAAGATCAAGGGTGAAAAGATGGTGATGATCATCAATGTCGCAGCTTTGCAAAAGGGCAAAGCCCAAGCCATTACATCGCTTTTCAAGCCCTTGTTCGGTGATCTCCAGTCAATAGTCTATACATTGAAGTAAGGTTATGGATACGATCAGACTGTCGACAGTCATCCCACAAGTCTTTGCCCGGCAACTTCCGCTTGACTCGGAAGTGTGGAATCAGCAAGTCACTTTTGAGAAAGGGCATCTCTATTTGGTAGAAGCCGACTCGGGTAAAGGCAAGAGCACCTTTTGCAGTTACATTGTGGGTTATCGCAATGATTATAGCGGCAGCATGCACTTTGATGATGCAGATACCGGAAATTTCCACGTAAAGGATTGGGTGAGGATTCGTCAGACCCATATCAGCCTCCTCTTTCAGGAGCTGCGTTTATTCCCCGAGCTCACTGCTTTTGAGAATATCCAGATCAAGAATAAGCTTACTCGCTGCAAGTCAGACCGGCAAATCAAGGCATGGCTCGACCAGCTTGGCATTGCCGACAAGCTGGATGAGAAGATTGCCCGCATGTCTTTCGGACAGCAACAGCGTGTGGCGATGATCCGCGCGCTGGTTCAGCCATTCGATTTTCTTTTGGTTGACGAGCCTATATCTCATCTTGACGAGACCAACTCGCAACTTATGGGCGAAGTGATGATGGCAGAAGTCAAGGCACAAGGTGCCGGTGTAATCGTGACGAGTATAGGCAAACGCATGAACCTCAACTACGAAAAGACACTGAAGCTATGACTCTCGTTTGGAAATTATTGCGTCAGCATGTCAGCATACCTCAGCTGTCGGGCTTTTTCTTTGCCAATCTTTTCGGCATGCTGATCGTACTTCTCGGTCATCAGTTGTATAATGATGTGATGCCCGTTTTTACCTCCGAAGACTCGTTTATGAAGCCCGATTATCTGATTGTAAGTAAGAAAATCGGCACAGGAAATACTATTTCGGGCAGAGCCAATAACTTCAGTGACACAGAAATAGAGGCTCTGCAGGCACAAGGTTTCGTCACGAAGTTAGGTGCGATTACCTCCACCGATTATAAGGTAGATGTGCGTATGGGTGTGAACAAAGTCAATGTGCTCAACTCGGAACTCTTCTTCGAGAGCATGCCCAATGAGTTTGTGAGGGTCGATACTGCCCTCTGGGCATATACCGAGGGCAGCCAAGCAGTGCCGTTGATATTGCCGCGTACCTATCTCACTATGTACAATCTGGGCATTGCCCGCAGTCATTCCCTGCCGCAACTGAGCGAAGACCTCGCGGGAATGATCGACCTTGATATCTTCATTCAGGGCAACGGTCATCAGGATTCCTACAAGGGTAGGGTGATCGGATTCTCTAATCGGTTGAGTACCATTCTCGTGCCACAGGCTTTCATGGACTGGAGCAACGGGCGATACGCCGCCAACCGGCAGAACAACCCCACGCGGCTGGTCATGCAGGTGGACAATCCGGCCGACCAAAAGGTGACAAGCTATTTCAACCGCAAGGGTTACGACATCGAGAATGGCAAACTGGAGGCAGAGAGAGCCACCTATTTTCTCCGCATGATGGTCGTGATTGTCATGGCGGTGGGCATTGTCATCTCGCTGTTGAGCTTCTACATCCTGATGCTAAGCATCTATCTTCTGGTACAGAAGAACACGTCCAAACTGGAGAATCTGCTGCTTATAGGCTACAGTCCTTCGCGCGTGGCACGGCCTTATCAGCTCCTTGCCGTGGGGCTCAACGTGCTGGTGCTGGTCTTCGCGCTATGTATCCTGCTGGTTGTGCGTCAGTATTATATGGCAATCGTTGGCAGTCTGCTTCCCGGCATGGCCACCACAACCGTCTTGCCTGCCGTGTGTTTGGGATGCGTCTTGCTTTTGCTTGTGTCGTGTTGCAACGTTTTTGCCATCCGACATAAGATTATGACCATCTGGAATCATAAGGACTGAGCGACGCTCATCACATTGTTTCACCTTTACAGAAATAGATATGGCACAGAGATTCTCTCCCAGAGATAAGGACAAACAGTACGAACAGTATGAAGTCAAAGAGGAGGCCAAACTTTTGGAATGGCTTCTGGCGAACGTAGGCGAGAGCCGTTCGAAAGTCAAGGCTACCCTGCAAGGACAGGGCATCAAGGTAAACGGCAAAACGGTAACGCGTTTCGATTACCCGCTGTTGCCCGGCATGAAGGTGACGATCAGCAAGAGTAAGCGCAACAATATGTTTAGAAGTCGACATGTTAGGCTGGTGTATGAGGATCGTTACATCGTGGTTGTGGAGAAGAACGTCGGCATCTTGTCGATGCCTGTCGGTCAGAATCCGCAGAATGTAAAGGCCATATTAGATCATTATTTCAAGGCGACTAAGCAGCGTTGCACTGCTCATGTGGTGCATCGGCTGGATAGAGACACCAGCGGACTGATGATCTATGCCAAAGATAAGCAGACGGAGCTGGCGTTAGAGGCCGACTGGCACAACATCGTTTACGATCGCCGCTACGTTGCCGTGTTGTCGGGAGAGGTGACGGACAACGAAGGAACCATTGCCAATTGGCTTAAAGACAATAAGGTCTATGTCACGTTCAGTAGTCCCACAGACAATGGCGGCAAATATGCCGTGACGCATTTCCGTGTGCTCAACCGCACGGCCGACCACTCTTTGGTAGAGTTCCAACTGGAGACAGGGCGTAAGAATCAGATACGTGTGCACGCTGCCGACATGGGGCATCCCGTTTGCGGCGATACCAAATACGGCAATGGTGATGATCCCATCGGTCGTCTGTGCCTGCACGCCTACGTGCTCTGCTTCTATCATCCGGTGACCCACCAACGCATGGAGTTTGAGACACAGATACCTCAAATGTTCCGCAAGTTGTTCTTTATTTAGGAGTTAAGGGAGC